>JALQUH010000052.1 GCA_023263845.1 Candidatus Nanopelagicales bacterium | reverse complement strand
CCGCTGACGGCGCCGTCGTGGGCCCCCATCTTCTCCAAGATCGGGGCGACCGTCACCGACATCGGTGGGATGATGAGCCACGCCGCCATCGTGTGCCGCGAGTACGGCCTTCCCGCGGTCACCGGGACGTCGTTCGCCACCAGCACCATCTCGACCGGCGACCGCATCCGCGTCGACGGCAATACCGGCGTCGTCACCAAGGTGGGCTAGCCAGCCAAGGCGAATTGCCCATCCACATGACGGCCTACACACCTAGCCACAAGGGCGCGTCCCGGGGAAGGAGACGAAGGTCTCCTTCCCCGGGAGGTCCCCAACGACGGGGCGTCGCGCTCCCGTCACGCTCTTCGAATCGGTAACCTAAATAGCAATATCCGGTGAAGCGAGGCACCGGCTCTGGGAGGAATGATCATGCTGACTGTCGAGCAGAACGAGGAGCTCACCCGTATTGGGCCTGGCACCCCGATGGGGGAGTTGCTGCGCCGATACTGGTATCCCATTGCTTTCGAGGCCGACTTCGACACGACGCCCACGAAGACCGTTCGTCTGCTGAGCGAGAATTGGACACTGTTCAAGACCCCCAAGAGCGGCACCTACGGCATCGTGCGCGAACAGTGCCCGCACCGCAGCGCTTCGCTCACTTACGGAGTCGTGCACGAGGACGGTATCCGCTGCGGCTATCACGGCTGGAAGTGGGATTTTGACGGCAATTGCGTCGAGCAGCCCGCAGAGGCGGATAACCAGAACTTCCGTGACCGGGTGAAGCAGAAGGCGGGCAAGGCTCAGGTCATGGGCGGCATGGTCTGGGTGTATGTCGGCCCGGGCCCGGCGCCCGAGTTGCCGCGCTTCGATGTCTTCGTCGAGGACGGCATCCGCGATGTCGGCCACTCCACCCTGCCCTGTAGCTGGCTGCAGATCATGGAGAACTCCGTGGATCCGCACCACGTGGAGTGGCTGCACGGCTACTACTTCGAATTCCTCGGGCAGATGCAGGGCTTCAATGCCCCCAAGTCCTTCCAGAAGAAGCACCTGAAGACAGGCTTCGAGGAGATGGAGTGGGGCATCCTCAAGCGTCGAGTCCAAGAGGGCGGCACGGAGGAGAATGACGACTGGAAGGTGGGCCACCCGCTTGTCTTCCCGTTCTACATGCGCGTCGGCGGTGCGGGCATCGACCAGATGCAGATCCGCGTCCCAATCGACGAGACCACGACCTGGAAGCTGTTCTATTCGCTTCACCACCCCGAGGGCGGCGTGTGGGAGACGCAAGATCGGCCCGTGGTCTACGAGTACCAATGGCGTGACGAGCAGGGTCGCTTCATTACCGATTACATCGAGGGCCAGGACATCATGGCCTGGGTCTCGCAGGGGCCCATCACGGATCGGACTCAGGAGCACCTGGGTCGAACGGACGCCGGCGTTGCGATGCTGCGCAAGATGTTCAAGGAGAACATGAAGAAGGTGGCCAACGGCGAGGATCCGATCGGCACCATCCGCGAGAAGCACGACGTGATCCCCCTTCCGTGTGAGCGGGACAAGTTCGGTGCCGAGCGGGAGTTCGCCGAGGCATTCATCACCATGGGCTCCATGCGCTACAGCCCCATAAAGCAGCGGCTGCTCGATCTGCATGAGGACGCCTGGGCCCGACGTGAGAAGGCTGGCGCCGGTGCATGACCACACACCGACGGATTCCGGTGGTATCTCCTTGAGTGAGATGCCCCCGGATCCGCATCGCCTGCCTCCGCCCGGATCATGGTTCGCACCCGATGCCGAGCGACACCTACTGGATCGTCCCTCCTTCTGCCCCATGTGTGCCTCGAGCATCGACATCCATGGAGGCATCTCCACCGAGTACTGGGAGTCCGATCGTCGGGTCTTCATGACCTGGTGTGGCGCGTGCGGCTGGCTGGGCGATGTCGTTCGCTACGACATGGTGACAATCACCGAGGAAGAACACTGACCGCCCTCATCTTCGATTTCGGTGGCCCGGTCCTGCTGACACCCTTCGAACTACGTGCCGCTGGTGAGCGGTCAATGAATCTCGCTCCTGGAACGCTCAGTTGGACGGGACCGTTCGACCCGGACTCAGACGAGGACTGGCGCAGCTTCCAAGCAGGGGGGATGAAGGAGACTGAGTACTGGCGCCGCCGCTGCGAGGAGTTCGCTGACCTCACCGGCGAGCCCGCCTCAATGCCGAACTTCATGGCTCATCTGTATGCCGGAACCGTTGACGAATTGACCCGGCCGGAAGCCAGGCAGCTCATCGCGGATGCCAAGGCTGCAGGTGTACCCATCGGACTGCTCACGAACGACCTACGGTCCTTCCATGACCAAGAGTGGGTCGACAACATGACCGTGCTGGCAGACTTCGACTACATGGTTGAAGGTCGCACGGATGGAGTGATGAAGCCCGATCCACGGGCCTACGAACTCATCATCGAGCGCATGGGCGTCGCGCCCGAGGAGTGCATCTTCATCGATGATCAGCCCATCAATCTGGAGGGGGCTCGATCGGTGGGAATGCACACGGTCCACCTAGACCCGGTCGATCCCGAGCCGGGTTTCGCGCAGGCGCGTGCGCTGCTGGGACTATGAAGGCGAACGACGTCAGTAGGAGGCGCTAATGGATCGCCCGCTTCGCGTCGCCGTTGTGGGAGCCGGCCCGTCCGGCCTGTACGCCGCCGATGCTCTGCTATCCCAGGAGAACGTTCCCCTGACGGTCGACGTGATCGATCGCCTGCCGACACCGTTCGGGCTTGTGCGCTACGGCGTGGCGCCCGATCACCTCAGCATTCGGTCGGTCCGCGACAAACTCGACGGCATATTCGAGCGCCCCGGTATCCGATTCCTTGGCAACGTCGAGGTAGGCAAGGACCTCACCTGGACCCAGATGGAGCACTACTACGATGCGGTGATCTTGGCCTATGGCGCCTCGCGCGATCGCGAACTCGGCATCCCTGGCGAGGATCTTCCCGGCAGCATCGCAGCGACTGACCTCGTCAATTGGTATACCGGCCACCCTGACATGCCTCCGGATGCATTCACCGAACTGCTGGCTGGCAGTCACAGTGTCGCAGTGATCGGCGTGGGCAACGTCGCGGTCGACGTCACGCGCGTTTTGAGCAAGTGCGCGAACGAGATCGAGCACACGGACATGCCCGAGCATGTCTTTGCCGCATTACGCGGATCCGGCGTACGGGAGGTCCACCTCATCGGGCGGCGTGGCCCGGCCCAGGCGAACTGGACGACAAAAGAGCTGCGGGAACTTGGCGAGTTGGAGGAGTGCGGCATCGTCGTCGACGAGGGTGCGCAGGTGGATGATCCAGCCAGCATGACCGCGATTGCGTCCGACAAGGCTACGGCCCGCAACGTGGCGGTGATCGAAGAATGGTTGGCGCGTCCCCCCACGAGCCACCCCCGCATGATCCATGTACATTTCCGATCCCGCCCGGTCGAGATCCGCGGCACTGGCCGCGTGCAGGAGATCGTCCTGGAGCGAACCACGATCGACGAAGAGGGGCGTGCCTCCGGCACGGGTGACCTGCATGCGATCCCCGTGGACGTGGTGGTGCGCAGCGTTGGCTATCGCGGACTCCCGCTCGAGGGCCTGCCCTTCGATGCGGATCGGCACGTCATTCCGAATGTGGAAGGGCGCGTCATGGACGGATCCGATGTCAGACACGGACTGTATGTCACGGGATGGATCAAGCGCGGACCAAGCGGCATCATTGGCACGAACAAGAAGTGCGCGGTGCAGACGGTGTCGGCCGTACTCGCGGACGCATCGGAAGGGTTGCTTGACAGGGCGAACGATCCTGATCCGGAGTCGGTCATGATCGCGCTCGCTCACGTCGACGTTGTGGACCATGAGGGCTGGCGCCGCATCGACGCCGCTGAGCGCTCTCTCGGCGAGCGGGCAGGTCGAGATCGCACAACCCTGCACGATCGCTCGGACTTGATCGCGGCATCGCGCTAGAACAGGTCGACAACCTCAAGAACGCGCGCCGGGGTGGGTTCGGCTCCGCAGGACGCGGGCCGGTCCGGCAGATCGACGGTCTGAAGCATGACCGTGACGGTGTTGCCGTCCGGCAGGATTACCGCGACCTCGGCCCCGACGCTACGAAACGACGTGCCGACCTGACCGGTCTGCCGCATAACCGCGATCTGCGCCACCTGTTCCTGAGCGGTAAGGGACGGACGGCCCCTCATGTAGTCCACGAGCGCCGCGCCGGGTTCTGGGTTGGTGAGCGCCGCTACCGCGGCATCAGCGGTGAGGCGGCCGTAGACCATGCCCTGCTCGATCTGTAGACCGGTCGGGGCAAAACGGTGGCCACCGAGGTGCGAGCTTTCCCAAACACCGTCCTGGGGGCCCAGCGCGCGCACCAGCTCGCGGCCGACGACTCCGCAACAGGCGTCCCGAGCCGAGTTCGTGCAGATGAGCAGGCGCGGAACGTCGCGATCAAGAGCCTCAGCGACATGGCCGGGGTGCCCGGTGAGCGGCCAGCGCGCCAAGTCCTGTGGATCGTCCGCGACGTGGCGCACCGGTCGTCCACCGGCGCCGGGCACGATCCACACGACGATGCCCTGGTCGATTGGAGCTCGACGCTGGGTGGGCCGTACGAGGAGCACGCGACGCTCATCGTCGCTCGTCAGTTCGCGAACCCCGACCAGACGACTTGTGCCGGGTGCGCGCGACCCCCACGGACCCGGATCTTCGACCAGCCACCAGGTCTGGGCGTGTGGCGCCGTGCCGCCGAGCGGTTCGTCCGTGGAGCGACAGGGTGTCACGGTGCCTCGATATGCACAGGCCCGGACAGGGCCGCGATGACCCCGGGTACCGGTAATCCCGAGGAGTCCCGCTTGCTCCGACTGAAGGGAATGTCCAACGGGGCGCCCGATGGTGACGCGGCAAGAACCGGTCCGCTACCGGACCAGGCGACTGCCACGTGATCCTCGCCGCGCAGGAACTTATGGCAGCGCACGCCGCCGGTGCCGCGTCCCTTGAGCGGTATGTCGGTCAACGAACTGATCTTGATCGTGCCGGACGAGGTACCGGGTAGGGCATCGACGCTCGCGGTGACGGTCACGAGAATGGGGTCCGCGGCATCACCGGGCACGGCACCGCAGTAGACGACGCGGGCGCCGGCTGCCAGGCGAATCCCCGCCATCCCCGCGGCGGATCGGCCCTGAGCGCGCACGGCGTGGGCGGGGAATCGCAAGGCCTGCGCGTCGGAGGTCACCAAGACGATGTCGTCCTCGTTGGTGGCTTCGACTGCCCCCACCACCTCATCGCCATCGGCGAGGGCAATGAGGTCCCAGGATGTACGTGTGGGTGGACCCTCCACGGCAGTGCGCTTGACGACGCCGGCTGCGGTGCCCAGAAGCACGACGGCGGGTGGATCGGTCACCTCGAGCAGGCCGATCACACGCTCACCGGGATCAAGGTCGAGGAAGGCGCCGAGCGGGGCGCCACCAGCCAGGGATGGGGCATGGGCGGTGGTCGGCAATATGGGCAGGTCATGGACTGGAATGCGTACAGCGCGGCCCCGACTGGAAATGAGCGCGACCTCACCGCGACCGGTCGATGTGGTGTGGGCGACCACTACGTCGTGGCTGCCGCGCGGACCACCCTCACCCAGCTCCGTGGACGCAGTCCGGGCAATGAGCCCGGTCCCCGCGAGAAGGACATGGCAGGGGGAGTCTGGCATCTCCATGCCGAGATCCTCAGCCTTCACGGCGGTCCCCGAGTCCTCGAGCAGGATGGTTCGGCGGGGCGTGGCATGTTCTTCGGCCACGGCGAGCAGTTCCTCGGCGATGACGCCGCGCAGGATGTCGTCGTCGTCCAGAATCCGGGTCAGGCTCTCGATGCTCGATCCCAATTCGTCGCGTTCGGTTTCCAACTCGATACGCGAGAACTTGGTGAGCCGGCGCAAGGGCATGTCCAGGATGTATGTCGCCTGGTCGGTCGACAGATCGAAGATCGACATGAGACGCTCGCGGGCCATTCCGGTGTCGTCACTCGAGCGAATGACTTCGATGACCTCGTCAATGGCGATGATCGCGATAAGCAAGCCCTCGACGAGATGCAGGCGTTGCCGAGCGCGTTCTCGCCGGTAGGAGCTGCGCCTGCGCACGACCTCCCTGCGATGTTCGACAAAGACCTCAAGTTGCTCGCGCAAACCAAGGGTCTGGGGTTGGCCGTCGACGAGGGCGACGGCATTGACGGTGAAGTTCTCCTCGAGCGGAGTCATCTTCTGCAACTGCAGAAGCATGGCCTCGGGGTTCACCGATGGCGCGAGTTCGATCACAAGGCGAAGGCCATGCTCGCCATCAGTGAGATCGACGATGTCGGAGATGCCCTGGAGCTTCTTGGTGCTCACCAGGTCCTTGATCCGCTCGATGACGCGCTCCGGTCCAATTCCCCAGGGCAGTTCGGTGACGACGATGCCGCGGCGCCGCGGCGTTACCTGCTCGATGCGCGTCGTGGCGCGCATGCGGAAGGAGCCGCGGCCTGTGGCATAGGCGTCGCGCACCCCATCGAGTCCGACGATGAGGCCACCGCCGGGCAGGTCGGGGCCGGGGACGAAACGCAGTAGGGCGTCGAGGTCGGCGTCGGGATTGAGGACAAGGTGTCGCGCTGCCGCTACGACCTCCCCGAGATTGTGGGGGGCCATGGATGTGGCCATTCCGACGGCGATACCGGAAGCGCCGTTCACCAGCAGGGCGGGAAAGCCGGCGGGCAGCACCTGCGGTTCCTGCTCCCGACCGTCGTAGTTTGGGACCAGATCGACGACGTCCTCATCCAGCCCGGCGGTCATGGCGAGGGCCGAAGCCGCCAACCGGCATTCGGTGTAGCGCATCGCGGCCGGACCGTCATCGAGGGAACCGAAATTGCCATGGCCGTCCACGAAGGGCAGACGCAGGGTGAAGGGCTGTGCCATGCGGACGAGGGCGTCATAGATGGCACTGTCGCCATGAGGGTGGAGGCGGCCCATGACTTCGCCCACCACACGGGCACTCTTCACGTGGCCACGATCGGGTCGAAGGCCCATCTCGCTCATCTGGAACAGGATGCGGCGTTGGACCGGCTTCAGCCCGTCCCGAGCGTCGGGGAGTGCCCGGCTGTAGATAACGGAGTACGCGTACTCGAGAAACGAGTTACGCATCTCGCCGTCGACATCAACATCGATGATTCGGTCAGCACCGGGCGCCGGCTTGCCGGTCCGCTTCGCCATTCGTGCTGCCTCCTGATTCGTCGTACGGTGTAGGAGACGAGACTACGGCCGGGCGCCGACGGAAGCGACCGCCCGTGCCGCCGTGTCGAGCCCCCATTCGAGGGCGGCATCAATGCCTTCGCGTCGGATCCATCCCCGCAGGAATCCGGCCGTGAAGGCGTCACCGGCCCCGGTGGTGTCGAGGACGTCGGATTCGACAGGGAGTGCGGGCTTGTGTGTGACCGTCTGGCCATGAGCCACGAGAGCGCCGTCGGGGCCCAATTTGACGACGACGACGGCGGCCGAATCTCGCAGCTGCAGCGCCGCGCTTTCCGGGTTGTCCTTTCCGGTCAACGTGAGCGCCTCTTCGGCGTTTGCGAACAGGATGGAGCAGGGGGCGATCCAGCCGAGGAAGGTTGCCGGTCCCGCCGCGCGAAGAGGCTCGACGGAGGATGCGTCGATGCTCACCGTCATGTCCCGATGTCGAGCGACATCGAGTGCGCCGAGTGCGGTGATGCGTGTCTCATCGTGGAGCAACGAGTAGCCAGACATGTGTACGTGACCACCCGTGGGCAAAGCCTGCTCAATCAAGTGCTCGGGCCGTAGGCCGGCGTTGGCACCAAGGTCCGGCATCATCGTTCGCTCACCGTCAGGGGTCACCAGAGAGATGCAGATTCCGGTGCTGCGGTCAGGATCACGCGTGACGTGCAACGTGATGCCAGCCGAATCGAGTGCGCGCAGCGTCTCGTCACCGAAAGGATCACATCCCACTCGGCCCAGGATCGCGGTGGGAATCTGCAAAGAAGCCAACCACGCGGCGACATTGCCCGCCGCTCCGCCGAGGTGGTAGCCAATCTCGGCCTGCGTGTCTGTCCCCGGCACGGGCAGGTGCGGAATCTGAACGATCAGGTCCATCATGAGGTCCCCGATGACGGTGACCGACTCGGTGCGATCCGACACGCTCACCTACCGGCGACGGCTATCCGGGCCGCAAGGTCAGCGTTTCTCAGGATGATCTCGGTATTGGCCGCAAGGCTGGCGCCTGCGGTCGCCCGATGGAAGAAGTCGAGAAGGAACGGCGTGACTTCCTTGCCGCGTATTCCTGAGGTGCGCGCGCGCTGTAGGCCCTCCTCCAAGGTGCGGTCGTGCAGGACCGGGTCGAGTTGCCGGTCCTCGGGTAGGGGATTCGCGACCACGAGTGATCCTCGGATACCGAGGTCGCGACGAGCACGCATGATGTCGGCGACCTCCTCGGGGGTGTCGACGCGCCAATCGAGGCTCACTCCGGAGTCCGTGAGGTAGAAACCGGGGAACTGTGCGGTCCCGAAGCCCACGACCCCGACATTGAGCGATTCCAAACGCTCAAGGGTGGCTGGTACGTCGAGAATGGACTTGACGCCAGAGCACACGACGACCATGGGTTCAACCGAAAGGGTGTCGAGGTCGGCCGATTCATCCCATGTATCGCGCGCCTCTCGGTGGACGCCACCGAGACCTCCCGTGGCGAATACCCCTATGCCCACGCGCGCAGCGATGTGAGACGTCGAGGCAACAGTGGTGGCCCCGGACCGGCGGAGCCCTACAACACTGCCCAGATCTCGAACACTTACTTTGATGACGTCGTCGTCCTGGGCAATGAACTCCAGATCATCGTCGTCGAGACCGACGGTCACCGTGCCCCGGATGACAGCAATGGTCGCCGGGACCGCCCCACGAGTTCGGATGGTCTCCTCCACCGCGCGAGCCACTCGGAGATTCTCGGGGCGGGGGAGACCGTGGCTGACGATCGTGGATTCGAGCGCAACGACAGGGGTTCCATCCTGCAGCGCCTGATTCACCTCTGGGGACAGCTTGATCGCGTTTTTCACGCGTACGACGCTAGCGGTTGGGGAGGCGATAGCGTAATCCTGTGCCCGATCCGCAGTATCCAGCGTCATGGGTGACGGAAGACCATCTACGAGATGGGCTGGACGTGGGCATCCGTCCCATTTCCCCGGACGACGCCCCGGCCTTGCAGGCCTTCCACGGCGCCCTCTCGGATGCCTCCATCTACCTGCGGTATTTCGCGCCGCACCCGGAGTTGTCCGAGGCGGATGTGCGCCGCCTAACGCGCGTTGACTACCACGACCGCGTGGCACTGATCGCGCTCGATGGCGGCGAGATCGTTGGAGTAGGTCGGTTCGACCGCCTGGACGAGAACTGTGCCGAGGTGGCGTTCCTGGTGCGCGATGACCGTCAGGGGCGTGGCATCGGCAGTGCCTTGCTCCAGCGTCTTGTGGATGCAGCGCTGGATCGGGGCATTTCGCAAGTCGTGGCGGAGGTCCTGCCGCAGAATGGGCGCATGATGACTGTGTTCGCCCACCGCGGACTGCCCCTGAGGCGGCGTTACGAGGATGGCGTCGTCCGGCTGGTGATGGATCTCTACAGGGCGCCGGATGCGAAGATGTCGCAATGACCGATGCCTCCACGATGCATGGGCGCCTGCGCACGGACATCGAGCGAAGCGGCTACTACCCCGCGCTGGTAGCGGACGCCCTTGACACGGCTCTGGCTGGGGAGCCCCTCGTGGCGTATGTGGTTCACCATGAGGCCACCTTCGATCGAGATGAATTGCGGCGACACGTGACGGTCCTCGTACTGAGCCCGACACGCCTCATCGTCGGGCACACCGATGAGCATGGGCCCGACGAATCGTGCCCGCATCCCTACGCGTCGGCGTCCACCGAGGCAGTGCGACTGGAAAAGGTCGATTCCGTCGTGGTGACCCGTGTCGTGGCCAACCCGGCGCGGCACAAGACGGGCGGTCCGATGCGCGAGGTCGTTCTCACGATCGGTTGGGGTGCGGTCTCCCGTATCGACATGGAACCGGCTGGCTGTACTGATCCGCAGTGTGAGGCAGACCACGGCTATACCGGGACGGCTAGCAATGACGATCTGTCCCTACGGGTGTCTGAGGCGGCAGACGGACCAGACGTCGTTGCCCGCACGCTGGCATTTGCCGCGGCTCTCTCGGAGGCGACGGCCGCGCGGTTGCGATGACGTCGTTACCCCACGTCCCGCCGTACGGTCACGGCACACTCGCGGAAGTCATGCCGAGCGCGGCCGCGGCGTTGGGAATGCCGGGCGTCGCCGATTCGCTGGGGTTGCGGGAGCACCTAGCCGAACCCCACGGCGTGACAGTGCTCCTTGTGGATGGTCTCGGCTGGGGTGCTCTGGAGGCTCACGCCGAGATCGCGCCGAGCCTCGCCTCGCTGGCGGGTGGTCCGCTGCATGCGACCTTCCCCACCACAACTCCGACGTCGTTGGCCAGTCTCGGGACCGGGATGGCCCCGGGGGAGCACGGCATCGTGGGGGCCGCCTTCTTCCTGCCCGACAGCGGACATGTGCTCCATCCGCTGACCTGGCGTGATGAGCCGCACCCGCTGGCCGTTCAGCCCGAGCCGACCCTCTTGGAACGGGCCGAGCGTCATGGCCTGGCGGTCTCGTCCGTTTCACCCCGGCCGTACGAGCACAGTGGCCTGACGCGTGCGGTGCTGCGTGGGGGGGACTACCGCGGTGCGGATAGTTTCGGCGAGCGTGTGGCAGAAGTCGCGGCCGCAGCCCAGAAACGTCCTTCGCTCACCTACGCCTACTGGGCCGACCTCGATCGAACCGGTCACGTGCACGGTGTGCGGTCGGAGGCCTGGCGCGAGGAACTACGGAATGTTGATCATCTCGTAGGACGAATACTCGACGTACTCCCGGAGGATCACCTCCTGGTCGTGACGGCGGACCACGGCATGATCGACTGCGAGAAGCGAATCAACATCGATGCCGATCCGCGATTTCGACACGGGACGCGCTTCATTGCCGGCGAGCCGCGGATGCGACACGTGTACGCGCGGACCGGAGCGGCGAACGATGTGGCGGAGGCGTGGCGAGCCGCCCTTGGAGATGCTGCCTGGGTGTTGACGCGCGACGAAGCGATGGCCGCGGGGCTCTTCGGCGAGGTCATCGGTGACCATGATGAGCGGATTGGTGACGTGCTGGCACTGGCCAGGGATGACGTCGCCCTCGTCAGCGATCAGGTCGACCGGGCGGTGTCATCGCTGCTGGGCCAGCATGGATCCCTCACCGAGGAGGACCTGATGATTCCACTGTTGGCGGCCAGGGGAGGATCGGACCGTGGCTGAACTGATTTTCTTCTCCGGCACGATGGACTGTGGCAAGTCAACGCTGGCACTGCAGACCGACCACAACCACGCATCCCGCGGGCGATCCGGACTCATCCTGACCCAACTCGACCGAGCTGGGAGTTCAACGCTATCCAGTCGTCTGGGGCTCGCGAAGGCGGCAATGGAGGTCCATGCCGAGGTGGATATTCGCCGTATCGTCGTCGACCTGCTGTCCCAGGGTCATCGTGTCGATTACGTCATCTGTGACGAGGTGCAGTTCTATACGCCGGAACAGATCGATCAGCTCGCCGTCATCGTCGATGATCTCAGCATCGACGTATTTGCCTTTGGGATCGCAACGGACTTCCGCACCAAGCTCTTCCCGGGGTCAGCGCGACTGATCGAACTTGCTGACCGCGTCGAGGTTCTGCAGGTGGCGTCCCTGTGCTGGTGCGGGCGTCGTGCGACACACCAGGCACGGACTATTGGCGGCGAGATTCAACGCGAAGGCGATCAGGTAGTTGTTGGAGATGTGGGGACCGGAGAGATCGCCTACGAGGTGCTGTGTCGCCAGCACCATCGTCGCGGCATCACGGCGCGGCAGGCCGGCCGACAGCACGTTTCGCCTGACCCCCTGCCCTTCGCCTGACGCCGAAGGCCAACCGCGAATGGCGTGGCGTCGGCCCGGTGACTTTCAGTCCTCGGACTGTGAACCGAAAAGGATCTCGTCCCAACTAGGAACGCTGGCGCGTCGGCCTCGCTTGGACTTTCGGGTCGACTCCGCCGGGACGTCGAGCGCCTGTTGAATGTGGTCGGCCGCCTCGTCATCTGATCCGGCGTCGCTGATCTCGATGACCTCCGCAACGGCTTCGCCGTTGTCAGCCGCTGTCTTCGCAGCGACTACCTCGACATCGACCTCTTGCGCGCGTGACGTCGATGTGGTCGGGATGATCTCTGTGTGATGGCGGCGGCTTGAGCGCATCGGGATGACAACGTCCTCGGTGGCCAGCCGGGAGGCCTCCGCGTCGTCGGCAACGACGGCCTTCGATCGTGGATCGAAGATCCACGTCGCCCGCCGACTCGAACCATCGGCGTCGAATGTGGCGACAACAGCCCAACGGCCATCTGGACGCCGCCAGGCATCCCACGCGATGTCGTCGGGTCCGGCGCCGCGGGCCGTGGCCTCCGCGCCCATAACGGCAGACAGGCTGCGTTCACCCGGCCGAATCACCGCCTCCTGGGCGCGCTCAACGGTCCAGGCACGCTCGGCCAACGGGGGACCGGCATACCGTTCAACGGCGGGAAGGGGCATGCCGGACTCGTCGGCCAGCTCCTGCGGAGTGGCCCCCGTTCGGATGCGCGCTTGAATTTCGCGCGGCGTGAGCGTGTCCAGCACTCTCTCCCCTCCTGCGATGCCCCCCAGACGCTATCTGACGTCGGGTCCGCTTGGGGGGGATACCCCGCGACGCAACGCCGGGAACCCAACCAGGGCACCAATCGCAACCGCCGCCCCAGCGCCTGCTGTCAGCCAAAAGGCCGTGCCGCTGCCGACTGCATCCACCCACCAGCCGGTGAGGCTGGCGGCCGCAGCCACCCCCAGCCCGATCGCAGAAATGGCCCAGGTCAAGCCTTCAGTGAGTTGACGTGCGGGAACCAACCTTTCCACCAGGGTGAAGCAGGCGATGAGCACGGGCGAGACCGCCAGCCCGGCGACGAAGACGGCCACACCGAGGATCACGAGGTTGGGCGCCAGGGCGAGCGGCAGGGACACGAGCCCGAGGAACAATCCCGCGATGGCAAGGAGGCGAGGCAGGTACCCGCCTCCGCGCCCAGCGCTGCGACTTCCGACATATAACGCCGCGACCATCGAACCGGCGGCGTAGCCCCCGAGGATGAGCCCCGCTGCGATACGCGCGTCCGCCGCGTCGGCAGCGGCAACCGTGGCGACATCGACGGAGCCGAAAACTCCACCTATGGCGAGCAGGCAGAACAGCACGATCGGCATTCCGGGCCTGCGCAAGGGGCGAACATCAGCGTGCTCAACCGCAACCACCGGCTCGGGTTCACTTCGTCGCTGCACGACAAGAAGAGTCGAACCGACAGTGACCAGGAGCGCGGCGGCATAGACGGGGGCCGGTGCTGCGACCGCCGCCGCGAGGATGGTGGCGAGGGGTGGGCCCACGACGAAGATGAGTTCGTCGAGCAGACTTTCGAAGGCGAATGCCGTGCCCAGTCGATGATCGTCGGCCAGCAGATTCGCCCAGCGGGCACGGACCAACGCGCCCGTCGCCGGTTGGGTGGCGCCACCGATGACGGCCATCGCGAGAAGCGCCGCGAATGGCCACCCGGCCGATGTCAGCAGCGCGAGCAGCGCCAGTGCACTGGCGTGAACGACGACGAGAATCCGGACCACCCTGCGTTGTCCCCACCGGTCGATCGCACGCGAGCCCAGGGGGCTCACGACGGCACTACTCACGGTGTAGGCGGCAGCGATGGCCCCCGCCTCGGCGTACGAGCCGCGAACGGCACTGACCATGAGGACGATTCCCAGGCCGACCATGGCAATGGGCAGCCGAGCGATGAACGCCGCCGCGCTGAACGATGCCGCGCCCGGAATCCTCAGGATGTCCGCGTAAGGACCCACAAAGCGCACGGGCGAAGGCTAGTGGCACAGTGGCCAGGTGAAGTCGGCCGACTCCGAGCTGTTCTCCATCGCCCAGGCCGTCGCCGAGGCGGCCGGCGCCCTGCTTCTGCGGGAGCGGCCCGTGATCCTCCACGCGCAGGCGAAGAGTTCGCCCACGGACGCGGTGACCGAAATGGACAAGCGCGCCGAGACCTTGATCGTGACGATGCTGTCCGAAGCGCGACCCCACGATGGTGTCCTGGGCGAAGAGGGGGCCAACCGCCCCACGAAGACGAATGTGAGATGGATCGTCGATCCCCTCGATGGGACGGTCAACTACCTCTATGGCCTGCCCCTGTGGTCGGTAAGCATCGCGGCCGAGGTCGACGGTGCCGTATGCGTCGGGGTGGTTGACGTACCCGCCCTTGGACGCCGGTACGCCGCAGTGCGCGGATCCGGTGCGACATGCGCAACCGCCGAGGGTGTCCGCCCGCTCGCCGCCTCCGCAGTGAACGATCTCGGCATGTCCCTGGTAGCGACCGGGTTTGGATACGCCAGCGAGGGAAGGGCACGGCAAGCCACGATCGTCGCGGACCTTCTGCCGCGCGTGCGTGATATCCGCCGCCTGGGGTCTGCAGCGCTTGATCTGTGCCTCGTGGGCGATGGGCAACTCGATGCGTATTACGAGACCGGACTGAACCCCTGGGACGTCGCCGCCGGCGCCCTCATCGCTGAGGAGGCCGGTGCCCGGATCCGGGGTGCTGTCGGTGCCTGGCCGGATGGGGGTATGGCCCTAGCCGCAGCCCCGGGAATCTTCTCGGCCATGGAAGAATCGCTGGGGCTGCGTCCCTATTAGCGTGTGGCCCAGTCCGCCGTGGATCGGTGACCAAGGGTGCGCACATGTGCCGCGCAACTGCGTGGCGGCGGCTAGTCCAACCGGCGAAGGTCGGCGGCGTACCAGTGGGTGTTACGGACATAAATCTGCGCAGCCTCGCGGATGAGCTCGGGGTCGGCCGCCCCCTCCACGATGCGTGCTGGTACCCCGCGGGCCAGGGCGCCGGGTGGGATGACCATGCCGGGGGAAACCACGGCGCCGGCAGCGACGACCGAGCCCGTTCCGATAGCCGCGTGCTGGAGGACTACTGAGCCGGAGCCCACCAGAGAACCGGACTCAATCGAGCAGCCCTCAAGGTGAGCGAGGTGGCCGATCGTGCAATCGTCACCGATTTCGGTGTCCCACTTGGTGCTGCAGTGAATGACTGCACCGTCCTGGATGGAGGTCCGTGCACCCACTCGGATCGTTCCGTGGTCGCCCCTCAGAACGGCCGACGGCCAGACGGACGATTCCGGTCCGATGGATACCGCGCCGATGATGACAGCGTCAGGGTGGACGAATGCGGACGAATCGATCACCGGCAGACGATCGCCTAGGGCGTACAGGGGCATCGTTCCTCCTTCGGCTCTCCCCATGGGTAGGTCGGCACGGGGGTGTCGGACGAGGCTGTCCGGGGGTAGGTGCGTCGGGGGCTTGACGTCTCAGGCACAATAGCGCCGCCGGATTCCCCGGCGCTTGGATCACGACTGGCTGGGAGCTCTCACCACATGGCGACCGACTACGACGCACCTCGCAAGACCGATGAGGAACTCGCCGAGGACAGCCTCGAGGAGTTGAAGGCTCGTCGCGTGGACAAGGCTGCCTCGACGGTGGACGTCGACGAGGCCGAACTGGCGGAGAGCCTTGAACTGCCCGGCGCGGACCTGTCGGACGAGAACCTCACCGTGCGGGTGCTGCCGCGCCAGGCCGACGAGTTCACCTGCTCATCGTGCTTCCTCGTGCACCACCGCAGCCAACTTGACCACGAGGGCAAGAAGGGTCCGATCTGCAAGGAATGCGCGTAGACGCTTTCCGCGGCGCCATGCGTTCTGCAGCAGGACACCCCGTGCGCCCCTGCTCGGTCTAGTCGGCGGAGTCGGGCAGCACTCTGCCAGCGGCCCGGTAGACCACCAACTGGATGACCGCGCCGGTGGTGGCGGTGAGAACCGTCCACGTGAGCACACGAGCAAACGACACCGCACGGTCCTCGGGAACCGGGGGTTCCTGGCCGGTCACTGATCGGTAAGCCGCAGTGAGCGCTTTCGATGCCGCCCAGGAGGCTCCCAGGGCAACCAGCGGGGCCGTCATCCGCAGAACCGGATGAGCCGGATGGACGTGCGTGGGCGCCGCGGCCTCGGTGGAGTCGGTGGTTTCCGTCAGATCGCTCATGTGTGACCTCTCGTTTGGGGCGGTGCCTACTTTGCCGCATCACGCTGTCGCTGTGTCTTGGGGGCGGCTAAGAGCCGCGACAAGCTGTGCGGGCCGACGCGTTTGGACGACCCAGCGGGGATGCGGGTCGTCAGGGTCGACATTCTCGATGAGGACTGCCGTACGCGACGTGCCCGGTCGAATGACGAAGTACGTGCGAACATCCCCGCGAGTGCGTTCATGTGCCAGTTCCTCGGCGGTGAGTCCCCGAACCACACCGACATATGGGCGGGGCAGGCGCGCGCGGCCCGCCCGGAACACCCGCTCATCGACTCGAAGCGCGGGTGCGGATCCGATGAGCCAGGCCCAGGCAAGCGCAATCAGGAGCACGCCGAGACTCCAGCCGAGCCAGGCTCCCAAGACCGCGCCATAGGCAATGGCGACGGGGGCGATGATGATCGCCGTGAGGATCAGCAGGCCAGGGCCCGGCCACAACCGCTCCCGGTAGGCCGCGACCTGGCCGTCCTGGCCTTCCTGCCAACCCTCCACGACCACAGCCTGTCAGGTGCCGCTGCCGGTATCGTCCGGGCCATGCCCCCTGAGCCTCGCCGCAAAGGACCCGAGCGCAAGACGATTCCGCCCGAACGGGCCACGATGCCCGTACGCAGTGCCGGGGCACCGAACCCAGGCGACGTCGTCCCGAGCCACTACCGGTGGTGCCTTGGCTGCGGAGTAGACCACCCCGGGGGCCTTCACCTGCGCGTCATCGCCGGCGACGGCCTCGACATGTCGAGCACCCTCGATGTCAGCAAGTACCACCAGGGCGCTCCCGGATTGGCGCACGGCGGCATGATCGCGGCCGCGATGGATGAGGCCATGGGTGTGCTCAACCGACATCTGGGCGTCCCGGCCGTCACGGTGCACCTCGAAGTGGATTATCGACGACCCGTGCCGGTGGGTACGACACTCCATATCAGCACCCGCATTGCCGGTGCTGTGGGCCGCAAGATCTATACCGAGGGAGAGGCTCGACTCAATGCGGCCGATGGCGATGTTGCCGTGACAGCGGCGGCGCTGTTCCTTCAGGTTCCCCTCGAGCATTTCCTCGACAACGGCAACCCTGAGCAGATCGCGGCAGCCATCGAGGATCGGCGACAGGGCGGACCAAGCTGGGTACACGAGGTCAACCCGTGAGCGGCGGTGGACGAGTGGACGTCCTGCTGCAGCGCATCGACCCGGATCTGCCTCTCCCCACCTACGCCCGGCCCGGGGATGCGGGAATGGACCTCTACGCCCGGGAGAACCTCGTCCTCGGGCCCGGGGAGCGCGCCCTTATGCCCACGGGGATCGCTATCGCGCTGCCGCCCGGCTACGTTGCCTTCGTTCATCCGCGGAGCGGACTCGCCGCCCGCCATGGCCTCACAATCGTGAACGCGCCAGGCACCATCGATGCCGCGTACCGAGGGGAAATTGTCATTTGCCTGCTCAACACAGACGTCTCGACGGCCGTCGAGATTCACCGTGGCGATCGGGTTGCGCAGTTGATCATCCAGGCCGTGTGCCTGGCCGTCTGTCATGAGGTGGACGTCCTTCCGGGGACCCACCGAGGAGCGGACGGTTACGGCTCGACAGGTACCGTGGGGGGTCCGCACAGACCGGAGGGCCCATGATCCGCAAGCGCCGCAAGGACCGCGACGATGCTGCTGGCGTCGAGGACGTCAGCGATGACGCGGTAACCGCGGATGACGCCGGGACCGACAGGGATCGCGTGAAGGACGATGTGCCGCCGGGCCTGTCCCCGCGACCCAACGGCCCATGGGATGCCGCCGAGGTAGACGAGTCAGATGACCGCATCGACTTCGGCGGGCTTCGACTCAAGGGAGTCGACGGACTCCAGGTGCAGGCCCAGGTCGATGAGAAGACCGGAGCCGTGAGTGTGATCACCCTGGTCCTCGGCGACGGCTCACTGCAGGTCCAGGCCTTCGCCGCGCCACGCGCGACCGGTATCTGGGACGACGCCCGGCGCCAGATCATGTCCTCGATCACGGGCCAGGGTGGCCTGGTTGAGGAGGCCGCGGGTGACTACGGCACCGAGGTGAGGGCGAAGGTGCCCGGTCAGGGCGGGCTGCAGCCGATTCGCTTTGTCGGCGTCGATGGTCCGCGATGGTTCCTGCGTGGCCTGTTCATCGGCGCGGCCGCCGTACCGGGCGCGAACGCCAGCCTCGAGCAGGTCTTCCGTGACCTGGTGGTTGTCCGGGGCGGCGATGCGATGGTGCCGGGTGAGGCGATCGCGTTGACGTTGCCGCAGGCGTCCTCGAGCCCTAGCGACGTTCCGCAAGCCACCTGATCGCCCGACGGCACGCGCGGCGTAGCGCGATGGGGTCGAGGGAATGCGCAGTGAAGCAGCGAGAGTCCGGGATGGACTCGGTCCATAATCTGGCGACTGCATTGGGATGGAGCGCGTCATCGGGCCAGCCCAATACAGCAGTCCGGGACGCGATTGTTGCGAGTTCGGTCGTCGTCGGTCCGCGTTGGCGCGCGGCAGTGGCGAGCGCATGGACCAGTTCGCGATCCTCGTAGGAGCCCCATCCGAGCCGGACAAGGTCGGCCACGCGTCCTGGGCCGGAGTCGGCGTCATCGGGCATTTCCTGGAGGAGTGCTTGTCGACCCAGCACCTGCAGCCGCTGCGCGGTGTGCCCGGTCGCTCGGGCGACCTCGTCCGGTTCGCCGGTCCACGCCGGTAGGCACAGGAGCAGCTGTGGGCTCTGAGGGCGCCCCGCGGCCCAGCGTGCGAGCGCATGCGCCCCGAGGCTGACACCGACGGCAAGACCCACCTGCATGCCCACCATGTCCAAGTGACCCGTGAGCGAACTCACATCGCCGGTGCGGTCGTCGATGGTCTGGACACTGCCGAAGGGAGCCAGGCATTCGCCGAGCAGCGCAAGGGCCGCCGCGCCGGAAGATCCGGCACCATGCACAAGGAGGACAGACATCGTGCGCATTCTGCCGGAGTACGCTCAAGGCGTCTAAGGAGGAACTGTGGGCGGATGGTTGTCGTCGATGATGCGCACCCGCGAGCAGCAGGAGGCCATCGAACTGACCGACCAGGTGGTGGCTAGCGGTGCTGAGGCCATCGGTGAATGTCGCAGAGGCGAACGTGTTCACGTGTGCGGGACCATTCGTTCGGTCACCCTGCGACCGCGGGCTAACGCGCCGACGCTCGAGGCGGAGATCTACGACGGAACGGGACACCTCACTTTGGTGTGGCTTGGTCGGCGTCGATTGTCCGGTGTCGAGGTCGGTCGCACTATTCAGGCGGTCGGACGAGTGACCTGTCCGGACGGCCAGGCCATGATCTTCAACCCCGACTACGACCTGCGGATCGTGGACGCACATGAGTGATCGCGACTCGGAGCATCCTGAGCACGAGCCGGTGATCGAGCCCCAATCCGCGGAGGACATCCGTGAGGAGCGCGTGCTCCTCGATCGTGCCCTCGGCGGATGGCGGGGAATCATCGACTCCGGGCTGCCCACCGTGGTCTTCGTCATCGCCTACCTCACCACCGGTAACAACGTCATGCTGTCGGTCTGGATCGCCGTGGGCGCGGGAGGCCTCGTGGCGGCGTGGCGGCTTATCCGACGTGAGCCACTACAGCAGATTTTCGCGGGTCTTATCGGAGTGGGGATCTCGGCGTTCGTCGCCAGCCGCACAGGGACGGGTGAGGGATACTTCATCCCCGGCCTGTTGCAGAACGCTGGCTACCTCGCTGCCTTCCTCATCTCGATCCTGGTGGGATGGCCGCTCGTCGGGGTCATTGTGGGGTTTCTCACCGGGCGCGGGGTGCGTTGGCGCTCGGACCGTGAACTGCGCCGCGTCTATGCGGCCGCGTCGTGGATCTGGGTGGGCCTATTCGGGCTGCGAATCCTTGTGCAGTTCCCCCTGTATCTGGCTGGTTGGGTGGGCGCCCTGGGGTTTGCCAAGGTGGTGATGGGCGTCCCCTTGTTCATCGCCGCCGGCTACTTCACCTATCTCGTGCTGCGGCCGACGTTCGAAGCGCGTCGCGCTGGCGGCCCGTCTTCCGAGCCTGAACCGGACTAGTCCCGATCAGTGATCGCCGAGCATGCGTTGGAGCTCCGGTTCGTGCGCGGGATCGCAGACGAAGATGAGCTCGTCGCCGATTTCCAGGCTGTCATCTGCTGAGGGTGCGATGACTCGCGGACCACGGACGATGGCGGTGAGTGCGGTGTCCGAGGGCCACGGCATCGAACCGACTCGTTGGCCCACGGCCGGAGAAGCCGCAGGCAGGGTGATCTCGACGAGCTCCGCCTGCCCCTGACGGAAGGTGAACAGGCGCACGAGGTCGCCGACACTGACGGCCTCCTCAACAAGTGCCGACAACATGCGGGGGGTTGAGACGGCCACGTCGACGCCCCATGCGTCATCGAACATCCACTCGTTCTTCGGGTGATTGACGCGGGCGACGACTCGGGGAACGCCGAACTCGGTCTTTGCGAGCAGGGACACGACGAGATTGACCTTGTCGTCTCCGGTAGCCGCCACCATGACCTGGCAGCGAGCAAGATCCGCCTCCTCGAGCGTTGTCAACTCGCAGGCGTCTGCGTTGAGAACCTCCGCGCCCTCGACCACTCCGGGTCGAGCAAGGTCGGAGTCCCGATCCAGCAGGAGCACCTCGTGACCGAATCCGATGAGTTCGCGGGCGATGGAGCGCCCGACCTTGCCCGCCCCGGCGATGGCAACCCTCATGATTCCTCCTGTCGCGGTCGCGGAGCCGCCAATGTCGCCTCCACCGAGGACAACTCGTCGGCCCGGCACAGGACGTGGACGAGATCCGCGTCTTGCAAGACCATGCCGCCCTCGGGAAGGACCCCGTTGCCCAGACGCGTGAGGAAGGCCACCCGGGCCCCGGTGCTCGATTCCAGATCCATCACGGAATGTCCGTACCAACTCTCGTGCACGGACATCTCGGTGAGGACGATGCGGTCGCTGGGATCCCGGTACTCCTCATAGGCCCCCTGGGGAAGCAGGCGCCGGGTGATCTGTTCGGCGGTCCAAGAGACCGTTGCCACCGTGGGGATACCGAGTCGCTGATACACCTGAGCACGCCGGGGGTCGTAGATGCGGGCCACGACGTGCTCGACGCCGTAGGTCTCGCGGGCGACGCGCGCGGCGAGAATGTTGGTGTTGTCACCACTGCTCACCGCAGCGAAGGCGTGGGCGCGCTCGATACCGGCCTTCTCCAGGGTTTGTCGATCGAACCCGATCCCGATCACCGTCTCCCCGCTGAATTGGGCGTGAAGCCGACGGAAGGCGCGAGGGTCCTGATCGACGATAGCCACGGAGTGGCCGGCGTCGTCTAGTCGATCGGCCAGCAAAGACCCCACTCGGCCGCAGCCGAGGATGACGATGTGCACGCCACGATGCTACGCGCCTGGGGGAGGGGCTTGGGGCGGTGGTCGCCAACGGGGCGGACGCGCCTACGATGCTCGTCGTGTCCATGGTGGACGGCGTCAAGCGCCTGTTCGTCGGTCGCGCCCTGCGCAGCGACCGCTTGGAGAGCACCCTCCTCCCCAAACGGGTGGCTCTGCCGGTCTTCGCCAGCGACGCCCTGTCGTCCAACGCCTACGCCACGCAGGAGATTCTCATCGTCCTCGCGCTCGGCGGGTTCTCCCTCTACTCCTATGGGGCGTGGATCGCGGCCGCCGTCGTCATCGTCTACTTCGTCGTTATCGCGTCCTATCGGCAAAACGTTCGTGCATACCCCAGTGGAGGCGGGGACTACGAGGTGGTGGCCAAGAATCTCGGTCCTCGTTGGGGCGTCTTCGTGGCCAGTGCGCTTCTGGTCGACTACACCTTGACGGTGGCCGTTTCTATCTCGGCCGCCGTGGCCAACCTTGGCTCGGTCTTCCCGGTCATCGAGGCGCACGCTCCGTGGTGGGCTGCCGGGATTGTGGCCCTCATCACCGTCGTCAACCTGCGTGGCGTGAAGGAATCCGGGTCCCTGTTCGCGATTCCGTCGTACACCTTCATGGCCGCCATCGCCTTCATGGTGGGCACCGCGGTGGTGCGCATGATCATGGGTGATGAGTTGCGAGCCGAGAGTGCCGATTGGGAGATCATCGCCACGGACACCACGTTTGCCGGAGTGGCCCTGGTGTTCCTCGTGGCCAGAGCGTTCTCGTCCGGTACCACCGCGCTCACCGGCATTGAAGCGATTGCCAATGGCGTCCCGGCCTTTAGGAAGCCCAAGTCGAAGAACGCGGCCACCACGCTGCTGCTTCTCGGCGTCATCTCGATGGCCATGTTCGCTGCGATTACGTGGTTGGCGCTGTCAACCGGGGTCAAGGTGACCGCCAGCAATGACACTCTCCAGGGCATCCCTGAAGGTCAGCCGCAGAAGACAGTGATCGTGCAGATCGCCCAAGCCGTCTTCGGTGACTGGGGCATCGCGGTGCTGTTCATCTCCCTGGCAACTGCCCTCATCCTCGCCCTTGCGGCAAACACGGCGTTCAATGGCTTCCCCGTGCTCGGCTCGATTCTGGCGCGGGATGGCTACCTCCCGAGGCAGCTCCACACGCGTGGTGATCGACTCTCCTACAGCAACGGCATCATCGCACTCGCCCTCTTTGCGATCATTCTCATCATCGTGTTCCAGGCGGACGTTTCGTCGCTCATTCAGTTGTACATCGTGGGCGTCTTCATCTCCTTCACGTTGAGCCAGGTCGGCATGCTGCGGCATTGGACGCGTGAGCTCAAACAGGAATCCGACGCGCGCGAACGTGCCCATATGCAACGGTCTCGGATGGTGAACGCATTGGGATTCGTGTTGACCGGAACGGTGCTCGCCGTCGTCCTCCTGACAAAGTTCCTGCAGGGAGCCTGGATCGTTGTGGTGGCGATCCCCATCATCTTCGCGATCATGCAGGCGATTCACTCGCATTACGACAAAGTGCGGGAGGAGATGGCCGTCGGCGATACTGACCACATCACCCTCCCGTCTCGCGTTCATGGACTGATCCTGGTCTCGCGACTGCACAAGCCGGCGCTACGCGCACTCGCCTACGCACGTGCAACTCGTCACGACACTCTCGAGGCGATCACGGTGAATGTCGACCCGGAGGAGACTGCCGCACTCCAGGTGGATTGGGACCGCCGCGACATTCCCGTCACCCTGCGAGTCATCGACTCGCCGTACCGGGAGATCACGCGTCCGATCATCGACTATGTCAAGCGGCTTCGACGGGAGAGTCCACGTGATCTGGTCACCGTCTACGTCCCGGAGTACGTCGTGGGCCACTGGTGGGAGCAGCTGCTGCACAATCAATCCGCACTACGGCTGAAGACTCGACTGCTGTTCTCGCCCGGTGTGATGGTCGTCAGTGTCCCGTGGCAGATGACGTCGTCGGACACGCGAGCCGAGAGCGAGGACTGGCGCTAGACCTTCCCGGAGAAGAACTGCCCATGCCACAGGGCCAACATGAGCAGGACGAAGATCCGTCGGGAATTGTCCGCCCGCCCAGCAACGTGGTCGGCGATGAGCGACTCCACGACCTGCATGTCCACCACCTCGGCCAACCATGTGCTGGCGCGGATTGGAGCAACGACGGCATCCGGGTCCTGTCGTAGCCAGGTCCCCAGGGGCGTGGGGAACCCAAGCTTGTCGCGGTGCTCGGTGGCCTCGGGGACGCGTCCACGGAACGCACGGCGAAGAACCCACTTGGTGGTGCCGTCCCGGTACTTCAGGCGATCCGGGATTCGCTCGCTCAAAGCCGCGACCTCCGGGTCGAGGTAGGGAACCCGCAGTTCCAGCGAGTGAGCCATCGTCATGCGATCGGCCTTGGCGAGGATGTCGCCGCGGAGCCAAAAATGCATATCGACCAGTTGCATGCGGCGGGACTCCGGCAGCTCGTCGAACCCCGGGTAGATCTGCGCCAATTCAACACCCGGGCGCACGTGCTCCGTATTCGGTGTTGACCGGAGCAGACGGCGCACCTCGCTCGGGCGAAAGACATAGGCGTTGCCGATGTAACGCTCGTTGAACGCGGTGGCGGCACGACGCAGATAATTACGGCCCGGGAAGGAGCGCGGCAGACGGGACAATCGGTCGGACGCCGCGCGGAGCGGCCGGGGCAGATCACGGATACGGTCGAGGTCCATGGGTTCCCGGTAGATGCGGTATCCGCCGAACAACTCGTCGGCTCCCTCGCCTGACAGGACGACCTTGACCTCTTCGCGGGCCGCTCGTGCCACGAAGTACAGGCTCACGGCGCTGGGATCGGCGACGGGCTCATCGAAGTACCAGGCGATCTGGGGGAGAACCTCGAGGTACTCGTGAAGGTCAACGTGAACCTCATGATGATCGGTGCCTAGGCGGTCAGCGACCTCGCGTGCCTGCGCATGCTCGCTGACGGCATCGAAGCCGACGGTGAACGTCTTCACCGGCTCCTGACCGAGTGCTCGTCGCTGCTCCTGGACGAGGGTCACGGTGATTGCACTATCGATACCACCGCTGAGAAAAGCGCCGACGGGAACGTCAGCGATCACGTGATGAGCGACGGAATCCTCGAGGCACTCACGCACCCCTGCGGTAAGCGCATGTTCGTCCTCCCAGGGCTCGGCGAATTCATAACGCCAGTACCGGTCCACGGTGATCGAGCCATCGGCCAGCGAAATGACGGCGTAGCAGCCCGGGTCGAGTCGGTGGATGCCCGCGAAGAAAGTCTCCGCCAGTGGATTGAACTGGAAGGACAGATAGTTAAGGAGCGCCTCATCATTCACCGCAGGGGTGTACTCGGGATCGAGGAGGAGGCTCTTGATTTCGGATCCGAAGGAGCGGACCCGTGGATGCGCAGCATTGCCGTCAAGCCGGTAGTAGAGCGGTTTGATGCCAAAGGGGTCTCGAGCGAGGACCAGGACCTGACGTTCAACGTCGTACAGGCAGAGTCCGAACATGCCCCGCAGGGAGCGAAAGAACGCCGGCAGGTCATCCCGACCCGCTTGATAACCCACCAGGATCGTCTCGGTGTCGCTGTGGGTCTGGAAGGATCGCCCCGCGCTGCTTAGTTCGGTGCGCAGTTCGCGGTAGTTATAAATCTCGCCGTTGAACACGATGCCGACCGAGTCATCCGCACTCCACATGGGCTGATGTCCGCCAGCGAGGTCGATGATGGACAGTCGACGCATCCCGAAGGCGAACCGGTCTGCCACATATTCGCCGAAGTCGTCGGGTCCACGATGGGTGATGACGTCGAGCATGGGTCCGATGAGCGGGGTGGTGCGTTCGGGACCACCCAGTACCCCAGCGATACCGCACATCGAGGACGCCCTCCCTCGGTTGGATGCAGGACCGCGAACGTAGCACGCGGGGGACGGTTCACGGCGACGCCGCCCCTGTCGGGGGTAGGCGAACGCTTCGATATCTTGGCCGAAGGAGATTGAGCCGGGAGGACACCATGGGCGAGAGCGCTGCGGATCACAATACGTTCGGGGCCCGAAGCTCCCTCGTCGTCAACGGGACGACCTATGAGATCTACCGCATCGACGCCGTGCCGGGAGCGCAAGATCTGCCGTATACCCATCGCGTGCTGCTGGAGAACCTCCTACGCACCGAGGACGGCGCCAATGTGACGGCCGAGCAGATCCGGGCACTTGGTTCCTGGGATCCCGCTGCGCAGCCCTCCGAAGAGATCCAGTTCACTCCCGCGCGCGTCATCATGCAGGACTTCACCGGCGTTCCCGTGGTGGTCGATCTGGCCACGATGCGCGAAGCAGTAGTCGATTTGGGCGGGGATCCGGCAAAGATCGAGCCGTTGGCGCCTGCGGAACTCGTGATCGACCACAGTGTCATCGCGGACTACTTCGGCCGCCCGGATGCCGCGGACCTGAACGTCGCCCTCGAATATGAGCGCAATCGCGAGCGGTACCAGTTCCTTCGCTGGGGGCAGGATGCTTTCGAGGAGTTCCAGGTCGTGCCCCCGGGTACCGGCATCGTCCATCAGGTGAACATCGAGCATCTTGCTCGCGTCGTCATGGCGCGCGGCGGTCTGGCCTACCCGGACACGGTCGTCGGCACTGACTCTCACACCACCATGGTCAATGGGCTCGGCGTCCTGGGCTGGGGCGTGGGCGGCATCGAGGCCGAGGCCGCCATGCTCGGACAGCCCGTGTCGATGCTCATCCCGCGCGTCGTGGGCTTCAAGCTCACCGGAGAGCTGCCGGCCGGAGCCACGGCGACGGACCTGGTCCTGACCATCACGCAAATGCTCCGTGCCCATGGTGTTGTAGGAAAATTCGTGGAGTTCTACGGTGAGGGTGTTGGCGCTGTGCCGTTGGCCGACCGCGCCACGATCGGCAACATGAGCCCGGAGTACGGATCCACGGCGGCCATCTTCCCCATTGACGCGGCGACTGTGGACTACCTGCGCCTGACCGGACGTAGTGCTGAACAGGTGGCCTTGGTCGAGGCGTACGCGCGGACCCAGGGGCTCTGGCACGACCCGTCTCACGAGGCCACCTACTCGGAGTATCTCGACCTTGATCTTGGGACGGTCGTTCCGTCTCTCGCCGGTCCGAAGCGGCCACAGGATCGCGTGGCGCTCAGTGAAGCCAAACAAGCCTTCGAGCGCGACCTGGCGTCATATACCAAGGAGCCCGCTGCTGCTGTTGAGACGGTCATCGAGGAGATTCCGGTCGAGATCGGTCACGGTGCAGTCGCCATCGCGGCGATCACCTCATGCACCAACACCTCCAATCCCTCTGTCATGGTCGGAGCAGGACTTCTCGCGAAGAAGGCGGTCGAGGCGGGCTTGTCTCGCAAACCGTGGGTGAAATCGACTCTCGGCCCGGGGTCGCAAGTCGTCACGGACTACTACAACAAGGCTGGGCTTACCCCGTATCTCGACAAATTGGGTTTCGACACAGTCGGCTACGGCTGCACGGTGTGCATCGGAAACTCCGGCCCGCTCATCCCGGAGGTGAGCGATGCAGTGAACGATGCCGATCTGGCCGTCGTGTCGGTCCTCAGTGGCAACCGGAACTTCGAGGGTCGCATCAACCCCGATATCAAGATGAATTACCTGGCGTCACCGCCGCTGGTCGTCGCCTATGCCCTCGCGGGCACTATGGATATCGACTTCACCACCGAACCGCTTGGTTTGGACGCCGATGGCAAACCGGTCTTCCTCGCCGATATCTGGCCGACTCCCGCCGAGGTGCAGGCAGTCATTGACGCGACAATCGACGAGGACATGTTTGCTGCGCGCTACGCCGACGTGTACGCCGGTGATGATCGGTGGCGCGCCCTCCCCACGCCGACCGGGGACCGTTTTGCCTGGGATGCGAACAGCACGTACGTTCGCAAGCCGCCGTACTTCGAGGGGATGACCCAAGAGCCGGAGCCCGTGCATGACATCAACGGTGCTCGAGTGCTCCTCAAGTTGGGTGACTCGGTCACGACTGACCACATCTCACCCGCGGGCAACATCAAAGCGGACAGCCCGGCGGGGAGGTATCTCTCCGAGCATGGTGTCGAGCGCAAGGACTTCAACTCCTATGGCTCGCGACGTGGCAATCACGAGGTGATGATCCGCGGTACATTTGCGAATATTCGTTTGAAGAACCTCATGCTCCACGACGTCGAGGGCGGCTACACGGTCGACTTCACGACACCGGATGACGAGACCGTGGCCGTGTACGACGCAGCCATGGCATACGCCGCCCACCACACCCCGCTGGTGATTCTCGCGGGCAAGGAATACGGCTCGGGATCGAGCCGAGACTGGGCGGCCAAGGGCACTGCCCTCCTCGGCGTCAAGGCCGTCATCGCGGAATCCTATGAGCGGATCCACCGTTCGAATCTGATCGGCATGGGTGTCTTACCTCTGCAATTTCAGGACGGGATGAGTGCTGACAGCCTGGGCCTTCAGGGCGATGAAGTGTTCACCATCCGCGGGATCACCGAGTTCAACGAGGGTCGAACTCCACCGATGGTCGAGGTCGAGGCGGTGGCCGCAGATGGCCGGACCGTGGAGTTCACGGCACTCGTGCGCATCGACACCCCGGGCGAGGCTGACTACTTCCGTCATGGCGGGATCTTGCAGTACGTCCTGCGGTCACTCGTCTGATCGAGACCGCAACCAGATGATCCCGGTCGGCTGGCCGTCGGCTCTTCCTGATCCTGAGGACGGGGAATTCCCAGAGCGGGCCGTCCGGTGGATGCTCGACCTCGGTCCTGCAGAGTGGCGACCACAGCGTGTTTGGCATGACTACCCCCAGGCGCTGGCTCACCGACTCCGCTGCGATCTGGAGGCCCGGCGTGAGGGAGCGCGCACCGCCTACGCCACGACGCGCGCCGCTCTGGGGAGCACACCCGCGGATGTCGAGCGGGTGCTCAATGCCGTGGAGGCCGAGGGCGCCATTCTCGCCTTACGGCTGCGCGAGGTCGAGCTTGTGCAGGAGGCCTTGTCAGGTCGTCGATGGCGGGATCGCCTGTGAGCGTTGCCAACGGGTGCGACGAAAGGGAGGCGCCTAGACTGGCCCCGGTCGATCGAAGGAGGCCTCGTGGGGCTGCTTGAGGGAATCCACTCGCCCTCGGACGTGCGCGCCGTGCCCGCAGACGAATTACCCGTTCTCGCGGACGAGGTGCGCGCGTTTCTGGTCGATCGCGTCTCGCGTACCGGCGGCCACCTCGGGCCCAACCTCGGGGTGGTGGAACTCACCCTGGCCCTGCATCGAGTCTTTGACTCGCCGCGTGATGCCATCGTCTGGGACACCGGCCATCAGTCGTACGTGCACAAGATTCTCACCGGACGCGCTGATGAATTCGATGGTCTCCGTCAGCGAGGGGGACTTTCGGGGTACCCGAGCCGGGCCGAGTCTGAACACGACATCATCGAGAATTCCCACGCCTCGACAGCGCTTTCCTACGCCGACGGAATCGCCAAGGCCTGGCACTTGACCGATCGCCTCGGCGGGGACACGGGTCGACATGTGGTTGCCGTAGTGGGGGATGGTTCGCTGACGGGTGGGATGGCCTGGGAGGCCTTGAACACCATCGCGGCCTCCGACCGGCCGCTCATCATCGTCGTCAATGACAACGAACGCTCGTACTCACCCACCATCGGGGGAGTGGCGCATCATCTATCCACCCTGCGGACCACACAGGGCTACGAACGTTTCCTGGAATGGGGACGTCGCACACTGCAGCGCACCCCCGTGGTCGGCACCCCGGTGTACGAAGCCCTGCACGGGATGAAGAAGGGCCTGAAGGACATCGTCGCGCCGCAGGGGATGTTCGAAGACCTCGGCCTGAAGTACATCGGCCCGATTGACGGCCACGACACCGCAGCTCTTGAGCATGCCTTGGGTCGGGCTAAGGCATTCGATGCACCCGTCATCGTGCATGTCATCACCGAGAAGGGCCGCGGATATCGGCCCGCGGAGACCGACGAGGCTGATCGCTTCCACGGCATCGGCGTGATTGATCCCGATACCGGTCGGCCGATGAAGGCAGCGGCGTTGACGTGGACCAATGTCTTCGCGGACGAACTTGTCCGCCTCGGTGGTGACGATGAATCGATCGTCGCGATCACGGCCGCCATGATGGGGCCGACCGGGTTGGACCAATTCTGCGCGGCTTATCCGGACCGCACCTTCGATGTCGGTATCGCCGAACAGCATGCGGCGGCGAGTGCCGCAGGAATGGCCTTCGCCGGCCTCCATCCTGTGGTTGCGGTCTATGCAACCTTCCTCAATCGCGCATTCGACCAGGTGCTCATGGACTGCGCCCTGCATCGCGCTGGCGTCACGTTCGTGCTTGATCGTGCGGGCATTACCGGAGACGACGGTCCAAGCCACAACGGCGTGTGGGACATGAGCATCCTGGGGGTGGTGCCCGGGCTCCGTCTTGCTGCTCCTCGTGATGCTCACACCCTTGTTGAGGCGCTGCACGAGGCGGTAACCGTGGATGATGCCCCGACGGTCATCCGATTCCCCAAGGGGGCGGTGGTCGACTTCGTTCCCGCGGTACGTCGACAGGGTGTGGTGGACGTCTTGCGCGATGATCCCGATCCCACGGTTCTCGTCGTGGGGGTCGGTGTCTTTGCCAGCCTGGCGATGGAGGTCGCGAGCGGCCTTCACGCGCAAGGCATCGCTGCGCGGGTGGCGGACCCTCGGTGGCCCCTTCCCGTGCCTGTGGACGTCGTGGACATGGCGCGAGATGTGTCCGTGGTCGTGGTCCTGGAGGACAATTCCCGATCAGGTGGGATTGGCACGGCAGTGAGATCCGTCCTCGAAGACGCAAACCTCAACCTGCCGACGCTCACGTTCGGCGTACCTCGCGAGTTCCCAGAACACGGAAGCCGGAGCTCCGTTCTGGAGGATGCGGGTCTCACGGCACAGCGGATTACTCGACGTATCGTCGAGGAGGTGACGGCGCGCATGCCGGAGACTGGGATTTCGGCCGAGCGCTAGTCCGGGTCAGATCCTGCCAAGGCTCCAAGGAGCGGGCCAGAGACCATCTGGATCTGCCACGCGCGGGCACCACGCTCGCTCAAGGCGGCCTCAACCGTGGCCTCGGTGAGAGGCTCCGGTGGCCGCCACGCCAAACGCCGCACGTAGTCGGGAGTTATGAGATTCTCCACCGGAACGTTGTGAGTCTCGGACAGCTGCGCTAGAGCGGCCTTAGTGCGGTCCAGGCGATCTGCCGCCGCTGGATCCTTGTCGCGCCACAGTCGCGGCGGCGGAGGGCCGTCGGAGGGAAGTGACGTGTCGGGCAACTCGAGCTCCGGCAACCCACGAGCATCCTCTATCGCGCGCCACCACCGCGACAGGTTCCGGGCGGCGCCGCGCCGTCGAAACTCGGGCAAGGCGGCCAATGCCTCCATGTCGGGTGGGTGAGCGTTGACCGCGGCGACGAGGGCGGCATCGGGCAAGATGCGGCCTGGGCTCGTGTCGCGCAGCTGTGCGAGTTCGTCCCGGCTCCACCACAGGCTGCGAACGGTCGCCAGGTCGCGCTTGCCGCGCACCTTGTGCAGGCCGGAGGTGCGGCGCCACGGGTCTTCACGCGCCGGAGGAGGAGAGGCTGTGCGTACCGCCTCGGACTCCTCCCGCTCCCATTGCTCCTTACCCGCCGCAACAAGCTCGGGCAGGATTCGCTCGTAAAGGTCAGGCAAAACCTCGACATCGAGTGCGGCGTAACGTCGCCAGTCGTCCGGGATCGGTCGCTGTGACCAGTCGGCTGCCCCGTGCCCCTTGGCGAGGTGGAGACCCAGTTCGAATTCAACGAGGGGACCGAGGCCAACACGCTCACGACCCAGGAGCCGCGCGGCCATCTCCGTGTCGAAGATTTCCGGAGGTTGCAGGCCGACCTCGCGAAGGCAGGGAACATCCTGACTTGCGGCATGGAGAATCCACACGGTCTCTGACAGGGCATCGCGCAGGCTACGCAGGTCGGGTAGCGCAATCGGATCGATGAGCCACGTTCCGCCGCCCCGGCGATGGAATTGCACGAGGTAGGCCCTTTGGCCGTAGCGGAATCCAGACGCCCGCTCGGCATCCACCCCGAGCGGGCCATAGCCAGAGAGAAGGGACTCGATTGCCCGATCAAGTTCGTTCGGTTCGGTGGTGACGTGTGGGATGCCATCGATGAGTTCGACCGGCGGCAACTCCGGCGCGTCAGTCATGCTGGGTGCGTCCCGGTGTCAAGATGGCGACACCATCGGGCACCGGAAGCAAGCCGGCCGCATGCGCGAGTGCAGCCCCCCACGCCTGCGCAGAGCCACCGATGAGGCTGGGATCGGCCGACGGTGTCCACGATGCGCGGATTTCGACCTGGCCGGCAACGTCCCGGTCGCCCAGGGTGCCGAAGGACTCACTCATCACCCGCGTGACGGTGCCGCCAAGTTCGCGCACAGGGCCGGCATAGGACTCCAGGGCCTCCATCAGCCATGTCCAGGCCACCCCTGTGAGCAGTGGGTCCGTCGCGAGGTCAGGCTCGAGCACGGCCTTGATGAAGGTCACCGCGCGGAAACTGCCGTCCCAGGCATCGACTCCATCCGGATCGTGCAAGAGCACGAAACGCCCGCTCGCAAGTTCTTCGTCATCCTCGACGAATTCGGCGGTGAGGGCAACGGCATGGGGGGCTAAGCGCTGCGGGGCGGGGCTTTCCTCGACGGACAACTCGGGCCGGAATCGGACCTCGTGCAGGCTCCGCAGCGCACGATCGAAGGCATCATCGGCTACCGCGGTCACCCCATCACAGTACGCCGGAAACGCCTCACTGCCCGGCATCCACGCCGTCGCCCGTGGGCTCGAGCGTGAGGCAGACACTGTTGATGCAGTAGCGCTGATCGGTCGGCGTGTCGTAGCCCTCGCCAGCGAAGACATGGCCCAGGTGGCTTCCACAGGAAGCGCACCGAACCTCGGTTCGGAGCATGCCGAGCGAGCGGTCCTCAATCTCTATAACTCGATCGCCGGCGAGGGGGCCGAAGAAGGAGGGCCAGCCACAGTGAGAGTGAAACTTCTCGTGAGATCGGAAGAGCTCACTGCCGCAGGCGCGACAGGAATAGATGCCCTCGGTTTCGGTGTCGGTGTACTCACCGGTGAAGGCGCGCTCGGTACCCCCGTCGCGAAGAACGGCGTACTCCATGGGGGTGAGGCGAGCCCGCCATTCGCTGTCGAGCATCGTCACGGGGTAGGCGGACCCGTCGGGCCTGCTTGGCTCTACAGTCGTCATGTCTTGAGGGTAGGGCTCGCGACAAGGAACGGTGCCCTCGAGGTTCGGATCGATGACGGGAGATCGCATGAGCGACATGCTCGATACGCGCGGTTCATGGCTAAGCGACGAGGACCTCGAGCAGGCCCGTGAGCGGCTGCCGCTCGTATACGTCGAGGCGATTCCTGTACGAACCGACTCACTGGGGCGCATCACCAGTATCGGCCTGCTTCTGCGGGCCATGCCCGACGGCAGTATCAGCCGGGCTCTCGTCTCGGGTCGAGTTCTGTACGGCGAACGCCTGCGGGACGCGCTGCTGCGTCACTTGGAGAAGGACCTTGGCCCGGTTGCCCTGCCTCGGCTGCCGGTGAGTCCGGCCCCGTTCACCGTGGCCGAGTACTTCCCCGATCCGATGGTGAGCGGCTACCACGATCCGCGGCAGCACGCGGTGAGCCTGTGTTTCATCGTCCCGTGCGATGGTGACTGCTCGCCCAGTCAGGACGCCCTTGACCTCACCTGGATTGAGCCCTGGGAGGCGGCTTCCGCCGGATTCCAAGCCGAGATGACCGGGGGACAGGGTCGATTGGTGCGCCTCGCGCTCGCGTACGCAGGACAACTCGACTAGGTCGAGGGCGGGTAGGACGCAAACGTCGGCTCGCGGTTTTCCAAGCGAGCCATCATGGCCTCCGCTAGGTCCGGACGGGCGAAGGACTGCTTCATCAGGTCAAGGGCGGCGGCGTGCGCGTCGCCAAGGGACTGTGCGGCACCGGCCGTGAGTTGGCGTTTGGCGCTGGCGACGGAGAACGGTGAGCACTGCGCAACCTCCTGGCCCCACTCAACCGCGCGCTCAACCGGATCGTCCGCGATGTCGTTGGCCAGTCCCCAGGCGAGTGCGGTCATTGCATCGATCTCCCGCCCGGCGAGCAGGACGTCGGCCGCGCGTGCTGATCCGATGCGTCGGGGGAGTAGCCAGGCGACGCCGTACTCGGCCACGAGGCCGAGTCTCGGGAAGACGGGAATGAACCGCGCAT
>JALQUH010000234.1 GCA_023263845.1 Candidatus Nanopelagicales bacterium | reverse complement strand
TAAGCGATCCGAACGCGGCTCCGACAAAGGCCGCTGCCGCCATCGGCAGAGCAGTCCTGAGGCGTGGCATCTCGATCCGGTCCTCAATCTCTTCTACTGGTCGTCGGCTATCGCGGTCCTCGCGATCGTGATCGTGGAGATCCTCGTGAGTATCGCGGTGATCGTCTACTTCCGGCGCACCAAGGAAGACACGCGCATTTGGCACACCATGATCGCGCCAGTTCTTGCTGCGATCGGCCTAGCGCTCGGTGCGTACCTGCTGATGAGCCGCTTCGCGCTCTTCGCTGGCACGGCAGCCGAGGACAGCGATCCCACGGTGCAGGCCTGGGCGCTGAACCCGCTCGGCTGGTTCCTGGTGCTGCTGCCCTTCATCATCTTCGGCATCGGCTGTGGTGTGGGAGCTCTACGCCGGCGTGCAGAGAACACCGATGCCATAGCCGACCTGGTGAGTTAGCGCGGATGCTCGACCAGGTCGAGATCAGCGAAGAACAAGACGCGCAGCGCCGGCGGGACTTTCCCGTCGGCGCTGCCGTCACATTGGCCGATCTCGAGGACGCCGGCCGGGAGCACGTCCTTGACGAGTTGCGTCAGGTCGAGCCGGTGACGTGGCTTCCGGCGCTGGGTGGTTGGTTGGTCACGGCACGTGAACCGGCACGGCAGATCCTGCTCCCGAAGTCTGGTGCGACCGTCGAGGCCGAGCAGAACATGGTTCGTGCCTCTCTCGGACGCATGATGCTCACCGTCGACGGTGAGGAACACGAGCGCTACCGCCAGCCCTTCGAGGTGCCCTTCCGGGCCCGCGAGGCCGAGCGCCTCTTCGGTGAGTCGATCCGCACGTACGCACGGGAGCTGATCTCGCGGATCGACACGTTAGGGGACGGCGTTGAGCTCACCGAGTCGTTTGCCGCGCCGTTTGCCGTCGGCGTAGCCGCCCAGGTGATTGGCCTGCCACTCGACGACATTGAGCGCATCGACGGTTTCTACGCCACCTTTGCCGCGGCGATGGAATACACCGGGGACCCCGAGCCGGTTCGTCGCGCCGATGACGCGCGTGCGGAGCTCACCGACCTGCTTCTGCAGGGACTGTCACGATCAAAGGTCGTCGGGGATTCTGACCTCACGCCCGAGGAGGTGGCGGCGCAGCTGCGCGTTGTCATGTTCGGCGCCATCGAGACGATCCAGGCCTCGGTCCTTACCACCCTCATGCTGCTGGTCCAGCATCCGGAGTCAATGGCGCAGGTGCGCGCGGACCGCTCGCTCCTCGCGGGCGCGGTCGACGAGGCCATCCGGTGGATGCCGCCGGTGGCCTTCATGGAGCGCTGGACGCGTGAGCCGGTCACGTTGGCGGGAGTCGACATCGGCGCACGCGAGTTCGTGGGGGTCTCGGTGATCGCGGCCAATAGGGATCCCGAGGTGTTCGCCGACCCCCTGACATTCGACATCCAGCGATCCAATGCCCGGCACGGCCTCAGTTTCTCCTCCGGTGAGCACCACTGCCTCGGCGTACATCTGGCTCGTATGCAGACGGTGATCGCGCTGGAGGAGATGTTCGACGCATGGCCGACCATCGACTTGGAGTCGCTGACGGCGCCGAGTGGGTTCGCTTTCCGGCGCCCCAGGGACGTCGTCGTTCGATTGGGCTAGCGACGGTGCGGTACCCGCGGCATCACGCGCCACTCACGGGCAAGCGGATGGCGCGTACAGCTCGCGGAGTCCGGCGATGTCACCCTTCTGCGGAGACAGCGGGGAGACTCCAGCGGTGTGGACGGGGAACATCAACTCCCGATCGCTCGTGACATGACCGAGCCCGAGCGCGTGGGCGACCTCGTGTCTCAGCAACGCAACCCGTCCCTCGACGCCGTCGCCCGGGGCTTTCGCCCATCGGCTCGTGGTTGACAGCGTCACGCTTCCGCCACTGATGATGCCGGCGTACCCCGAGGCCCCACCCCAGCCGTCGGCCCGGTCGGGCAGGTTGGCCCAGTCGATGACAATGTCGCCTGCTCCCCGTTTGACCCGAACGAATGTCAGTCCGGTCAGGCGCTCGTAGAGATTGAACGTCTTAGTCAGGTCATCGAACATCTGCTTGTCTCCGCCGCGCGGCGCCTTTGCGTCGTCGTAGGCCCACGTGATCGTTGAGCATCGCTCCCAATGGGCGGGTTCACTCATCAACGGTGCCCAACCCTTGCTCACCCGGAACGTCGAACGCGCGGTCGTGCCGTCTGCACGCACGAGCACTGTGTAGGTGCCGGACCTTGCCAACTTGGCTGATGGGATCGCGAGGTTGATGCGTGGCGTGGAGACCTTCTTCGTCCAGACGGTCTTCTTGCCGACCTTGACGCGGATAGTGGCGGGACCCTTGGCCACCCGCGCGCTGATGCGCGCCTTGCCTGCCCCGTCGGCATCGGGGAACACCCAGGTCGGGCTCACGACGACGGTTCTGCTTGCCACCCGGATGGCGGACGTGGCCACAACTGAGGACTCACCCGGGAAGTCCCACGCGCCATCTCTGAGGGAGGAGCACTGCAGGGCTATGTCGATGCTGATGCTGCCTGAGGTGGGCACGTCTTCGGCGGGGAGATCGAAGGTCAGGTCGACCGGCTCGACGCGTGTCTCACCGGCGATGATGGGGGACCGGTCCGGAGAGGTGAGGCGCCCGCCGAGCCGCAACGCGCCTCGCATGACGGTGAGTTCGAGCCCGTGGCATACCGTCGTGGTCGATGTGGCGATGTCCAATGTGCCAGTGACTCGGATGTCCAGTGGCTGACGAGGTGAATAACGCTGTGGGGTGGTGCGCAGATTCGCATCCACCGAG
>JALQUH010000208.1 GCA_023263845.1 Candidatus Nanopelagicales bacterium | reverse complement strand
GGTCGCAAGGAGACCTCAGCCGGGTAGCGCACGCCCGCGACGTCTACCTCCCACTCGCCCGTGCTGAGTGTCGCTGCCGTTACCGGCTCACCTGTCTCGACCATCACCAAGCCCACCGCTCCGCCGAGGGTGTGCCCGTAGCTTGCAGCCCGGATGTAGCCGACGGGAACGCCATCGCGGTAGACGACCTCTCCGTGGAACATCAGGGGCTCGGGGTCCAGCAATCGCACCTGGGCGAGCCGCCGCTTCAGTGGGCCCTCCTCCCGGAGCGCGGCCACCGCTTGACGGCCCACGAAATCCTTGTCCCAGTCGATCGTGAAACCCAGGCCGGCCTCAAGTGGTGAGTCGGTGTTGTCGATGTCGTGGCCGAAGTCGCGGTATGCCTTCTCCATGCGCAGCGACGACAACGCCTTCAGTCCGACATGGGCTAGTCCGAACTCCGCCCCAGCGTCGGTGATGAGGTCATAGACGTACGCCGCCTGCTCGGACGGAACGAAGAGTTCGTAGCCGAGCTCGCCGAGGTAGGTGATGCGTACGCAGAGCACTCGGGCGAAGCCGAGGTCAATGTCACGTGCAGCACGGAATGGAAAAGTCGCGTGGGACAGGTCCGCCGATGTGAGCGACTGCAAGAGCTCGCGCGAGCGAGGCCCCTGAATGTTGATCTGCGCCAGGCCCGAGGTGACGTCTGTGACCCACCCACGCTGTCCGTCCAGGGCGCGCTTGAGCATCGTCTCGACGTGCCGATGCGCGGTGTCCGACGCGACGACGAGGAAGTCGCCCTCTTCGAGCTTCGTCACCGTGAGATCGGCCTCGAGGGTGCCGTTGCCGTTGAGCCATTGCGTGTAGGTGATCACGCCCGTCTCGCCGTCGACGCGAGCCGTGCTCATGCGATCCAAGACCGCCCCCGCGTCCGGGCCCTGCACGCGGAACTTCGCCATAAAGGACATGTCCATCAGCCCGACCGCCTCCCGAACGGCGCGATGTTCGCGCGCCCACTGGTCGAACCACTTTTGCCGACCCCAACTCAGCTCCCCCGGGTCGGCAAACTGTCCCGGTCCGGCGTACCAATCGGCCCCCTCCCAGCCGGAGACATCGCGGAAGTAGGCCCCTTGCGCCGCGAGGCGATCGTGGAGCGGCGAGCGCTTGATGCCGCGGGCGGTCTTCATTGACTTCCCCGGGAAGTGCGTTTGATACACCATGCCCAGCGACTCGACGGTGCGGGTGGCGCGGTACTCGGGAGCCAGTTGGTAGGCGTGCAGTCGGTCGATGTTCATGCCGGTGACGTCGATGTCCGGCAGTCCGTCGACGATCCAGGTGGCGACCGCGCGTCCTATGCCACCGCCGGTCAGGATGCCGATTGAGTTCAGGCCGGCGGCAACGAAGTAGCCACGCACCTCCGGTGACTCTCCGACGATCGGTGATAGATCCGGCGTAAACGACTCCGGGCCGCAGAAGAAGGTACGAATGCCGACCTCCATCGAGGCGGGCACGCGCGCCATGGCCTTCTCGAGATAGGGGCCCATGCGTTCCCAGTCGGGCGGCAGGGTGAGGAACGACGCGTCCTCAGGAATGGCATCGACGTGCCATGGGGCACACACCGGTTCGAAGAGGCCGATCATCATGCCGTCGCCCTCCGGCCGGTAGTAGCCGTAGGAGCCGGGGTCTTCCAACACGGGGAGGTCTGGGTCGAGGCCCGGGATTGGATCGGTGAGCAGGTAGTAGTGCTCGGCGGCCTGATTGGGCACGGTGACACCGGAGCGTTCGGCCAACTGGCGGGCCCACATGCCGGCGGCGTTGACGACGTACTCGCATTCGATGTCGCCCGCCTGCGTGCGCACTCCCGCAACACGACCGTCCTTGACCAGCACGTCCAACACGGGCGTGCCCTCGAGGATGGTCACCCCCTGCATCCGCGCGCCTTTGGCCAAGGCCATGGTCGCGTCTACGGGGTTCACGCGACCGTCCTGCGGCATGTAGAAGCCGGCCAGCAGATCATCGGTACGCGCGGGTGGGAAGAGGTCGGCCACCTCTTTGGCAGAGATCTCGTGTACCTCCGTGCCCATGAGCCGGTTGAATGCCGCGACGCGGCGGTACTCCTCCAGTCGACCCTCGTCAGCGGCCACTTCGATGAGACCGATCGGTGCAAAGCCCGTCGACTGCCCCGTCTCCGCTTCGAGCCGGGCATACAGATCGCGCGTGTAGTGACGCATGCGGGTCGAGGTCTCAGAGAAGGATCCGAAGGTCACCATGAGGCCGGCGGCATGCCAGGTCGTGCCCGAGGTGAGTTGATCCCGCTCCAGCAACAGGGTCTCGGAGCCCCAGCCCAACTGACCGAGATGGTAGGCGACCGAAGCCCCGATAATGCCGCCGCCGATCACGACGACTCGGGCGCGGCCTGGGACGGATGCGGGTGCGGCTGCCACAGGCTGACGCTATCGGTAGCTCAGCCGTGGGGCGTGCTGTGCCCGCGGGCCTAGCCGTGGATGTCGTGCTCGATCACCGGCATCCGCACCCGGGACTCCACGTGCGCTATCGAATCTGCCGCTACCGCCTTGCCGATGTCGCTGCCGTACGACGCGTCCATCGCCTCCGGTGAGGCGAACCACAACTCCGCGATGCCGTCGAAGGGTCCGTCGCCGTCGAGGAGGTTGAATCGGATCCGCTGCACGTCGGGCAGCGTGCGCGCGAGCGGCGCATGCTCCTCGATCCACCAGTGAGCGAACTCCTCATGGGTCATGTCCGAACGGCGTACCAATCCGATCATCAACTTCATGTCAGCCTCCCGGCTTCTGGACGCGCGCGTGGGGCCGACCCCCGCAGGACAGCACGAGGACGATGACGATTTCGTCAGAGCGTGGCGCATCAGCCATCGACACCTCCGCGGCGTCCATGTCGTCGAATACCCAGCGGTCGTCCTTGTTTCCGATCGGCATGGTGATGGAACTGCCCGGGGCCCCGACCTTCTTGGTCCCCGGGATGATGTCGGTGCCACCACCGATGGCAGCACGTACGGGAGCGCCGAACCGCGGATGCAGGACGGCCGCGGTGTGCTCGAGTTCGCCATCGGTTCCGACAATCGCCGCCTTGCCATACCCGCGAACCTGATCAGGCGTCACCCCGGCCGAGGCGAGCACCTCGAGGCATCGCTGGACGAGGTATCCGGACACATCGGCGCCGAGTTGCTCGAGGTCGCCGAGGTCGGCGGCAAGGGGAGTGCCCGCCAGCGGGTTCTTCACCGCCGCAGCGGCGACCACCTTGCGGGTGGGCGGAGACACGGTTGCCCCGGACTCTCGATGGACCTCGATGAGGTTGATGCTCACCGTGCGGATGTCAGCCATGGAGCCCCTTTCGTCGGCCCCCTTACCCTGCCAGATCACCTTCGATGACTCGTCGAGAATCCACCAGTTAGGGTCGCCGACGTTGAGGGAGGTGTCATGCGTGAACGCTTGCTCGGTGCGCTGCCGGTGAGTGAGGTAGGTCTTGGCTGCATGCCGATGTCCTGGGCGTACAGCGTCGAGAACGCCGATCCCGCTGAGTCGCGCGCGACATTGCATCGTGCGATCGAGCTAGGGGTGACATTGCTGGACACCGCGGATGTCTACGGCCCCTACACCAACGAGGAAGTGATCCGTCGGTTCGTCGTCGACGATGGCCTGCGAGATCGAGTTGTCATCGCGACGAAGGGGGGACTCGTCCCCATCGATGCGACGTCCTACGGTCGGGACGGCAGACCCGACAGCATCACCAAGGCGTGCGAGGCCTCGATTGGCCGGCTCGGCGTGGACCACATCGACCTGTATCAACTGCACCGCGTCGATCCCCATGTGCCGATTGAAGAAACATGGGGGGCTATGGCTCAACTCGTGACCGACGGGAAGGTGCGGTTCCTCGGACTTTCCGAAGCCACCGTCGAGGAGATTCAGCGGGCGGATGCGGTCCATCCGGTGTCGAGCGTGCAGAGCGAACTGTCACTGTGGACAGAAGAGAACGTGGTGAACGGTGTCCTCGCGCACTGCGAGGAGCACGGCATCGGCTTCCTCGCCTACGCACCGCTCGGCCGGGGCTACCTCACGGGTACGTTGACCGCCGAGGCCATCGGTGACAACGACTTTCGCTCCGGCAATCCCCGATTCACGCCCGAGGCTCTTACCGCCAATCAGGTGATCGTCGATGGCGTGCAGGCCGTGGCGGAGCGCCTTGGCGCGACGTCGGCGCAGATCGCGCTTGCCTGGGTGCTAGGTCAAGGGGGTCATGTGGTGCCAATTCCTGGCACGAAGCGTCGCCGGTGGCTGGAGCAAAACGTGGCAGCGGCGGATGTGGTCCTCGACGGTGACGCACAAGCCGCTCTGGCCGCGCTGCCACGATCGGTCGCCCCTCGCTACTGATCAACAGGCCGCCAAAGGGGGAGACCTCCTCCATGGGGTCCCGCGACCCCTCACGGCAGGCGAGCCGCGCGACGACGCCCGTATAGTCGAGCGGTGCGCTTCGGTTCGGTCATCGCCGCAGTTGTGGCCTTAGCCGCCCTGGCCATGTCCCCGGGAGCCATGGCGGCGACGCCGGCGGTGACCTCCAGCGCTTCACCCCAAGCCGCATCTCAGCCGAACGTGGTCATCGTGTTGACCGACGACCAGCGCTACGGCACCGAGGTGGGCATGCCGACCGTCATGGATGAACTCGTGGCGAAGGGGATCACGTTTCCCAACGCGTTCGTTCCCACCTCGTGGTGCTGCCCGTCACGGGCGAGTTTGCTCACCGGCAATCTCTCGCACACGACCGGTGTCTGGGAGAACACTGCGTCGGTTCCCTACGGTGCTTGGCAGGCGTTCAATCGACTCGGGGGAGAGCAGGACACCATCGCCACGCGCCTGCAGGATGCCGGGTATCGAACGGGCATCTTCGGCAAGTACCTGAACGGGATCGACAAGGCGCCCAACGGTTTCGTGGCTCCGGGGTGGGATGTCTTTGATGCGCTCGTCCGCCCCGGGCCGTGGCGGTACGGGTTCGTGGGGGAGTCGAAGAAGGTCACGCAGTCGCGTCAGTACCTCACCGATGAGCTCGCGGATCGCACCGTCGAGTTCATCGAATCCACTCCCGCGGATCAGCCACTCTTCGCCTTCGTTACCCCCTACGCCCCGCATCTGCCGTTCGTCGCCGGCCCGTACACGGGGGCGGCCAAGAAGGCCGGGGTCATGCCTGCGGTCCGCGCCGCTAGCGGACTGCCGAGTCCGGCGGTGAACCAGGGGGACATGAGTGAGTACCCCGACTGGATGCAGTCACTCACCCGCTCACATGTCTTCACCAAGGGCAAGCCACACCAACTCAGTACCGTCATTCGCCTTCAGCAGGACATGCTCATGGGTATCGACGCTGCCGTCGCTGACATCCTTGGTGCGCTTGAGCGCACGGACCGACTGAGTGACACGATCTTCGTGTTCACGTCCGACAATGGCTATCTACTCGGCGAGCATCGGCTGCAACGCAAGAACACTCCCTACGACGCCTCCGTGCGGGTGCCGCTCGCCATTCGCTACGACCGAGCGATCGCAGGCGGGGTGGCGGACGGTCGGGTCGCCATCGCGAACGTCGACGTCTATTCAACGGTGCTGGAGTTAGCGGGGGTCGGCGGGGCGCAGGTTGATGGGCGCAGTCTGCTCAGTCGACAGCCTCGCGACGGACTTGTCCTGGAGGCTGCCCCGTGGCGGGGTCAAGGTCGGCCGGCGTACTGCGGTTGGCGCGAGGAGGATTTTGCCTTTTGGCGCTACACCACCGGCGAGGAAGAGGCCTACGACTACGTGGCGGACCCCCATGAACTCCGCAATGTGGCCGACGATCCGCAGTATTCCGATCGCGTGGCCGCGGCGCGGGATCGCGCCCGCATCGAATGTGACCCGCTGCCACCGCTGTTCACCTGGGAGCCGTGATCTCTGACAGGATCGACCCCGTGGACTTCACGATCGTCTCTCGCGACGTCATCGTGGTGCCGAATGCGACCGAGGACCCCGGCCCGACCGGAGCTCTCGGGGCGATGCGCTCGATGCTGGGCGCTGCCGTTGAGGTGATGGGTGCCGCCGCGTTTGCGGCGGGGAGCGCGGCCGCTCACGCGCTTGAGTCGGTTGCTGGCCCACCGACGGCTGCCGTCCTTGACCGCGTCGTGCCAACGGCGACGCAGGCCGTGATCGAACGCATCAACATCACCACGGTCGTGGTGAACAACGTCGACCTTCGCGCGATCGTGATGCAGGCGCTTCAACGACTGGATCTGACCGAGATCGTCCTTGAGCGCGTGGACCTCAAACGAGTTGTCGAAGCGGCTCTCGACAGCATTGACATCACGGAGGTCGTTCTCCAGCGGGTCGACCTCGAACGGATCGTCGACGCGGCGCTCGACGAACTCGACCTCACGGCCTTGGTTGCAGAGCGGGTCGATATTGACGCGCTGGTGGCAACGGTCGATCTGGAGCAGGTCATCGATCGCCTGCCGATCGTGGACATCGCCGAATACGTGATCGAAATGGTCGACCTTCCGGCAATCATTCGTCAGTCCACGGGCGGTGTGGCAAGCGACGCAATCGACTCGGTGCGCCTGCGGTCGTATGCCACCGACATCGCCCTGGCGCGCATCGTCGATCGCGTACTGCCGCGGCGCACGCGCGATCTCGACGCCCCCGGCGAGCCGGAGTCGCTGAGCGGCGGTGAGGGTCAGTGACGTCGTTCGGGCAATGGATGTCTGCTGGCGGGCCGGGTCAGGTCGCGAAGGACCTCAGCGTGCCGGAGCCGGCGCGGGAGTTCCAAGGCGAACGAGCCGGCTTCACCACACGCTTCGCCGCATCGGTGATCGACGTCAGTCTCGTCGCCCTGCTCATGTTTGGCGTGTGGTTCACCCTGGTGATCCTGCAGGCGATCTTCACCCCGGGCGTCAACATCAACGCTCCGAGCATGGGCACTCTCATCGTGTGGGGCTACATCTTCACCACGCTGTACTGGATGTTCGCTTGGGCCAACACCGGCAGGTCGTTCGGCGGGTGGTTGATGGGTGTGCGTGTGGTGAGCCCGCGGGGTCATCGGCTGGGCTACTTCTATGCACTGCTGCGCTCCGGATTCTGCGTCGCATTTCCGTTCGGCCTACTATGGGCCCTCATTAGCAAGCGCAACCGGTCGGTTCAGGATCTTGTCCTGCGAACGATCGTCATCTACGACTGGGCGCTTCGTCCACCGTCAATCCTGTCCGGCGACTCCACGACACCTGAGCCCAACTAGCCCGATCCGTCGGATCCGCTCTTTCAGAGCGGGTGACCGGGTCCGTCGCCTGCGGGCTCCTCCCGATCCGTAGGACCCGCTCTTTCAGAGCGGGTGACCGGGATCGAACCGGCACCACCAGCTTGGAAGGCTGGGGCTCTACCATTGAGCTACACCCGCGCGCCCGAAGGCCCGTTTAGGGTACCCGCTTCCGTCGTGGACTCTTGCGCCCGGCCATGGCCGCCTCATGTTGGGCAATCAGCTCCTCCACGGACGCGCTCGCGATCGCCCGCCCCACAACGTCAAGCGGTAGATCCTCAAGGCGCCGAAATCGAACGCAGCTCTTGCCGACGTCGTACCTCTTGCCGGTGGCTCGATAGTCCGCCTCGAAGTGCTCCCGGATCCGCTCGTCGCCATAGATGCAGTTGAGGTAGAGGGACATGTGGTTCTTCTGGCTGGCCAACGCCGTGTGCAGGAGTGGCTCGCCGTTGTAGGTATCGGCGAAGGTCGTCAGGGGAACGACGTAGGCGATCATTCCCCAGGCCATTGTCTCCTCAAGGCCCGTAGGCAGATGGTCCTCGATGGTCTGTCGCACGGTGGACATGGCCTGCCGGCGCTCGTCTGACAGGCTCGCGAGGTAGTCCTCAACACTGATCGCATCGGACCGCATAGCCCCCAGGCTAGGTGACCGGGCCGGGGGGACCCCTAGACTTGACCGGCTCGCTGCGGCGGGCGGCGGGGTGTGGCGCAGCTTGGTAGCGCGCCTGCTTTGGGAGCAGGAGGCCCCCGGTTCAAATCCGGGTACCCCGACAAGTGCGCCCCTCGGGAGGGCCGCACGGTGTGCGCGACAAGCCGATGAGGCGAGCAAGTAGGCTGGCGCGACCTTTCGACCCCAATCCGCAGGAGCAAACCGTGAAGAGCACCGTCGAGACCCTCAGCCCTACCCGGGTCAAGCTCACCGTCGAGGTGCCCTTCGACGAACTCGCCCCCAGCCTCGATGCGGCGTACAAGACCATCGCCCAGCAGATCACCATCCCGGGCTTCCGCAAGGGCAAGGTCCCCTCCCGCGTGATCGATCAGCGCGTGGGGCGCGGCGCGGTCCTCGAAGAGGCCGTCAACGCGATGCTGCCTCAGGCCTACACCGATGCGCTGCGCGAAAACGATGTCGTGCCCCTTGGTCGCCCCGACGTCGACATCACCGAGATCGCTGATGGAGAGGCGCTCACCTTCACCGCCGAGGTCGATATTCGCCCCGAGTTCGATCTACCGGCGTACGACGGATTGACTGTCGAGGTCGATGACGCCGAGGTCACCGATGAGCACGTCAACGAGCAACTGGAGGGTCTGCGTGGTCGCTTCGCCACCCTCACCCCTGTCGAGCGTGCGGCGGCGGACGGCGACGTCCTGCTCGTCGATATCTCGGGCGCCGACTCCTCGGGTGAGTCGATTGAAGACCTCAGCGGCAACGCCCTGTCCTATGAACTCGGCACCGACGGCATGCTCCCCGGCTTCGATGAGGCAGTGCGCGGCTCCACCGCCGGCGAGACGCGGACCTTCGAGTTCACTCCCGAGGCTGGCGATTTCGACGGTCAGACGCTCACCGTGACCGTGACGACCTCGGCGATCCGCGAGCGCGTGCTGCCCGAGGCCGACGACGATTTTGCTCAGATGGCGTCGGAGTTCGACACGATTGATGAGTTGCGCGAGGACCTCCGCACCCGACTGGGTCGCGTGCGGGTGCTGGAGCAGGGGATGCAGGCGCGCGGCAAGGTTCACGGCGCGCTGCTGGAGCTTGCCGATTTCCCCGTTCCCGAGGGTGCGGTTCAGGCCGAGGTCGAAGAGCACTTCGCCGATGGCCACGGTGGAGACGATGAGCATCGGGCTGAGGTCGAGAAGGAGGCCCGCGATGGTCTTCGCAGCCGACTGCTGCTCGACAAGATCGCCGAGGCCGAGGAAATTTCCGTTGGTGAGTCCGAGCTTTCCGCCTGGCTGGTTCAGAACGCTCCTCGCTATGGCATGTCGCCCGATGCCTTCGCCCAGGCTCTCGTGCAGGCCGACCAATTGTCGATGGCGATCGCTGACATCCGGCGTGGCAAGGCCCTGGCCATCGTTACCAGCAAAGCGCACGTCGTCGATGCCTCCGGGCGACCGGTCGATCTCGAGGCGATCGACGAGCAGGCGCGAGCGACTGAACTTCCCGAGTAGACCCGGCAGTAGCCGGGCAGCTTCGCCCGCATCGATATTGAGCCCAGGGCGAACACCCACCGGGCCGGGATTAGTCCGGATGCCTCCCGCGTTAGGGTCAGGTGTGCCGGCCACCGGGTCGGGTGAGAGGAGATCGGCGTGGGTACGTCCATCGATCTACGGACCGGAGCCCCAGGCATGGCTGGCTTCGGCGACATGCTCGATGAGCGCCTCCTGCGGGAGCGCATCGTGTGGCTTGAGGGAGAGGTGCGCGACGAGAACTCCAATCGCATCGCCAAGCAGTTGCAGGTGCTCGCTGCCGAGGACCCAGACAAGGACATCACGCTCTACATCAACTCTCCCGGTGGGTCGATCACCGCGGGCATGGTCATCTACGACACCATGCAGTTGATCCCGAACGACGTCACGACGATCGCCATGGGCCTCGCCGCATCCATGGGCCAGTTCCTGCTCTGTGCAGGCTCTCCGGGCAAGCGCTACGCCACTCCCAACACGCGGATCATGATGCATCAGCCGCTCGGTGGCATTGGCGGCACGGCCTCGGACATCAAGATCCAGGCCGAGCAGATGATCTTCATCAAGAAGCGCATGGCGCAACTCATCGCCGAGCATTCCGGCCACACCATTGAGGAGATTGAGGCCGACTCCGATCGCGACCGCTGGTTTACGGCCGAAGAGGCCCGCGATTACCGCCTGATCGACCACGTCTACTCCACCGCAGCCGACGCCCCCGGGGCCTCCTCGTGATTGAGGACACCCGATTTCGAGGAGATCACATGACGACGCAGTCCGGCCTTCACCTGCCCTCCGCGCGCTACATCATCCCCGAGTTCCGGGAGCGCGTCGCCAATGGCGAGCGCGTGCACAACCCCTACACCAAGCTCTTCGAAGAGCGCATCATCTTCCTCGGCGTTCAGATCGACGATGCCTCGGCCGATGACGTCATGGCCCAGTTGCTGTGCCTGGAGTCGATGGACCCCGATCGTGACATCCAGATCTACATCAACTCACCCGGTGGCTCCTACACCGCGATGACGGCCATCTACGACACCATGCAGTTCGTCAAGCCGCAGGTCCAGACGGTCTGCCTCGGTCAGGCGGCATCCGCGGCCGCGGTGTTGCTCGCCGCGGGTACGCCGGGCAAGCGTTTCGCGCTGCCTCACTCACGCATCCTGATCCATCAGCCCTACACCGAGGGTGGCGGCCAGGCGTCCGATGTCGAGATCCAGGCCAACGAAATCCTGCGCATGCGCGACGAGATGGAGACGATCCTGTCCCTGCACACGGGCCGCGCCAAGGAGCAGATCGAGAAGGACATCGAGCGCGACCGCATTCTGACCGCCGACGCGGCCAAGGAGTACGGGATCATCGACCCGGTCATCGCGTCGCGCAAGGTGGGCATCAAGGCATAGGGGCTGTGCTCGAGGTGCTACGAGGCGCAGCGACGTCAGCAGCCTGATGAGCTCAGGATGCAGGTCGCAAACCTGACGGGCAGGCTGCGCGATGCGCGCTTGGCTCACGAGTCGGCTGAAGATCGGCTGCAGGCAGTGCTCGAAGAGCTGCGCCTGGTCAAGCAGCAGCAGCTCGAGGTCGAGCAGGCGCTGCGGGCTGTGCTGCTCGAGGTCGATGAGTGGCACACCGATGCGATGGTGAGCGACATGAATGCGCTGCAGGTGATCGCTGCCCTGAGCAAGCGCCACATCGATCGCGAGCGTCACAAGGCTGACAGCCAGGAAGCACGCAAGGCGCTGCAGGATGCGCTCACCCGTCAGGGCATCCTCGAGGAAGAGCTGCACGAGTTCAAGGATGACGTAGGGGTGGCGCTCGATCTGCTGCGAATGGCTCACAGCCAGGTCAGCAGCTGGGAGTCGCGCAGCGGTCGCGTGGTCAGCCTGCTCATCGACCAGAGCATTCGCGCCCTCGAGGGGGAGCGATGACGCGCCATTACACTCAGTGGACGCTGCCCGAGCTGCGCAGGATCTCTGCGCGCCGCCTGGCAGGTGAGGGGTGGGCAACCATCGTGGCCGACTACGAGGTGGGCAAGGATGCGCTGCGTCAGGCGCTGCTGCGCAACGGGCTCGCACACGGTCTGCGCAAGCCAGGTGATGAGCGCCTTGATGAAGCCATCATTCTCGAGGCCATCCGGCTGCGCAATGCGCAGTGGACGTGGCCTGACATCGTGCACCACACTCGATGGCCTCGCACCTGGCAGGCACTGCGCAAGGCCTGCCACACGCATGCACAGCAGCGACGGTGCACCGTCTGGTGCGGAAGGGGGCAGGCATGAGGTGGTACATCGGGATCGATCCGGGCAGGCAGGGCGCGATGGTGGCTGTGTCTGATGACCTCGACACCCTCACCTACCGCTCGAGGCTGGCAGCAGGGTGGTCCGGGGATGCTGAGCGCCTCGATGCCTGGCAGCTCATGCTCGCTGATGTCGAGGGGTCTGCTCACATCGGTGCGGTGTGGGTCGAGCTGCAGCACGTCAGGCACGGGCAACGCGGTCAGGTGTCTCACGTGCGTGAGCAGGGGCTGTGGTGTGCGTGGGCCATGGCATACGGTCTGCCGCTCAATGAACCACGCGCATCAGGTCGCACGGGGTGGCGGGCACAGGCAGGCCTCAGCTCACG
>JALQUH010000150.1 GCA_023263845.1 Candidatus Nanopelagicales bacterium | reverse complement strand
AGACCTGCTCGAGGAAGTCCTCGAGGGCGATGACCTCACCGGTCTCGCGCCGGGCGTCGTCGAACTCGCGGGCCACGGCGACGAGCTCGGCGAGGTTCTCGACGCGCGTCTCGTCCTGCGGGTCACGGCTCTGCTCGATCGTGGACAGGTAGCCCGACTGCGTGAGCGCGGCCTCGAGCACGGCGTCGGCCGGCTCGCCCGAGGCGGCGAGGTCCATGAGGCCCTGGACGACCGTGGCGAACTCCGCGATCGCGTTGCGCGAGCGCGTGGCCAGGTCGTCGACCTCGTCGACCCGCTGCATGGCCTGCCAGAAGGTGATCCCCTCGCGCGAGGCGAACCGCTCGAGCGCCGCCTGCGCGCGGTCGCCGATGCCGCGCTTGGGCTCGTTGACGATGCGGCGCAGCGAGACCGTGTCGGCCGGGTTGACGAGGATGCGCAGGTAGGCGAGCGCGTCCTTGATCTCCTTGCGCTCGTAGAAGCGGACGCCCCCGACGACGCGATAGGGCAGGCCGACGCGGATGAACACCTCCTCGAACACCCGGGACTGGGCGTTGGTGCGGTAGAAGACCGCGACGTCGGCGGGCCTGGCCCGCCCCTCGTCGGTCAGCGTGTCGACCTCGTCGGCCACGAACTGGGCCTCGTCGCGCTCGTCGTCGCCGACGTAGCCGACGATCTTCTCGCCGTCGCCCTCGGCGGACCACAGCTTCTTGTCCTTGCGCCCCTCGTTGCGGCTGATGACGGCGTTGGCCGCGGTCAGGATCGTCTGCGTGGACCGGTAGTTCTGCTCCAGCAGGACAGTCCGCGCGTCCGGATAGTCGCGCTCAAACTCCTCGATGTTGCGGATCGTCGCCCCGCGGAAGGCGTAGATCGACTGATCGGCATCACCGACGACGCAGAGTTCACCGGGAGGAATGCCCTCGCGGCCGTCACCGACGAGCTCGCGCACGAGCACGTACTGCGCGTGATTGGTGTCCTGATACTCGTCGACGAGGATATGGCGAAAGCGGCGTCGATAGTGTTGCGCCACGTCCGGGAAAAGTTGCAGTAGCGCCACGGTCGCGCCGATCAGGTCATCGAAGTCGAAGGCATTCGCGAGGCGCAACCGCCTTTGGTACTCGCTGTAGGCCTGCGCCAACGCCCTTTCCTGCGGGGTCTGGGCGCGCTCGGCGAAAGTGTCTTCGTCGATGAGTTCGTTCTTCAACTGCGATACCCGCGAGGTGAAGGATCTTGGCGGATTGCGCTTGGGGTCCAGATCGAGATCTCGCATCACCATGGACATCAGTCGCTGGGAGTCAGCAGCGTCGTAGATGGAGAAACTCGTCGACACGCCCAGGCGCCCGGCCTCGCGACGCAGGATGCGCACACACGCGGAGTGGAATGTCATCACCCACATCGCGCGCGATGCTGGCCCGACGAGTTCGGCGACGCGCTCGGCCATCTCGCGTGCCGCCTTATTCGTGAAGGTGATCGCGAGGATCTCCGACGGACGCACATGCTCCTCGCGGATGAGGTGAGCGATTCGGCGGGTAAGCACGCGCGTTTTGCCCGACCCCGCACCCGCCACGATGAGCAGCGGACCCCCACGATGATGGACCGCCTCATCCTGGGCCGGGTTCAGATCTGACACCCGCTGATCCTACGGCGGTGCGCTGACGGGGCAGGCGAGCGCTTGAAGAGACCGGTCGCGAGCCGCTAGAGGAGGTACGCCACCACCGCGGCGTTCACATCGACGTCGCCAACAACGTCTCGTCGGATGGTGCCGCGGCTATCGAGCGGGACGATGATCAGGCCGGTCACGCGCGACTTGCGGGGCACGATGAGGGAGGGATGCTCGGGTTTACCGAGGGAGTAGAAGGTCACCTCGCCGCCCTTCTTGACCGCAGCGGCATTCACCCGCAGAACAGCGGCGGTGGCCCCCGATGCGCTGATGCGCGCCCGCTGGGTCATCGTGTCGGCGGACACCACTTCTCCGGTTTTGTGCGGGGTCGTGATGAGCTCGATGAGCCGGCTTCGTCCCTTGCGCACCTCGACTGGTTCTACCGGCACGAGGAGAGCACCGAGCTCGGGCGTGCGTACCGCCGAAGCCTGCAGGGTCAAGGTGACGTCGATCGGGGCCTGGCCGCGATTGATCAGCAGGACGCGACCCTCGTTGTCGAGGGCGGCGATGACTGGCTCCGTCACCGAGGCCTTGCCGCGGTACCGGATGCGGGGGTCGGCCGGAGACGACTTCTCGCCGACCTTGCGGACAATCACTGAACCAGCCTTCTGGGAGCCGGTGACGGTGAGGTTCATCAAGACGCCGGCCGGGGGTCCGTCAGACGTGGCAGCGAGCCCCACGTCCACCATTCGCTTCTCACCGGGGGCGAGCGGAGCGCCGAGGACGACCGTGTCGTAGACCACCTGGTTCGCCTGTGCGAGCAGTCGACCGCCACCGGGCACTGCCGAAGCGGGATCGACGAAGTAGCCGAGGACGTCCACGGTCACATGAGTGGCGCCGGAGTCCGTGGTGAACGCGATCGTGCCATCGGTGGCGATGGGCAGGATGCTCACCGATTCGCGTTTGGCGTTCATCACAATCTCATCGAAGGATCCCGTGGCAATCGCGGTGAGCGTCGCCGGGGAGTTCGACTTCAACGTGGTGATCCGCACGGCCGCCGCCTTCGCGTTCTCCCCAGGACCGCGCGTTACGTCGATCACAACAGGACTGCCAGCCCCGCCACTGGACCGCGCGGCTAGGCGGCATGGGCGCTGTGACAAGCCCCTGCCCGTCTGCGTATCGAGGACGCGCTTGGGCGTGATGGCGACGAAATCCAGCCCCTCGCCCGGATCCGCCGGCGTACTCGAAGGTGTGCGCTCGGCGGAGCAGAACGGCGCGGGGGAAGGATCCCCGCCCCAGAAGCTCGTCTGGGCGGCGGCGCCATCCCAGGTGAGCGAAATGTGGATGTGATCGCGGTGGCAGTAGGTGTCATAGCCGTCGTCCTGCAGGTTGTAGCAACCCTTGAGCTCGGTCCACTGCCGCGTGTACGACTCCCAGATCTCATCGCCCCAGCCGATGTACATGACACCCAGGCGGCGGGCCATCGCAAACTCGTTGCCGTTCTCATCAGTGGCGAGCAGCCAGTTCAGGAAGGACTCGGCCTGCGCGTTTTGGCTTGGGATCGCACTGTTGATCATCCAGTCCAGTGCGCGGCCTTCCTTGTGCTCGCTGCGACCGCCCTGACTGCACTCGCGCGGCGTCCAGATGTCTGACGTCGTCTCGTACGTCGATCGAATCAACGCCGTGAGCTTGGCGGCCCCGATCTTCGTCTCCGGGGAGCAGATGAACTGGCCCTGATACCCCGCGAGCGGGTCGACCTCGGCGGGCAGGCCCTCCGGGACCGCGGGCGGTGGCGGGAGCGGGACGTCGTCCTTCTTATTCTTGTTCGACTTCTTGGCGTTGCCCTTGTCGTTGCCCTTGGCCTTGTCCTTGTCCTTGTCCTTGGACGCGTTGCCGGCGGCTGGCGGAAGGTCGTGATCGTGGTCGTGCCCGTCATCGATAGCGGTGTCATCGTCGCCCAGCGGAGCATCCTCAACGAACAACGACTCGTCGGGCACGTGGTCCGCTTCGCCGAGGGGCGAGGCCGAGGCCGACTGGGCCCCAGCCAGGAACGTGGCGCTGGCCGCCAGCGCCACCGCGACCACCGACAGACGCCTCCACCACGACCCCGTAGGATCACCGTGTCTCAGGGTCGTCTGGGCACGCACATCGTCCAAGGTAGCCCCTGGAGCCGCAGGAGCCACTCCTGACTCGGGCGTTTCCCATAGAAATCCCACCTGTCCGATTTGCCCCCCTTGGAGATTCCGTGCCCCCCAGCAGTGAAACTGCCACCCGTGCCCTGGTGGTAACCGCTCATCCGGACGATGTGGACTTCGGAGCCGCCGGCACCATTGCCACCTGGGTGGCCGAAGGCACAGAGGTGACCTACTGCATCGCGACCGATGGGGACGCCGGCGGGTCCGACCCCACCGTTCCTCGTGCGGAGATTCCCGCGATCCGCCGCGCCGAGCAGCGAGCGGCCGCGGCCGCGCTCGGCGTGACCGACGTTCGCTTTCTGGGCTACCGCGACGGTGAGCTCACCGTGTCCCAGGATCTGCGTCGGGACATCAGCCGGGTGATCCGTCAGGTACAACCTGATCGAATCTTGATCCAGTCACCGGATCGCAACTGGGAGCGGCTGGGCGCCTCGCACCCCGACCATCTAGCCGCTGGTGAGGCCGCGATCTTCGCCGTCTACCCCGATGCCCGCAATCCCTTCGCTCATCCGTCACTTCTCGCCGATGAAGGCCTTGAAGCCTGGACGGTGCACGACGTGTGGGTGATGGGCGGACCGAACCCCAACCACTTCGTCGATGTCACCAACCATCTGCCCCTGAAGGTCCAAGCCCTTCAGGCCCACAACAGTCAGACGGCCCACATGGACGACCTTGAGGACCGCATCACACTGTGGATGCGCGCCGCGGCCGAACGCGGCAACCTGCCCCAGGGGCGGCTTGCCGAGGCCTTCCTCGTCACGCACGTGCCGTAGCGAGGTGAGCGCGCCTGCGCTCAGCGCAGACGCGGGCTAGTGCCAGAAGACAGCCAGGATGACGTTCACGAGGGTTAGCGCGCCAATGGTGGCCCAGAAGCCCACCTGCGGGAGCGGACGGCGTCGGCCGACGAAGGCCAAGATGGTAATGATGAGCGTGATGCCGAGCTTGACCGACAACTTCGTGACATTCGCGGTCTCACCTTCGAGGAGCCCCGCCTCCAAGATGCCCATCATGAGCAACCCGGTCACCAGTTGGGTGAGTGCACCGTGCAGCATCGCGGGGTTGACGCCCTTCTGCGCCGAGGACATCTGGACCAAGAAGCCCCCGAGGAGACTCGCCAGGCCGATGAAGTGCAGGACGACGATGACGTTGAAGACGATTTCCACGCCGTCAGGCTACTAGCCGGGTTACTCCCACTCAAATGTCCCGAGAGTGGGGGAAGCCGGGCTTCGCCCGGGTTACTCCCACTCGATGGTGCCCGGTGGCTTGCTCGTCACGTCAAGCACCACCCGATTGACTTCCCGCACCTCATTGGTGATCCGCGTGGAGATTCGCGCGATGACGTCGTAGGGCAACCGGGACCAGTCCGCGGTCATCGCATCCTCACTCGACACCGGCCGCAGCACGATCGGATGGCCGTAGGTCCGACCATCACCTTGCACGCCGACCGATCGAACGTCGGCAAGCAGCACCACGGGGAACTGCCACACGTCGCGATCCAGTCCCGCCGCGGTGAGTTCCTCTCGTGCGATGGCATCGGCCGCACGCAGAATTCTCAGTCGCTCCTCATCGACCGCACCGATGATGCGGATCGCGAGGCCGGGCCCCGGGAAGGGATGACGCCAGACGATTTCGGCGGGCAGGCCAAGCTCGAGTCCCACGGCCCGCACCTCGTCCTTGAACAGTGTGCGAAGTGGCTCGACGAGCGTGAATTGCAGATCGTCCGGCAGGCCTCCCACATTGTGGTGGCTCTTGATGTTGGCAGTTCCGGATCCGCCGCCGGACTCGACCACGTCCGGGTAGAGCGTGCCCTGCACGAGGAATTCGACAGTGTGACCACTGCGACCAGCCTCATCGACGACCTGACGGGCGGCGTCCTCGAACACCCGAATGAACTCGCGGCCAATGATCTTGCGTTTGGTCTCCGGATCGGAAACCTCGGACAGTGCCGAGAGGAAGCGCTCGCGAGCATCGACGACGACGAGTCGCACGCCGGTCGCGGCGACGAAGTCCCGCTCAACCTGCTCGGCCTCACCGGCGCGGAGCAATCCGTGATCGACGAAAACGCACGTGAGTTGGTCTCCAACGGCACGCTGCACCAGCGCAGCCGCAACAGCCGAATCAACGCCGCCGGACAGACCGCAGACAACGAGCCCATCGCCCACCTGCTCGCGAATGAGTTCGACCTGGTGCTCGATCACACCGGTCATCGTCCACGTGGGCTCGACCTGCGCGATGTCGTGGAGGAAGGCCTCGAGCACCCGCTGCCCGTGCTCGCTGTGCAAGACCTCGGGATGGAACTGCACGCCAGCGAGGCGGCGATCGAGATCCTCCATGGCGGCGACCGGCGCGCCCGCCGTGCTGGCGGTCACCACGAATCCCGCCGGAGCACTGGTGACCGAATCCCCGTGCGACATCCACACGGACTGTCGCTCGGGCAGATCCGCGAAGAGGCAGCCAGCCGCACCAGCCAACGTCAACTCCGTGCCGCCGAACTCGCTCAGTCCGGTGCGCTCGACGACGCCACCGAGCGCCTGGGCCATAGCCTGAAAGCCGTAGCAGATCCCAAACACAGGTACGCCAGCATCAAAGAGTGAGGGGTCCACCGAGGGAGCACCCTCGGCATACACGCTGGACGGTCCGCCGGAGAGAACGATCGCGACCGGGTCCCGGGCAAGCATCTGCGCGACCGGCATGTCGTGCGGAACGATCTCGGAGTAGGCGTGGGCCTCCCGAACGCGGCGGGCGATCAACTGCGCATACTGCGCCCCGAAGTCGACGACGAGGACGGGACGATCCCCGGCAGTCTCGGTCATGCTGGGAGCGTAGTCAGCGCGCAGCGAAGGCGGTGACGAGGGCGTATGTCGCCACCGAGATGACGAGCGCCGCCAGGGTTACCGTCCCCAGCCAAAACCCCACGATGGCCAGGGGTCGACCACCGATCACCCGGTAGCCCGGGCCACGGCGCAGGGCCAGCCGGGCCAGCACGATGCCGAGCACGCTGCCGATGATCGGCAGCACCCCCAGCCCGAGCACCGACAGCAACACCGACCACAGTCCCAGCCAGGATCGCTTGGTGGCGGAGGGCTCGGAGGGCTCAGTGGGGGTTTGCACCTCGGGCTGCACCACAGGGGCGATGACCGCCGTTGGTGGGTCGACGGGGGCCACCTCCTCGTCGACGACAACAGAAAGCTGCTCGGTCGCCGCGGCATCCACCTCTACGGCCGCGAGCACCGCCGTGGGTTCCTCCGCGGACGATTCGCTGGCCTGCGGCCCAGACTCCCCACTCGCTTCCGCCTCGGGCCCAGGCTGCTCAGCCGCCTCCCGGGACGAATCGGACATCGTCGTCAGATCACTGTCCGCTGGGGGCTGCTCGGGTGTCTCCTGATCCGCCACAGCGCAACAGTACGGCCGACCCACTCCCCACCGCGAGCCATGCTCATTAGTGCACGTTGTGGGGCGCTGACCCCCGGCCGAGATCTCGGCACCACTCCTCAATGCAGACCCCACCGGCCCGAGCCACGGCAACCTTGTGAAACGCCCCCGCAAACGCCCTAACTCCCCTAACGTCAGCAGAACCCACCGACGGGTGGGTGCGCTATGCGCAACAGCAACAATTCCCGGGAGCGACATGACCCATGTGCCCATCAGCGTCACCGTCGACGGCACGGTGTACGACGTGGAAGTAGAACCTCGCCGTCTCCTCGTTAATTTCCTTCGTGAAGATGTCGGCCGTGTCGGCACAGTCGTCGGCTGCGACACCTCGAACTGCGGCGCCTGCACGGTGCTGCTCAATGGCCGGAGCGTGAAGTCCTGCAGCGTCCTCGCTGTCCAGGTCGACGGCGGTTCGGTCACCACTATCCAAGGTCTCGCCGAAGGCGAGGACAACTGGCATCCGGTCCAGACCGCCTTCAAGGAGTGCCACGGTCTGCAGTGCGGCTACTGCACGCCCGGCATGGTGATGTCGACGGTCGACCTGCTGAGTGAGAACCCCAACCCCTCGGAGGAAGAGATCCGCGAGGGACTTGAGGGCAACCTGTGCCGGTGCACCGGCTACCACAACATCGTGAAGTCGGTCCAGGAGGCCGCGAAGATCATGGGAGGTGCCAAGTGACCGAAACCATCGACACCCAAGCCACCGCCATGGGGCGTCCGCTGCGCCGCAAGGAAGACGCTCGTCTGCTCCACGGCCAAACCAACTGGACCGATAACATCCAGTTGCCCGGCACCTTGCACATGGCCATCCTTCGCAGCCCCATGGCACACGCCAAGATCACCAACATCGACGTCTCCCCCGCCCTGGGGCAGCCGCATGTTGTGGCGGCGTACAGCGCCAAGGAACTCGGAGACCTCAACGGCGCGGTTCCGTGCGTCTGGCCGGTGACGGACGATATTCAGATGCCGGCATTCCCGGCTCTCGCGGTCGACAAGGTCCGCCATGTCGGCGACTGTGTCGCCGTCGTCGTCGCCACGGATCCGTACGCCGCGGCCGACGCATTGGAGTCGATCGTCGTCGACTACGAGGCCCTGCCGGCCGTCATCGACATGGAGGCCGCACTCGCTGAAGGCTCGCCGTCGGTGCACGACGCCGAAGATGGCAGCCTCGGCACGAACCGCTGCTACGACTTCCCCCTCATGCCGACAGGTGAAGGCTCCCTCGACGCAGCGATCAAGGAGGCTGGCGACGATGCTGTCGTCATCAAGCGCCGCCTGATCAACAACCGCATCATCGCCGGTTTCATGGAGCCTCGTTCGGTTGTCGCTTCGCCCATGGGCATGAGCAACGAGATGACCGTGTGGTCCGCGACGCAGATCCCGCACGTCCTGCGGGTGCTGCTCGCACTCGTCACCGGGCTGCCGGAGAACTCACTGCGCATCGTCGCCCCTGACGTTGGCGGTGGGTTCGGCGGCAAACTCCAGCTCTATCGCGAGGAAGTTCTCGCCGTGCAGATCGCGCGTCATCTGGGCCGTCCGGTCAAGTGGACCGAGACCCGCAGTGAGGACATGGTGTCCTCGCATCACGGTCGCGACCAGATCCAGGACATCACCCTGGCGGCGACCAAGGACGGAAAGCTCCTCGGCATGCGAGTGGACCTCATCGCCAACATGGGTGCCTACCTGCAGATCATTACCCCGGGCATCCCGCTGCTCGGCATGTTCATGTACCCGGCCATCTACAAGATGCCGGCGTACGAGTTCTTCTGCACGGGTGTCTTCACCAATACGACGCCGACCGACGCCATCCGTGGCGCCGGACGTCCGGAAGCGACGTACGCCATCGAGCGCATGATGGATGAACTCGCTACCGAACTCGGCATGGATCCGATGAAGCTCCGTGAAATGAACTGGATCAACCACGAGGAGTTCCCGTACACCACGGTGGCCGGGCTCACGTATGACTCGGGCAACTACGAGGCGGCCACCGCCAAGGCGTTGGAACTCTTCGGGTACGACGCACTGCGGGCCGAGCAGGCCGCGCGTCGCGCCTCGGGTGATCCGGTGCAGCTCGGCATCGGCATCTCGACCTTCACCGAGATGTGCGGCCTGGCTCCGTCGCGCACCCTGGGCGCCTTGAAGTACGTCGCGGGTGGCTGGGAGCACTGCACGATCCGGGCACTGCCTACCGGGAAGATCGAACTGATCACCGGCACCTCACCGCACGGCCAGGGGCACGAGACGGCGTGGAGCCAGATCGCCTCAAGCATCCTCGGCGTGCCGGTCGAGGACATCGAGGTCGTGCACGGCGACACCGGTCGCGCGCCATACGGCATGGACACCTACGGCTCGCGCTCACTCGCGGTCGGTGGACAGGCGATCAAGAAGGCGGCCGAGCGTCTCGTCGAGAAGGCCAAGATCATCGCGGCCCATCAGTTGGAGTGCTCCCCCGATGACCTTGAGTTCATCCAGGGCGAGTTCCGGGTCAAGGGTGATCCGGCCAAGGCGCAGCCGCTCGGCGCGGTGGCTTTCGAGGCGTTTACGGCCCACAACCTCCCCGACGGCGTCGAGCCGACGCTGCAGGCTGAGGCTACGGTCGACCCGGATGACTTCTCCTACCCGCACGGCACTCACCTGTGCGCCATCGAGGTCGACACCGAGACCGGCAAGTCCAAGATTCGGTCCTACGTCGCCGTCGACGATGTCGGTGTCCAGGTCAATCCCATGATCGTGGAGGGCCAGGTGCACGGCGGTATCGCCTGCGGCATTGCCCAGGCGCTGTACGAGGAGGTGGAGTACGACGAGGACGGCAATATCCTGACCGCCAGCCTCGCCGACTACCTCATTCCGAGCGCGGCGGACCTGCCGAGCTTCACCACCGACCGCACGGTCACTCCGTCGACCACCCACCCGCTCGGCACCAAGGGTGTCGGCGAGGCCGGGGCGATCGCATCCCCACCGGCCGTCATCAATGCGGTCGTCGACGCCTTGCGCCACATGGGTGTCAACGACGTGAAGATGCCGGCCACACCCGAGACCGTCTGGCGAGCCATCCAGGCCGCCCAGGGAGGTGCCCAGTGATTCCCGTTGCATTCGAATACGTCCGCCCCGTTTCGGTGGACGAGGCCGTCGCGGCACTTGCTGCGGCTGGCGAGGACGCCAAGGTGATCTCCGGTGGCCAATCACTCATGCCGGTACTTCGGCTGCGCCTGGCTGCGCCGACGTCTCTGATCGACGTCGGCGGCATCGCCGAGATGAGCGGGGTGAGCGACGGCGGTGACCATCTGGTCATCGGCTCGAACACCACTCACCACGAGGTGATGAACAACGCGTTGGTGAAGGAGCACGCATCGCTGCTTGCGCAGACGGCAGCGACGGTGGCCGATCCGCAGATCCGCCACCGTGGCACGCTCGGCGGCTCCCTGGCCCACGCCGACCCGGCGGGAGACCTACCCACGGCGGCACTCGCTCTGGACGCCACCATCGTGGCGGCCGGACCCAAGGGTCGGCGAGAGATCGCGGCGAAGGACTTCTTCGTCGACTACTTCACCAGTGCACTGGAGCCGGACGAGATCGTCGTCGCCGTGAAGGTGCCCAAGATGGGCGATGGGTGGAGCACCCACTACGAGAAGTTCAACCGAACCGCCCAGGCGTGGGCCACGGTCGGCGTTGCCGCCGCGGTGAAGCGTCAGAACGGGACCATCACCGAGGCGCGAGTTGCCCTGACCAACATGGGCCCCTCGCCGATTCGGGCCAGTAGCGTCGAAGCTGCTCTGGCAGGCGCACAGGCTTCGGCCGACGCCATCGCCGGCGCCGCCGCGAGCGCTGCGGACGGCACGCGCCCGACCAGTGATCTGCACGCGTCGGCGGAGTTCCGCGAGCACCTGGCTCGGGTGCTCACCAAGCGTGCGGTGGCGACGGCCGCCGGCGTCTAGTTCGACCTAGTCGGAAGGGGGCCGTCTCCCGGGGGGCGGCCCCCTTCCGCATGTTCGGACGTCTGTCTCACATCACATGGCACTTCCATGCAAATATGAGAACGCGGGAGGTGGAGATGGCACGACGATTCACGCTGGTGTTCTCACTAGGGCTGATACTCAGCATCAGCGTCCTGACGGCCCCCACCGCACACGCGCAGACCATGCAATTGGATCCCAGCCTTCCCCTGCCGCCGGTGAGCACGTCCGTCTCGGGTGACGGTGCAGTAACTGTCACGTTGGACTACCCCGTCCCCGACGCCGTGTGCGTCTGGGCCATTGAATGGGATACCGGTGACCCACTGGAGCACGGCATGGTCGCGGGCCTGCGTCCTGGCGGAAAGCCACCTTCGCAGAACCAAACCGTTCCCCCCGCATGCGGCTCAGGGACACTCCCAACCTCATTGACCATAACAGCGGCTCAGGTCGGCCCTGCAGCGACGAGCATCCGCATACGTTGGAGCCCAATCTCGAATATCTGGACGTACTCCGGGTTCACCACGCTGACCTGGCCGATCACTCCGGACACACCCGGTGAGGCGCCCACCCTGTCGCTTGCCTGGTCACCCGACGGGGTCCTGCGCGCCTCTGCCAGCACGTCAAGTCCCTGCCACTGGCGATTCGAATACAGACTGGGCTATGGCTCGTGGTCCGGTGCGTGGGTGGGCGGATCTCCCGGCGACGCCTGCGCGGGTACGGCAGACGCCGTGTGGGATGTCCCCGATGAGCTTTGGCCATCGGCCGGTCAGGTGCGTGTTGCGTATACGTCGTCCGTCTCGTCGACGTCGCTGTCGGAATGGGCAACGGCCGACTACGTCTACGCGAAGTACTCGGCACCGAAAGTGACGGTGGCCAACGAACAGGTGAGCCTGGACGGGACGCCGGAGTTCGCCTGCCGCGTGGCGGTGACTTGGTATGTCGGTGGCCAGTGGACCGCCGAGAGCCCTGTGCCTGCGAAGGGCTGCGGCCTCCCGGGGCTCGCAGGGGTCCCGCCGATTGCCTTCGCCGATGCCCCGGAAGGAGCGAAGCAACTGCGGCTCGCCTACCTCAGTACGCCGGCGATGTCGTCTCGTGGAGCCTGGACGAAACCGATCCCGCTTACTGGGCTGCTCCCTGCAGAGGACGCCGTCGCCGTGGAGCAGCCCGACGGGTCGATCAACGTTTCATTCGTCGACCCCAACCCAACCGGTAGCGTGTGTTCATGGCGCTGGGAATTGCGGCGAAAAGGCGCCAAGAACGTCTTCGGTGCCGGAGCCAAGCCCGTCTCTGCAAAGGCGAAGGTCTCATGCAGCGGGACCGTGGCCATCCCAGCCAAACTTGATGACCCGGACAACATTGACCTGGTGCTCTGGCCTGATGCCGATGGGACCAACGATCCAGCCGATGAGTCCCCGAAGGTCTACGTGACTCTGCCCGATGTTGATCTGTCCGACACAGTCAAGGTCGGCAAGGCCAAAGGACCGCTGCTGAGTATCGGCTGGTGGACCAGCCCCGAGATAACAACCTCCGTGCCCCGCGCCAACGTGTCAGCCCCGGGCAGCATCTCGGGAACGTGCTCCTACCGGTTGCAGTGGACCGCCAGTGGAGTCGCTCCTCGTGGCGTGTGGACCAGTGGGCCCTGTTCGGGCCTGTGGGTGGGACTTCCACAACTGGCCCTCGGCTGGGCCGGGGAATGGAAGGTGCAGGCCGCGTGGGCCAAGGGAACTGCTGGACCCAAGCCAGCCAAGTACTCCTCGTTCACAACCCGTACATGGGACGCAGGCGCGCTGGATGCGGCATCCCTTCAGTTGTTCAACTTCTCCACTGGCACCCCTGCCTGGTACGTGAAGGATACGCCGGTCGCCGCCTGCAACGCGCAGGTGCAACTGCTCTCGACGAGTGATCCTGCCACCTGGCAGGTGACCTCGGACTCGTACGCCGTGCCACTGGGACGCTGTGACGATCTGTGGGCTCAGCATCCGATCAGTGCAGGGTCGGCCAAGGCCATGCGTGTTCGCCTGACAAGTTCGACGAGCCAAACCCCTGCGGGCAGGTGGATGTACGCGTTACTCGCGCCACTGTCGATGCCCACTGATGCAGTCGTGCGCTGGAACGACTCCGGCACCCCGGTCCTCACCTTTACCGACCCGAACCCGCTCGGCACTGTTTGCTTCTGGCAGGTGCGCGTCCTGTCGGCGACGGTGGACGACGTTCAGATCGGCTCCGATGGATCCACAACCTGCTCGACCGCGACAACCTTCACGCTCGATTTCGACGTGGACTGGTCCAAGGTGACATCGGTGGACATCCGCGGCACTGCGATCCCGCAGGTCACCGCGCTTGATTCCTGGGGGCTCGTTGGTGTCGCGTCCGTGCCCTACGAACCTCGCCTTGCCCCTGTTGGCGGTGCAGCCCCGAGTGTGCAATTGCAGGTTGACCAGTCTGGCTATCCGGAGGTGCACGTCACGGGATCATCGTGCCGCTACGTCGCCCAGTGGCGTGTATCCGGCGAGACCCTATGGCGGACTGAGCCGCTGCCGTCCTCTTCCGCGTGCTCGAGTGTGCTGCGACTGAACTCAGCGGGAACCACCTCCGACGTCCT
>JALQUH010000054.1 GCA_023263845.1 Candidatus Nanopelagicales bacterium | reverse complement strand
CCACCAGGCCCACGACCCGCGGCGGCTGGGAGTCGGTGCGCAGTGCGACGACGACGTCGCGGACCCGCCCCACCTGGTCGGCCTTGGGGTCGAAGACCTCCGCGCGCGCGAGGCGAGCGACGAAGACGCGGCTGGGGGAGGTCACGCGGCCCAAGGGTACTCGCGGTAGGGGGCGCGATCCCCTCGGTAGGGTCAGGCCATGACGTCATCCTCGGTCACCTCGGGCGGCGCTGTCGGAGCGCCCAGGGTCTCTCGCTCACGCAGGTCCAATCTCGCGGTCCCGGGCTCCAGTCCCAAGATGCTCGACAAGGCCCGCACCCTGCCGGTCGACCAGGTCTTCATGGATATCGAGGACGCGGTCGCTCCCATCGCCAAGCCCGAGGCCCGCAAGAACATCGTCGCGGCGCTCAATGAGGGCGGTTACGACGGCAAGGTTCGCGCTGTGCGGGTCAATGACTGGACGACCCAGTGGACCTACGCCGACGTCGTGGAGGTCGTCGAAGGAGCCGGCCCCAATCTGGATTGCATCATGCTCCCCAAGGTGCAGACCGCCGAGCAGGTGATCGCGCTCGATCTGCTCCTGACCCAGCTCGAGAAGTCCAACGGCTTCGAGCTCGGGCGCATCGGCATCGAGGCCCAGATCGAGAACGCGATGGGGCTGATCAACGTCGATGCGATCGCGGCTGCATCTCCGCGCGTCGAGACGATCATCTTCGGCCCGGCCGACTTCATGGCATCGATCAACATGAAGTCGCTCGTCGTCGGCGAGCAGCCGCCGGGCTACGACGTCGGCGATGCGTACCACTACATCCTCATGCGCATCCTCATGGCGGCCCGCGCGTACGACAAGCAAGCGATCGACGGACCGTATCTGCAGATCAAGGACGTTGAGGGCTACAAGCGTGTCGCCGGTCGCAGCGCGGCACTCGGCTTTGACGGCAAGTGGGTGCTGCACCCCGGCCAGGTCGACGCCGCGAATGAGGTTTACAGCCCCCGGCAGGACGACTACGACCACGCCGAACTCATCCTTGACGCCTACGAGTACTACACCTCGGCCGAGGGCGGCGCCAAGGGCGCGGTCATGCTCGGCGACGAGATGATCGATGAAGCCTCCCGCAAGATGGCCGTCGTCATCGCGGCCAAGGGGCGCGCGGCGGGCATGGCCCGGACGCAGTCCTTCACCCCTCCGGAGGACTAGCGGCGCCGCGAGGCATCCGTGACGATGTGCCCGGATGCCGCTTGCTCCTTCACTCAGTATCGTGCAGCCATGGCCGGTAATGAGCGGTGGATTTCGGCGGGGGAGGTCTTCGCCCGACGTGTCGAGGCCGCTCGCCTGCTCGGCGTGGCCGTTGATGCCGATCCGGGCGCGGTGCGCCGTGCCTTTCGGATCTGGGCAGCCGTGGCCCACCCGGACCAGGGCGGTTCACCGGAGGCCTTCGACCGTCTGTGCGCGGCGCGAGCCACCCTTCTGCAGCTCCCGGTCGAGCCGCTGACCTACGACGTCCCCTCGCGCATGCCCGATCGCCCCTCGCCACGACCGCGCACGCCCTGGTCGCAGGTGCTGCGGGCGCCGAGCCGGCTAGCGGGCCTTGCCTGTGGGACGCTCGCGCTCGTCGCCCTTGCCGCCGCGGTCGTCGCCGATCGTCCGTGGGGACTGGCGATTGCGGCGCTGACAGCGACGGGTGCCTGCGTGGCGGTGTCACGGAGTTTCCTGACTGGCCCGGACCACGGACACGTGATCGTCACCCGCTCGGTGGCCTGGGCGCTCGTGGTCGCTCTGCAACTTGTGCTGGCCACGCTTGTCGGCGTACCGCTCATCGAGGCCCTTCCCATGCTGGCGGTGCCCTTCGTCGCCGCCATTGCGATGGTCAACCCCGGCGCCGGGCTTCGCCTCGTTAACGTCCGTTAGCATCGATCGCAGACACGAGGGAGGCAGCCATGGGGCGTCTGGCTCAGACCGAGGGATTGACCGAGGAGCAGGAAGCGATCCTCGAGGCGGTCCGTGACTTCGTCGACAACGAGATCATCCCGGTTGCCAACGACCTCGAACACGCCGACGAATACCCCAAGGACATCGTCGACGGCCTGAAGGAGATGGGCGTCTTCGGGCTGATGATTCCCGAGGAGTACGGCGGCCTCGGTGAGTCGCTGCTCACCTACGCACTGGTCGTCGAAGAGATCGCGCGCGGTTGGATGAGCGTCTCCGGTGTCATCAACACGCACTTCATCGTCGCCTACCTGCTGCAGCAGCACGGCACCGACGAGCAGAAGCAGAAGTACCTGCCCAAGATGGCGACCGGCGAGGTCCGCGGCGCGTTCTCGATGTCCGAGCCGGGTCTCGGCTCCGACGTCTCGGCCGTCTCGACCAAGGCCACCAAGACCGATGACGGCTAC
>JALQUH010000223.1 GCA_023263845.1 Candidatus Nanopelagicales bacterium | reverse complement strand
CCGAGGTAGGAGCCATCCCGCACGACCTGCGCCATGAGGCGCAGTTGCCCGGACGTCCGGCCGACCTCACCGGTCAGGCGGTCGGCGCCGAGCCGACTCTCCTCGATCGCGAGGGGCACGAGGTCATCACGCGCGGCATCGATGGCGTCGGCGATCGCTTCCAACAATCCGGCTCGGGTCGGTAGGTCGGTGTCGGCGTACCACTGCGCGACACCCTTCGCCACTGCGCAGGCCTGCTCGACTGTGATGACGGTGCTCATGATGTTCCTTCCGCGATACGTGCGCTGACGACGGCGTCTTCCCAACCCATGCCCATGCTCTTGAAGATGCGCGATCCACCCTCGGCTGGCGTGACGGTGCCCTTGGCAATCTGCTCCAGGTCCGCATCGATGTCATCCGCAGTCATCAAGCCGGCGTTGATAGCCATGACGACATCGCCCGCCTCACGGAGTGCGGACACCCGCTCCTCGACCGCGACGAACGACCGCGCTACCAACTCACTCGGCATCTCGCGACAGTCCGGCGAATGTGTGCCCACGGCGGCCGCCACAACGTCATCGCGGCAGTCCGAGGCATCGAAGAGGGCGTCCGAAGCGGTGGTTGCGCAGATGATGATGCGCGAGCGGCATACGGCCTCGCGTATCGCCTCTCCCTCAACCGCGGTGAAGGAGACCTCCGGATGACGCGCCGCGGCATCAGCCACCAGCGCATCGGCATTGGCCTTGCGGCGCGCCGCCACGGCAACCTCGCGAATCGGCCATTCGGCGATGATGGCGTCGATGTGGGCACGCCCCTGTGGGCCAGCCCCAAAGACGAGCAGCGAGTCGCAATCCGCCGGCGCGATGCCCCGAAGGCCGACGATCGTCACCGCAGTGGTGCGCATGACGGTGAGAGCCGCGGCGTCCATGATCACCGTCGGTGCCAGCGACTCAGGATCGAAGACGACATGCACGCCCTTGATCCGAGGATCGGGTCGATCGGCATCGTGGTGAATCGTGACGAGTTTGACCGTGGGGGTCCCAGTCATGCGGCTCGGCATGAGCAGCATCTCGCCCGGTGGGAGATCGATGAAGATGCGCGCGGGGTCCGGCTCTCCGGGCAGACCCGCTCTGAGTGCGTCCTCCAGCGCATCCGCGCACTGGCCGATCGTGGCCGCGGCGTACGTCTGCGTCTCGTCGAGGAATCTCACTGACATGGCGGGCTCACCCTTCCATCTGGTCATTCGCCAGAGCACCGAGGGGTACCGGCACCGCGAGTGGTCGCGTGGCCGCGCCACCGAGTGACTGCGTTGTCCCGAAGCCGCACAGGCTGTCCACCGCGGATCCGCAGACGCGACCCTGGCACCAGCCCATCCCCGCGCGGGTGAAGAGCTTGACCGCACGAGTATCCCGAGCGCCCAGGTCATCGATCGCCTCGCGAACCTGCCCGGCGTCTACTTCTTCGCAGCGGCAGACGAGGGTGTCGCTGCGAACCTGCCCGCGCCAGCCATCACGCACGGGGAAGGTCGTGTGGAGAGCGTCGGCAAACCCCTGCCACATGGCGACATCTCGGCGCACAACATCGAGGCCGCGGCTGGTCAGCGCAGGCGGCCGGCCCAGGTAGTCGGCGACGGATGCCCCGGCCAGCAGGCCCTCGACTCGGGCGGCTTCCACGCCGCCCACCCCCGTGGTCTCGCCCGCAGCGAAGAGTCCGGCGACACTCGTGGCGAGGTCATCATCGACGTCAACAACGAGTCCACCGTCGGCTCCGAGAGCCATGGCAGCCCCGAGTTGCCCCGCGAGGTCAGTCTGCGCGATGAATCCGTAGCCGACGGCAAGCGCATCGCACTCGACGACGCGCTCGCTGCCGGGAATCACCCGCCAATCTGCGTCGATGCGTGCGATGCGGACAGCGTCGACGCGATCGACGCCGATGGCCTCGATGACGCGGTGACGACGTAGGTAGGGCACGCGGTGGCGGACCAGTTGACGGGCGTAGCCGATGAGTTCACCGGTCTTACCCAGGCCTCCGCGCAGCCCCGATGTCTGCGTCATCATGCGGGCCGGGTGGTTCGCCTCGACGATGGCGGGCACGCTCGCACCGTGGTCAAGGAGTGTGCTGGACACGGCGAGGAGGAAGGGGCCGGTCCCGGCGACCACGACGCGTCGCCCGGGAACGACGTCGTCGCCCTTTGCCAAGGACTGGGCACCCCCGCCGGACATCACCCCGGGCAGGTCCCAGCCGGGGAACGGCAACTGCCGATCGAAGGCACCGGTGGCCACCACGACGGCGGCCGAGGTGACCGCGTCGATCTCGCTTCGGTGGCGGTCATCCCCCCGCAATCGGATGACGAAGCCGGCGTCATCGATGGACGCCGCGTACGCCGTCCACCGCGCGCGATAGTCGATCGCTCCCGAAGCCACCAGGCGATCGAATTCGATACGGAGCTCCGCGTACGACAGGTCTGCCGGTCGTGAGTTGACCGCAGACGACGTTTCGGTCGCTGCACCGCGGAAGTACTGACCGCCCGGTACCGACCCGTTGTCGATGACGATCACACGGCACCCCGAACGAGCGGCCACGACTGCCGCCGCGACTCCGGCAGCACCGGCGCCGAGCACCGTCACGTCGGTCGCGGCTGATGTCTTACTCGACATGGCCATCACCGACCTGGGTGCGCACGTCGTCGCCGGGCTCGACCACGGATATGCAGGCGCGCACATTCGGTTCGCCGTTGACGGTGACCAGGCAGTCGAAGCACACTCCGATGCCGCAGAAGAGACCCCGTGGACGATCCCCGAATCGCGTGGTGCGCCAGGACAGGATGCCCCCGTCGATGAGCGCGGCCGCGATGCTCTGATCGTCGCGGGCCGTCATGGGCACACCATCGAAGGTGAAGCGGATCTCAGGCGACATGACTGCCCTCGAAGCGAGCCGGAGTGAACGGCGCGATGTCCATGGCCAGGTGCGAACCCGATATCGCCTGGGCGATGAGCAAGCCCGTCGCCGCTGCCAGCCCGATCCCGGCACCTTCGTGGCCGCAGGCGTGTAGCAGACCCGGGACCCGTGAGTCCGGGCCGATCACCGGCAGGTGGTCGGGGCAATAGGGACGGAAACCGCCGTACGTGCGCATGAGTTGGACGTCGGCGAGGAAGGGGAAGATCGCCACAGCCTGCTGCGCCTCCCGGCGAATGACCTCCCAGTCCAAGGTCTTGTCGAAGCCAACCCGTTCGCGGCTCGAGCCGATGAGCACGGTGCCCGAGTGCGTACCTTCGATCACCGCGGAAGTCTCCAGACCGGCGTTGTCCGATGCGACGTTCGCGACGTAGTCGGCGGCGTACACCTTGTGGTGCACGACCGGGGGAAGTGGCTCGGTGACGAGGATGAATCCGCGGCGAGGAAGGATCGGCAGTTCGACACCGGCCAGCGCAGCGATCTCACCACCCCATGTGCCGGCAGCGTTGACCACATTCCGCGTGGAGATCGTGCCCCGCTC
>JALQUH010000283.1 GCA_023263845.1 Candidatus Nanopelagicales bacterium | reverse complement strand
GAGCCTGCGCCCCGTGAACGCCTCCTTGCCGCGCACCGGATCGCCGGCTTCGGCGGTCAGGGGTGCAGGAATGCTCATGTCCACGATGACGACATCGTTCGGCCCGACCTCGTCCGCCCAGACGGTGCCAGCGCACCGCTGTCCACTAGGGTCGTCGGCGTGCCCCTGACGCTAACTCCGGAGGAAGAGGCCATGCTCACGGGGGAGCACGGGTCAGCAGTTGCTCTCTCCATGCGCATCATCACCGAACTCGGCCGCATTCGCGGCGCGGAGGAACTCGTCGACATCGAATCCGTACATATCGACGGCTGCATCTTCTACGGCCAGGCCGGACTGGACTTCGCCCAGAAGCTCGTTGCACTCGGCGGCCAGGTCAAGGTCCCCACGACGGTCAACGTCGGCTCGGTCGACCTGATTCATCCGAATCTCATCCTGCAGAACAATGACCGCGAGAAGTGGGTCTACCAGGGTGGCCGGGATCTCATGCAGGCCTACGTCGATCTCGGCTGCCGCCAGACCTGGACGTGTGCGCCGTACCAAATGGACTCGCGCCCGGACGTCGGCGCCAACATCGCGTGGGCGGAGTCCAACGCCATCGTCTTCGCCAACTCGGTCCTCGGGGCACGCACTGACCGTTACGGCGATTTCGTCGATATTGCCGCGGCGATCACCGGCAAGGCCCCCCGCGGCGGCCTGCACTTGGATGCAGAGCGTCACGGTGATGTCGTCCTGGACTGCACCAGCCTCTCGCCCGAGTCGCTCGCACTCGATGTCACCTATCCGGTGCTCGGCTATCTCGCAGGTGCCATCGCCGGTACGACGAATCCGGTGCTGGTGGGCATCCCGTCGGATGTGTCGGAAGACAGTCTCAAGGCCGTGGGAGCAGCGGCAGCCTCATCAGGCGGCGTCGCTCTTTTCCACGTTGTCGGCCGCACGCCTGAAGCCCCCACGTTGGAGGCCGCCCTTGGCCCCCACATCAACGCACCCGTGCACCACATCACCCCCCAGCGGCTCAATGCCGCTCGCCAGGAACTCTCGACGGCGCGTGAGGACAAACTCGACGCGGTGAGCCTGGGCACTCCCCACGCTTCCGTCGATGAGATCGGTGAGGCGTTCGACACCATCATTGGTGGACCGGCGCTGGCCGACGGTGTTGCCTTCTACATCTCAACCGGTCGGTCAGTTTTCGCGGAGGCGGATCGGCGCGGCTGGGTGAAACCGCTTGAAGAGTGGGGCGTGACCTTCGTGCTTGACACCTGCACCTATGTCACGTCAATCCTGCGGCCCGGTACCCGCACGGTCATGACCAACTCCGGCAAGTGGGCGCACTATGCGCCCGGCAACATGGGCGTCGACGTCGTCCTCGCCACCCTGGGGGAGTGTGTCGAGTCGGCCACGACCGGCCGCGTGACCTGGAACCGGGAGCTTTTCACATGACCACGATCACCGGCTGGCGCGTCACCTCCGGCGAGGCCGAAGGTGCGGTACTCAAACTCGATGCGCCCGTGTCCTTCTGGGGGGGTATCGGCCCCGAAGGCGACATCATCGATGTCCATCACCCGCAGCACGGCGCAATCGTCACCGGACGCATTCTCGTGATGCGCTCGGGTCGAGGATCGAGTTCGGGCACCTATGTACTCGCCGAGTTACTGCGCTTGGGCATTGCACCGGCCGGCATCATCCTCACCGAGCCCGATGGCATCATCGCCACCGGCGCCCTCGTCGCCGCAGAGTTGTACGACGCCCGCATGCCGATCGTCACGGTGAGTGATGAGGACTACGCGCGCATCGAGGACGGCGTGACCATGTCGATCGCCATGGACGGAGACGCGGCGTTGATCACGATCAATCCCTGACGCAGACGCAGATGCCGCGTAGCCTCCGGAGCGTGGCAGCTTCCCGGGAGGTCTCCATGGCACATCGACGTTACTCGCTACGCACCTATCTGCCTGCGGTAATCGCGGGCTTCATCGTGGTGCTGTTGATCGTCATGCGAACGATCGGGGCTGACCTCCCCGTCGTCGCCGCGACGTCCTTTGTGGTCGGTCTGGCCTGCCTCGCTTTCGCGCTGGGCGACATGCTGGTGAGCGACGTGCGCCGTACCTACGTCGAATCGATTCAGTTCCGCGCTGTGGTGCTCGCCGTCATGATCGTGGAGACAGTGCTGCTCTTTGCCACGACCTACAGAACGGTGAGTGATCTGCCCGGTGAAATCAATGGACTGAGCACACCACTGGACGCGGTCTACTTCACCATGACGACACTCATGACGATCGGCTTCGGTGACATCTCGGCTGAGGGTCAGTTGGCTCGCGGGCTCGTACTCACTCAGATGGTCTTCACGGTCCTACTCCTGACGGCGTCGGTGCGCTTGTTCACCAGTCTCGTTCGTGTCTTGACCGTGCAGGAGGGTGAGCGTCGGCGCGACTAGGCCGGTAGGACGAAGTCGAAGGTCGCCACCATCTCAGTATTGTCGTAGGACACGATCGCGATCTCCATCCCGGGCACGTAGATGCCGTCCCGGTTGTTGGCTTCCGAGTCCGGCATGTAGAGCTGCGTCGTGTACGTCGTGCCGCCGGGTGGGGTGATCTTGACGTGGATGTGCTCGGTGCGTCCGGGGTATTGACCGGGGATGACGGTCGTCAGCGAGTACGCACCGTTGGCGTCCGTGGTTTGCATGCCGCGCAGGACGTACCCGATGTTGTCGTAGGACCCGTTGCCATCTGCTTGCCAAAAGTCAACGGTCGCGCCAGCCACGGGTTGGCAGTTCGCATCAAGCACATAGCCGGTGAGCGTCAACGGGGTGCCAAAGGCGCCATCGGTGATGTCGGTGCGCTCCGGAGCTCCGGGCGTGTAATACGGACCCTCGGTCTGCTCGGTGAGACTCGCCCCGGGAGTGCAGGCAGGACTCGCGGTCTGGTCGCCCTCGGCGGCTGCTTCCTCGGTCGATTCCGCTGCCTCCTCCGCTTCGTCAAGGGTGGGTGCC
>JALQUH010000079.1 GCA_023263845.1 Candidatus Nanopelagicales bacterium | reverse complement strand
CTCCGACGAGGCCGTCAAGCTCATGCAGGGCGGTGGCTGGGACGTGGTTTCTGCCTCCGGTGACGCAACGCTGCGTTTGATCTACGGCAGCAATGTGCAGCCGGTGAACACCGACCTCACCCCCAACTACGCCGACATCTTCCCCGATCTGAAGATGCAGTCGCACAACAGCGTCAACGGCGTCGCCTACGGCATGCCGCACGGCCGCGGCGCGAATCTGCTGGTGTGGAACAAGGATGTCGTAGGCGAGACGGACTCCTGGTCGATCATGTTCGAGCCTGATTCCCCCGCTGCCGGCGGTGTGGGCCCGTACGACTCACCCATTTACATCGCGGATGCGGCCGTCTACCTGATGGCGACGCAGCCCGATCTGGGCATCACCGATCCGTACTCACTCGATCAGACGCAGTTCGATGCGGCGATCGCCCTGCTCAAGCAGCAGAAGGCCCTGGTCAGCGAGTACTGGAGTGACTACAACAAGCAGATCGAGGCCATCACCAACGGGACGATGACCGGTGCCACGTCGTGGCAGGTCCTGGTCAACTACTACCCCGAGAACATCGGGGCGACCAAGGCCAAGGAAGGTGCCACCGGCTGGTCCGACACCTGGATGATTGCCAAGGACACGCCAAACATCAACTGCGCCTACAAGTGGCTGGACTGGATTGCCTCCCCGGAGATCAACCAGCAGGCGACGGCGTGGTTCGGCGAGGCGCCGAGCAACGTCAAGGCGTGCGACATCGATCCGCAGCAGTGCACGGACTACCACGCGGGCGAGACGGCCTACTGGGAGAACGTCTACTACTGGAATACCCCGACTGAGGTGTGCCTCGACGGCCGTACGGACGTCAAGTGTGTGCCCTACTCGGAGTGGTCGAAGGCCTGGTCGGAGCTTCGCTCCTAAGGGATTCATCTAGCTGAAAGGCGGCGAGGGAACAGTGGCAGTAACGACGGCCAATCCCCCGAAGGGGGGTTTCGGCTACCGGCATCCGCGGGCACGTCTCGCGGCATTGCTGGCCGCGCCGATGACCTGGCTGGTCGTTGTCTACCTCGGTTCCCTCGCCGCCCTCTTCCTCACCGCGTTCTGGACGGTCGATGGATTCACCAGTGCCGTCGTCCGCACCTTCACCCTCGATAACTTCATCGAGGTCTTCACGACGCCGGCGTATCTGCAGACCATGCTGCGCACGCTGGGCATCGCCATCGCTGTGACCATCGTCTGCCTTGTGCTCGCTGTCCCAGTTGCCTACTTCATGGCGCGGGTGGCCCGTCCGCGCTGGCAACCGTTGCTCGTCGCGATGATCCTCACCCCGCTGTGGGCGTCGTACCTGGTCAAGGTCTACGCCTGGCGGGCGATGCTGACGCCGGAGAACGGCGTTCTCGCCTGGTTCCTCAGCCCCTTCGGGCTTGGTGGCCCTGGCTTTGGCGAGGTAGGGATCGTCATCACGCTCACCTATCTCTGGCTGCCGTACATGATCCTGCCGGTGTACGCCGGTTTCATTCGGCTGCCGAGCTCAATGCTGGATGCGTCGGCGGATCTAGGCGCCAAGGGTTGGCGGACCTTCCGCAGCGTCATCATTCCGATGATCTTCCCCTCGGTCGTCGCGGGTTCGATCTTCACGTTCTCGCTCAGCCTCGGTGACTACATCACCGCGCAGATCGTGGGCGGCAAAGTCATCATGCTCGGCAATGTCGTGCAGCAGAACTACGTGACCAATCTGCCCTTCGCCGCAGCGTTTGCGACGATCCCCGTGGTGATCGTGCTCATGTACCTGGCTATCGTCCGGCGTTCTGGAGCCTTGGAGAATCTGTGACGACCAGTCGCGGCACCAAGGTCGCTCTCAGCATCTTCGCGGTCATCGCGTTTGCCTTCGTCTATGTTCCGCTGGCCGTTGTTCTCATCAGTTCCTTCAACGCTGGCGACACCCTCGCCTGGCCACCCCAGGGATTCTCGACGCAGTGGTGGGGCAAGGCCATCGACAACGAAGGCGTCCGCAACGCCATCGTCACGAGTGTGATCCTCGGCCTCGTAGCGACCGCGGTGGCGCTGATCCTCGGCACGCTTGCGGCGCTTGCGCTTTCGCGCTTCAACTTCTTCGGTAAGGACGCGGTTTCGCTCCTCATCATCTTGCCAATTGCACTGCCGGGCATCGTCACCGGTATTGCCTTGAACAACGTGTTCACGAGCTACCTCGGCGGACTCACCTTCATGACACTGGTAGTGGGCCATTCGACGTTCTGCATCGTCGTGATCTACAACAATGCCATCGCACGTCTGCGTCGCATGGGCGGCAACATGGAGGAGGCTTCGGCCGATCTCGGTGCCCGTGGCTTCACGACATTCCGCCGCGTCACGTTCCCGCTCATGCGCTCGGCCATTCTCGCCGGCGCCGTGCTCGCCTTCGGGCTCAGTTTTGACGAGATCATTGTCACGACATTCACCGCCGGCCCGGGCATCACCACTCTGCCGATCTGGATCTACCAGAACCTCTTCCGCCCCAACCAGGCGCCGATCGTCAATGTCGTGGCGGCCGCCCTCGTGATCGTGTCGATCATCCCGATCTACATCGTGCAGAGATTCTCCAGCGCCGATGAGCGTGGCGGGGGAGTCATCTAACTCAGGCGTCAGCCGCAGAAGTCGGTGACCGAACCGCTTTGTCCGCCAAGGGCCTCGGCTGCCTGCTGCGTCGTCACGCCGTTGCCGTCGGAGGCGGCGACGGCCAACCAGTTGGCGCCGTACGCGATGTCGGATAAACCGTCGTTGCCCTCCGCTTGAGCGCACAGGGTCGACTTGACGTCGTCGAAATCGTCGACGGAGTCGGCGACGGCAACGACGACCGCGCCGGTGGTGCCGGTCAGGCAGGTGACGGCGCGAGCCACGACGCCGTCCTCGAGGGCTTCGACCGAGGAGTCGGTGCACTCGATGCCCGCGTCGGCAAGGCGCGGAACGACGTCATCGACCGTGAGCGTGCTGGCACTGGATCCGCCACCGCAGGCAGCGAGTGCCACAGCGGCAACTGTGATCGTGAGCGAGGCCAGGGCGGTGCGATGGCGTGAGGTCATGGCCTGAGGTTAGCGGAGAGACTTCACGCCGATCGTTCCGCCGCTGACGCACAGGCCGGTGTCCTTGTGCAGGGTGCGATTGAGGGCCCAGGACGGCAGGGTGAGGGTGAGGTCGTTGCCGCTGCGCTTGGCCGTGGCGTTCCACAAGCTACTCACCGTCCCGGTGACGGTGAGTACGACCTTGTTGGGGACTGGCGCGAGCAGTTCGAGGTGAGCGCACATGCCGTTGTTCCAGGTCGAGTCCACGACGAGGCGGTCGGTACCCGGCGATGGTGTTGGTGTTGGCGTGGGCGTGGGCGTGGGCGTCGGTGTCGGCGTCGGTGTCGGTGTCGGCATCGGCTGTCCCGCGAGCGACACCGTGCCGTTCACGCACAGGCCGGTTGCGGTGTAGGTGGAGCCGGCAGCCACCGTGCGGGCCCAGGACGGCGCGGTCAATCGTGTCGCGCTACCACTGCTGCTCGTCGTGGCGTTCCACACGCTGGTGAGAGTGCCCGAGATGCTGACGTCGACGTATGACCATGTCTGTGCCGATGCTGTGCCGTTGGCGACGGCCACGTGAACGCACATGCCCGTTGGCCATTGGGAGTCCACCACCAGTGAGGTCGTCAGTACACCGGGCACCGTCGGCGTCGGCGTCGGCGTCGGTGTCGGGGTTGGTGTGGGCGTCGGAGTCGGTGTGGGCGTCGGAGTCGGTGTGGGTGTCGGTGTCGGGGTCGGGGTCGGGGTTGGTGTGGGCGTGCTCCCCATGATGGATTGAAGCAGTTCAACCTTGCTGGCATGCACCGTGCGCCAGTCGTCGGTGAGCACCCCACCGGTGTCACCAGAGTTGGGATTCCAGGACCAGAATGTCCAGCTCATGCCCTTGGCCGCGAGGTAGTCGGTGAACTGCGTGATCCAGCGACCTTCGACGGTGTCGGTCGTGACGTTCTTGGCGCCAAACTCACCGATGAGGATGGGGGCGATGCGCTGGTCGTGGATGTAGCCGAAGCCCTTCTGCCAGCGGTCGGCCAGGATGGCGGACATGTTCGGGTCGCTGAACCAGGGTTGGGCGAATACGCCGGGACCGTACTCGTGCGGTGAGTAGACGAGACGATCGGCAACGTTCAAGCGCACCGGGTTGTTGCGCACACCTTCGAGATTGCCACCCCACCAGTGCCGGTCGAGCTGCTGTCCACCTGCGACGGCACCCTCGATGCCTTCCACGACGATCAACTTCTGCGGCGCGATGGCGAGCACCGCGTTACCAGCACGCTCGGCGGCGCGCCGCCAGTCGGTCGCGGAGCCGTCACCCCAGGTTGCGCGGCCGTGCGGTTCGTTCTTGAGGTCGAAGGCCACGACGTTGTCGTCGTCGCCGTACCGCTGCGCCATCATTTTCCATGTAGCGATCCAGTCGGCCTCGCTGTAGCCGTTCTGTCCGTACCAAAGGTCGTACATGAAGCCGTCATCAGCGAGGGAGTGGTTGTCGAGGATCACCATGAGCCCAAGGCGGTCCGCCTCGGCGATGATGATGTCCATCACCTGGAGCGGGGTTTTGCCGGAGAGCTCGGCGTTCTTGCCTCCGCCGTAGTCGATTCCGTTCGTGGAGGCCGAATTCACCGCCTGCACGGAGAACGGCATGCGAATCGTGTTGAAGCCAAGGTCCTTGATCTGGCGGAGCATGTCCTTGTAGTCGCGAGACCACAGGCCGTGGGGTGCATGGGTCGCGGTCTCGAAGCCGAACCAGTTGACGCCCTCCCACACAACGGTCTTGCCGGAGGCGTTGACGATGCGATTGCCGTCAGTGTGCAAGGGGTACGCCGTACCCGCGCTAACAGCACTGGCTGCCTGGAGGCCCAGCCCACCGGCGAGGAGGGCGAGGAGTGTGCCGAACAGGAGTGCAATGCGCCGTACCGTCATGGTGTCTCCCTCGTCGTGATTCGGTTCGCTCCAGGATTTCCATCGGTCATTTAGGAGTCGCGGTGAGCGGGGTCTTCCCAGACAGTTCCCCGGCCGGTCCGCGGTAGCACGGACCGGCCGAGCAAGCCCCTAGCGGAGTACACCGTTCAGTAGGCAGGTGACCGTGGTGCCGCCTACCAGTGCACTGCAGGTGGTCGTTTCTTGCAGTCCACCCGTGGTGGTGTCAATGAAGCCGAAGGTGGTGGACGCACCCGCCGCGAGGGCGCCATTCCAGGAGGCGTTGCTCGCCGTGAGTACGCCGTTCTTCACTCCACCCACGGCATTCCAGGGAGATCCGGCTGAGCCGGCCCACGGGATCGCCACTGACCAGTCCGCGATGGCGCTGGTGCCGGTGTTACGCACCGTGACGTCAACGGTGCGACCGGTGCCCCAGTCGCTGACGACCTCGACCCTGACCTCTAGGCCGCTGCCAGTGGTGGGAGTAGGTGTCGGTGACGGCTGGGGCGTAGGCGCAGGTGCCGGTGCGGCCGTGCGGTCGGCGCAGTAGCCGAAGGAGGTTGGGCTGCCGGCGGTGATCATGTGGTTCCACTCCGCGCCGCCCACGCTCACGGTGCCGTCGGGCTGCGTGGTGCGGACGCCATTCCACAACGAGGTGATGGTGATGCCGGAGGGTAGGTCGACGCGCCAATGCTCGCTGAGTGTCGACGTGGTGCTCACGTCGACGTTGGCGCAGAAGCCGGCGCCCCAGTCACTGCTGATGGTGGTTGTCGCGGTGATGCCCTCGGTCATACCGGGCATGTCTGGCATCGGCATGGGTGTAGGTGAAGGAGTGGGCGTGGGAGCAGGCGTCGGCTCAGGCGTCGGAGCCGTCGCACCGCTGCCGTCGAGGGTCACATCGGAGCAGGAATAGAATGCTTCGGGTGAGTCACTTCGCTGCCAGATGGTGTACAGCATCTGGCGGCCCTCGCGATCGGGCAGGTCGAGACGGATGGTCGTCGTGGCCTCGCGAGCACGGGGGCCAGATTCGTAGACCTCCTCGAGGTCGTCCCACGCAAGCGGCGTGGTGGGATCGTAGGTGGGCTTGCTCAGGTAGACGCGGTAGTACTCCGTTGCGTGCGGAGCAGACGACGTCCAGGTGAGGGTGTACTTGCCGTCGGCGTCGGGAACGAGGTTGGTGACCGGCCACTGGTCGGAGGGCACATCGAAGGCGGCGTACGTCGGATCGCCCGCCGAACACAGTTGGCCGTCAGGAATCGTCGACTCATGCGCGCCGGCGACACCGCCATCGCGCACCCCCATCCAGTCGTAGAGCGCTTGGGGGTTGGCCGCCCACGCATCAGCACACACATCGTTTGTGCTGTACGGGTAGTCGTTGTAGCAAGCCCAGATCCGGCTGGCCGGGTCAGTCATGGTGCCGTGGGCCTGCGCGACGGGCGCCGCGACGACGGCAGTCAGCAGTCCGCCGGTGAGTGCTGTGGCACTCGTGAGAGCGAGCATGATGCGCGATCGGTGCACGTGTCCTCCTTGGTCGGCGTACGCCTAGGAGATCGGACCGATGCGGGCAGATATGGGCCACAATCACCGGGTTCCGAGGAATTACCGTGAACTGTGCACGCGGCGTGCGCGATTCGACCTCTTGGCGCGCAACCAGGCCTCGCACGTGGTAGCCGCGCCGCGCCGGGGCGCCCGTGCCGACGGGGGTCGGGTCGTGCATAGACTCGGCCTGTGGCGCGCGGTGACGGCAAGCTCACACACGAATTCCAGCTCGGTGGTGACCTGGGCGATGACCGGGCACCCCAGGACGCCTGCGGCGTCTTCGGAGTGTGGGCGCCGGGCGAGGACGTCGCCAAACTCACGTATTTCGGCCTCTACGCCCTCCAGCATCGCGGCCAGGAGTCCGCGGGGATCGCGGTGAGCGACGGCCATCACATCGTGGTCTACAAGGACATGGGGCTGGTGTCCCAGGTCTTCACCGAGGCGAGCCTGGAGTCGCTGCACGGACACCTTGCGATCGGGCACACCCGCTACTCAACCACCGGGTCGAGTTGCTGGGACAACGCTCAGCCGACCTTCCGTTCCACCGCCAACGGGCACGTCGCCCTTGCGCACAACGGCAACCTAACGAATACCGCTGAACTGGCCGATCGCGTCGCAGCCCTAGACGGACCTGGAGAGTTGCCGCTCGGGATGCCCAAGTTGACCCGTGCGAGTTCCGACACCGACCTCATGACCGCCCTCATCGCATCGCATCCCGATGAGTCGATGGAGGTCGCGGCGATGAAGGAGCTGCCCAAACTTCAGGGCGCCTACTCGCTGGTCTTCATGGACGAGACGACGCTGTACGCCGCCCGTGATCCGCAGGGGATCCGCCCGCTCGTGCTCGGACGCTTGGAGCGTGGCTGGGTGGTGGCGAGCGAGACGGCGGCGCTGGACATCGTCGGAGCGTCGTACGTCCGCGAGATCGAACCGGGTGAGTTGGTCGCGATTGACGAGCACGGGCTGCGCGCGCACTGCTTCGCCAAGCCCGAGCCGAAGGGATGTCTATTCGAGTTTGTCTATCTCGCTCGGCCGGACACGACGATCTCGGACCGCAGCGTGCAGGCCACGCGCGTTGAGATCGGTCGCCGTCTCGCTGACGAGCACCCGGTCGAGGCTGACCTGGTGATTCCCGTGCCGGAGTCTGGTCGCTACGCCGCGATCGGCTACGCACAGCAGTCGGGGATCCCTTTCGCTGAGGGTCTGGTCAAGAACTCCTACGTGGGCCGGACCTTCATCCAGCCGTCGCAGACTATTCGCCAACTCGGTATCCGTCTGAAGCTCAATCCGCTCCGCGAGGTGATCGCTGACCAGCGACTGGTCGTCGTCGACGACTCCATCGTCCGCGGCAACACGCAGCGGGCACTCGTGCGGATGCTGCGTGAGGCCGGAGCTCGCGAGGTGCACGTGCGAATCTCATCGCCGCCGGTGAAGTGGCCGTGCTTCTACGGCATCGACTTCGCCTCCCGGGCCGAACTCATTGCCAATGGACTATCGGTGGAGGAGATTTGCCGTTCCATCGGAGCCGACTCCCTCGGCTATGTCTCACTCGATGAGTTGATCGAGGCAACGACACTGCCGAAGAGCTCGTTCTGCTGCGCCTGCTTCGACGGTGTGTATCCGGTACCGATTCCCGAGCCCGAGGTCATCGGCAAGCATTTGCTCGAAGGCCTGGAGAAGCGCGTCACCTCGGCATCCGCCACTGGCGCCGCCGATGCCCTGGAGCGTCCCTGACATGGTGAGTTACGCCGACTCGGGGGTCGATGTCGAGGCGGGTGAACGTGCGGTTGCGCTGATGCGCGATGCGATCGCTCGCGCGACGAGACCCGAGGTCGTCGGTGGATTCGGGGGATTCGCCGGACTCTTTGACGCGTCCGCTCTTAAGGGCTACCGCCGACCCCTGCTCGCCACATCGACCGACGGCGTCGGCACGAAGGTCGCAGTCGCCCAGGCGATGGACATCCACGACACGATCGGGCAGGACCTCGTGGCCATGGTGGTCGACGACCTCGTGGTGTGCGGTGCCGAGCCACTGTTCATGACCGACTACATCGCGACGGGCAAAGTCGTGCCCGAGCGCATTGCGTCCATCGTCGCGGGCATCGCGCGGGGGTGCGAAATCGCCGGGTGTGCGCTCGTCGGTGGCGAGACCGCCGAGCACCCGGGCCTACTCGACCCGGATGAGTACGACGTCGCCGGTGCGGGGACCGGAGTGGTCGAGGCGGACCGCCTGCTCGGCGCCGATCGTGTGCACTCCGGTGATGTGGCGATTGCCATGCCGTCGTCGGGCCTTCACTCCAATGGCTATTCCCTCGCTCGCCGTGTCCTGCTCGGTGAGGGGGGCCCCGGCTTGGGGACCTACGTGGTTGACCTAGGGCGCAGTGTGGGTGAGGAAATGCTCGAGCCCACGCGCATCTACGCCCAGGACTGCCTCGACCTCATCGACAACGTCGACGTCCACGCCTTCAGCCACATCACCGGTGGCGGCATCGCGGCCAATCTGGCGCGGGTCCTGCCCGCTCATCTGGCGATTGAGATCGACCGCGGCACTTGGACGCCCGGTCCGGTGTTCGACCTCATCGCGGCCGGTGGCGTGCAACGTGCGGAGATGGAACGCACTTTCAACATGGGCATGGGCATGGTGGCGATCGTCAACTC
>JALQUH010000056.1 GCA_023263845.1 Candidatus Nanopelagicales bacterium | reverse complement strand
TGATTCCGGGAGCGATCGGCACCAACATCGCAACGAACTCCGGCGTCGAAGCCCCGACCATGCCCGATGGCAAGACACCCAAGATGACATCCGCCGACGAGGCCGCCCATCAGATCATCGAGGCAGTGCGCGAAGACACCTTCCGGGTGCTCATCGGTGGTGACGCACGCATGCTCGACCGCATGTCGCGCGTTGCGCCCGTGAAGGCGATCGGGATCGTGGCGGATCGGATGAAGGCGCTGCTTGGCTAGATCATCGGCTAGATCGAGGGGCGCGGCGCGGGGTGCACGGACTCGTATGCGCGAGCAGCACGGAGCACGGTCATGTCGTCGTGTGCCCGCCCGACAATCTGCAGGCCCACCGGCAGTCCTGCGGCCGTCAGTCCGCACGGGATCGTGATCGCGGGCTGCTGGGTGAGGTTGAAGGGATAGCTGAACGGCGTCCACGAGAGCATCGACTCCGGTGTCATTGGCACGGCGCCCGCGGGACGCGCCTCGAACGCCGGGATCGCCACCGCCGGCGTGACGAGCAGGTCGTACCGGGTCATGAACTCCCGCATCAGCGTGCCGAGCGCATTGCGCTTGAGGGTGAGCAGTTGCACGTCCTGGGCGCTGAACTCCGCACCCTGCGCTGCCTGCGCCGCGAGGTCGGGATCTGTGACGGCATGCCCCTCCGGGCCGAGGGAGTCGTACACGGTCTTCGAAGCGACGAACCACAGGCCGGTCGAGATGTCGAGTGGGTCATCGAAGCCGGGGTCGACCTGCTCGACGATGGCGCCGAGGGATTCGAGTTCGCGTACAGCGGAGTAGACAAGTTCGGCGACCTCGGTATCGACATCGGCGTACCCCAGCGTGGGTGAGTAGGCGATGCGCAATCCAGTGATGCCGTCGTTGATTCCATCGAGATAGTCCGTGCCGTCGTACGGAAGCGACGTCCAGTCGCGCAGATCAGGGCGGGTGACGACGTTCATCAGGAGGGCGCAGTCGGTGACGCTCATGGTGTGCGGACCGACGTGGGCGACGGTGCCGAACGGGGAGAGCGGGAAGGCCGGCACGCGACCAAAACTCGCCTTCATGCCGACGTTGCCACAGAAGGCGGCCGGGATGCGCACGCTGCCCGCGCCATCGGTGCCCATGCTGAGCGGCCCGAGGCCCGCGGCGACCGCGGCGGCCGTGCCACCGGACGAACCGCCCGGGGTCTTGGTCGTATCCCAGGGATTGCGGGTGATCCCAGTGAGTGGGGAGTTCGTCTCGGCCTTGCAGCCGAACTCAGGGGTCGTGGTCTTGCCGAAGATGACGGCACCGGCCTCACGGATGCGCGCGGTGCAGGGCGCGTCCTCGTCCCAGACCTGGTCGGGACTAATCGCACGGCTGCCCCGCAGCGTCGGCCAGCCCTTGGTCGTGAGGACATCCTTGATCGTGGCGGGCACACCGTCGAGATCGCCGACGGGTGAGCCATCACGCCGGTGATCGACCCACCTCTGCTCGCTGGCGCGGGCTGCTGATATTCCAGCCTCAGAGTCGATGAGGCAGAAGGCGTTGAGGGAAGGGTTGAGGCGCTCAGTGCGGTCCAGAACCTGCGCGAGCACCTCGACGGGTGAGGCCTGCCCGGTCCGGTAGAGGTCGAGCAACTGCGTCGCGGTGAGCTGCGTGAGATCCATGGGCCGGATCCTTCCGCAAGCCGACGATCTTTCGCCGGAAGTGCCTCGATGTGTTGGAGTCGGTACCCCCCGGGGTATAATGGTGAGGTGATCGACGCCCTCCGCATGTGGTCCACGCGCCGCTGGCGGGTGGCGCTGCTCGGTGGCATCGCCACTGCAGTTCTGGTTGCTCTTCCGACCGCCGTCATCCCCAACCCGGTCTTCGGCCGTGCGGTCGAGGTGACCTGGTGGTCCTACCCCGTCGTCGTTCTCACCGGCATCCTCGGTGGACTGCTGGTGGCGACGTATGTCAAGGAACCGTGGATGGAGACCGAGACAGCCGAGGAGCGGACGGAGGACAAGAAGGCGTCCCGGCTCGGCATCACCGGTGCCTTCATCGCCTACTTCGCGGTCGGTTGTCCGGTTTGCAACAAGCTGGTCCTGCTCGCCCTCGGTGCTTCGGGCGCCATGACGTGGTTCGCGCCGGTGCAGCCCTTCCTCGCGATCGCGTCGATGATCTTGATGGCGGTGGCGCTTCGGATTCGCCTGAAGAACCAGGTCGCCTGCTCCGCCTAGGCGGGTCTAGGCCAGGACGACGTCGACGCCGAGATCGCGCAGTGCCTCCAGCGTGTCCTCATCGGCACCGCGGTCGGTCACCAGCACATTCATCGCCGACAACGGCGCGATGTGACCGGCGAGCCTGAGACCAAACTTGCTGGAGTCGGCCACGACGATGACCCGCTCCGCCCGCTGAAGGAGCACCGCATTCGTGCGAGCCTCAATCTCATCATGGGTGGTGAGTCCGGCTTCGAGGTCGATGCCGTCCACCCCGATGTACGCCGTACCGATCGTCGCCTGAGCCAGTGCTGACTCCGCCCACGGCCCCACCAACTCGGTGCTCTGCGATCGAGCCACACCACCGGAGACGACGACGCGCAATCGCGGTTTGGCCGCCATCTCACTAGCAATGTTCAGCGCGTTGGTCACGATGACGAGGTCCACACGCTTGGACAGTTCGCGGGCGATCTCGCTGGTCGTCGAGCCACCGGTCAGCCCGACGGTCTGCGGACCTGGGGGAAGCAGTAATGCGGCAATGCGGGCAACGGCCGCCTTCTCCTTCTTCGACCGTCGGTCCCGATAGGCGACCGGCAATTCGGTGCTGGAGTCGGTAGGGACGGCACCGCCGTAGCGGCGCAGGCACAGCCCCTGTTCTTCGAGGATCGCCAGGTCGCGACGCAAGGTGGCTTGAGAGACGCCGAACTCTTCGGCCAATTCCGGAACATGCACGCTGCCGTGCTCGCGCAGCCGCACGAGGATCGCCGCGAGGCGCTCGCCGCGCAGCGCTGCGTCAGCGGCGCGCGGTGGCATGGTGGGCTAGCGGCAGGTGCAGCGCTGCTGCTCGGGGATGTGGGCCATGACCTGATCGACATGCTCGCCGCAACCGGTCCAGGTGATCTTGCCGCAGGTATGACAGTGGGCGGGGCTGCACATGGGGGATCCTCCAACGTTCCAGGGTCTGTTGAGGATACCCCATGGGGTATGTATTTGCTCCAATGGACCCATGGCGACCCTTGGCACCCTCATCACGACCCCGGCCCTCGACCGTCCTGACCTCTTGCCGCCACCTACCCAGGCTGCCCTCGCCGACTGGCCGGGCGCCGCAGAGGTGTTCGTCGCCGAGATCGATCCGGACCTCGCCGACACCGCAGCCTTCTGCGCGGCCTACGACGTCCCACATGACGCATCGGCAAATTGCGTCGTCCTTGCGGGCAAGCGGGAAGGGATGGAGCGGATGGCAGCGTGCGTCGTTCTTGCCACCACGCGGGCTGACGTCAATGGAGTTGCGCGGCGACGGCTCGACGTACGCAAGATCTCGTTCGCGTCAATGGACGCCGCCGTGGAGCGCACCGGCATGGAGTACGGCGGCATCACACCGATCGGCTTGCCGGGCGAGTGGCCGATCCTGGTCGATCAACGTGTCGTCGAACAGCCCCTCGTCATTGTCGGCAGCGGGTTGCGTCGGTCCAAGATCGTCCTGCCGGGTGCCCTCGTGGCGACGTATCCCGGAGTGGAGGTCATCGCCGACCTCGCTCGCGAGATTCCGGCGTAGTTCCTTCCCAGGAAAAAGTAGGAGCGCCCAAGGCCGGGCCTCGGGCGCTCCTACAAGGCAGCGACTAACTCAGGGCCTTGGCCTTGATCTTGTCGAACTCCTCCTGCGAGATGGCGCCAGAGCTCAGCAGCTCCTGCGCCTGGGCGATCTGCTCGGTGGGGCTGGACCCGGCGACCTTTTGAATGTAGGCCTCCTGCTCCTTCTGCGCGGTAACCACCGCCGCCTGCTGACGCTCGGCCATACCGCGGCCGTAGATGATGACGTAGATCAGGAGCGAGATCAGCGGGATGAAGATCAAAAGGATGATCCAGACCGCCTTCATGATGCCGCTCATCTCATGGTTGCGGAACAGGTCAAGGATGACGCTGAACAGCACCATGAAGTACATGATCATGAAGAAGATGATGAGCAAGCTCCAGAGGAACTGGCCGAATTCCATGGGGACCTCATTCGTGGTTGTAGGTACCTTCATCATGGTCTATCGGCGATCTGGTGAGTACCGGGGTAGCGAAGGGCACTGTCCACGAAGCCGCTCCTAGAGTGCTCCCGTGACGACACCCGGACAGCGGCTCGGGCTCTATGCGACGGTCGCGTCCCTCGGCCGCGCCGCCAGCGGTGGACTGCCGAGCGCCATCATCCTGGGCGTCCTGGCCGCCGGTGGCACCGCGTCGGACGCGTCTCTCCTCGTCGCGACCGTCACCGCCGTGGCCGGCCTGGTCGGCCCCCTGGTGGGCGCTGCAGTCGATCGTCTGGAGCAGCCCCGACGGGGCTATCTGCTCGCCATCATCGTGCTCTCGGCCGCATCTGCTGCCCTGGCCATCGGCGTCGGCTCGTGGCCGCCGGCTCTGCTCGTTCTCATCGCGGGTGGTGCGGGTCTGGCGCACCCGATGTTCATTGGCGCCTGGAGTGCCCAGGTACGCCGTATCGCCCCTGAGGTGCCTGCGTCCCGGGCCTACGCCGTCGATGCCGCGACCTACAACATTGGCGACATCCTTGGGCCAGCCCTCGTCGGCATCGCCTACGTCTACGACGCGTCAACGCCCGGCGCGGCGTCGCTCGAGGTCGTCACCGTTCTCTACCTGTGCGCCGGACTCGCCTTACTCTTCGTGGCCATCCCGCGCCGCGACAGCACGGTGCCGTCCGAACCGCTTCGTCACGCCCTGCGCGGGCTGAGCATCTTCTGGCATTCGGTTGCACTGCGACGTTCGACGATCATCAGCACCGTCGCCTTTGTGGGGATCGCCGGCGTGGTCATCAGCGCCCCGCTGCTCGGGCAGGAACTCGCAGGCGATGCCGGCAAGGGTGCGCTGCTGCTCGCGGTTGTCGCCTTCGGAGCACTCCTGGGGGCCCTGGCCTTCGCGCGGCGACCTATTCGGCGATTTGGTCCCGGCACCCTCGTTGTCATCACCACTGCCGGCCTGGGCGTGGTGATTGCCGTGCTTGCCCTCGTGCCCACGTTCTGGGTCGCCGTGCCGGTCGCGTTCGTCCTCGGCGTCCTCGAGGCCCCGCAACTGACGTCGGTCCTGCAGGTACGCGATCGTGAGTCCCCGACACGTGTGCGCAGCCTGGTCTTCGTTGCGGCTGCGTCGTTGAAGACCGGTGCCTTCGCGGTCGGCTCGCTGCTCGCCGCGGCCCTGGTGATCTGGGGTTGGCGGAACCTTCTTCTGGCGAGTGCCGTCATCGAGGTCGCGGCGGTGGCCCTGGGGCTGATCCTGGCGGGTCGGTCCCGAACAGAGAGGAGCGGATCGGCGGACACGCGCCCTAAGGTGTAGCCACCTGATGAAGAGGATGGACATGACCGCGATCGACCGCGACCGGCTGGCAGCACTCCTGGATGATGAACGGAAACTGCACGTGCAGCGTTCACCGCGCTCACGTGAGTTGTACGACGAGGCCGATCACCTCTTCGGTCGCGTGCCCATGACCTGGATGAACAAGTGGTCCGGCGGGCACCCGCTCTACCTCGCCACCGCGCACGGCAACCGGATCACGGATGTCGACGGCAACGAGTACATCGACTTCGCCCTCGGCGACACCGGCGCAATGGCAGGGCACTCACCTGAGGCGACGGTTGCTGCGGTTCAGGAACGCATCGGTGTCGAGGGCGGCATCACGACGATGTTGCCCAGTGCGGACGCCGAGTGGGTGGCTGCCGATCTGACTCGTCGCTTCGGCATGCCGCTGTGGTCGTTCTCACTCACCGCTACCGACGCCAACCGCTGGGCGTTGCGCCTGGCACGGATGGTGACCGGTCGGCCCAAGGTGGCCGCCTTTTCCTTCTGCTACCACGGCTCGGTCGACGAGACGTTCGTGCAGATGGGCCCTGACGGCGCCACTGAGCTGCGTCGCGGCAATGTGGGTGCTCCGTCGCCCATCGGTGACACCACGCGGGCGGTGGAGTTCAACGACCTCGACTCCGTCGAACAGGCCCTCGCCCACAGGGACGTCGCCGTCCTTATCACCGAGCCGGCCCTCACCAATATCGGCATCGTGCTGCCGGACCCGGGATTCCTCGAGGGTGTTCGCGAACTCTGCACGAAGTACGACACCCTCCTCCTCATCGACGAGACGCACACGATCTCTGCGGGTCCCGGTGGATGCACGGCAGCATGGGATCTGCAGCCGGACATCTTCGTGATCGGCAAGAGCATCGGCGGGGGGATCCCGTCGGGGGCCTACGGCATTACCGAACGCATCGCCGAAATGGTGCGCGACCATCCCGATGCCGACCTCATTGACGTGGGAGGTGTCGGTGGCACGCTCGCCGGCAATGTCCTGTCGACCGCCGCCATGCATGCCACCTTGGAGCATGTGCTCACCGATGACGCGTTCACGCACATGATCGACCTCGCGACCCACTTCCGCGAGGGGGTCGAGGCGACGCTGAAGGAGTACGACGTCCCGTGGTCGATCAGCCAGCTCGGAGCTCGAGCGGAGTACCGATTCGTTGCACCGGCACCACGCAACGGAACAGAGTCGGCGCATGCGGAGGATGACGAACTCGACGAGTACCTGCACCTCTTCATGTCCAATCGCGGCGTCCTTATGACGCCTTTCCACAACATGGCGCTGATGTGTCCGGTCACGACGCTTGCTGATGTGGACCTGCATACGCGACTCTTCGACGAAGCCGTCGCCCGACTGGTGACGTGATGGTGCCCACCAGTCTCGATCTCACCGGCCGCGTCGCATTGGTCACCGGAGCCGGTAGCGAGTCCGGGATCGGGTTCGCCGCCGCGCGTGCGCTCGCCGAACTCGGTGCCTCCGTGACGCTGGCGGCGACGACCGAGCGCGTGCACGAGCGCATTGACTCGCTCGGCGCGCGGGGCTTCGCCGCCCACGGGGCGATCGCCGACCTCACGCGGGCGCCCGACGCCGAGGCTCTCGTGCGCGCGGCACGCGAGCACTGGGGGCGGCTCGACATCGTCGTCAACAACGCCGGCATGACGAGCGTGGCGCTGCCTGGCGCCGCCGAGGGCGGCGATGCACTGTCGCTGGACGCGGATGCCTGGCGTGCGTCCATGGCCCGCAATCTGGACTCGGCGTACTTCGTCACGCGTGCGGCTCTGCCGGCCCTGCGGGAGGCGGGGTGGGGACGCATCGTCATGGTCGCCAGCGTCACCGGTCCGGTGATGGCGATGCAGGGGGAGTCGGCGTACGCCGCAGCCAAGGCCGGCATGGTGGGGCTGGCTCGCTCGCTCGCCGTGGACTTCGCCGCCGACGGCATCACCGTCAACGCCGTCGCGCCCGGCTGGATCGCCACCGGATCGCAGACCGAGCACGAGCGGGAGCAGGGCCTGCGCACACCGATGCGCCGCAGTGCCACCGCCGACGAGGTGGCGTCCGCCATCGCCTGGCTGTGCACGCCGGGCGCGGCGTACACCACGGGACAGTGTCTCGTGGTTGACGGGGGCAACTCGATCGCGGAGGAGCGGTCCGGCGGCGGATGACCGGCATCCAACCTTGCTGAGCACCGAGATGTGTCATCGGCAAGACAACGACAGGGTCGATCCTTAGTCTCAAGAGATGAAGAAGACCGCGCTGCTCGCCCTTCCCCTCCTCGTCGCGGGACTCACCACGCCCGCGGGTGCCATGGCTGCACCCGCCCCCGCCGCGCCGAGCGCCAAGGCCCCCTCCCTTGCCTCAGCGTTTCCCTACTGCTCGTGGTGGGTGGTCACGACACCACAGACGATGAACGTCGCATTCCCGGATACAAGCGCGATCTACTGGACGACGCCCTACCTCGCCGAACCGGGCATGTCCATCGAAGTCAACGGGACGTACCCGGACACGCGGTTCATGGCGTTCACCGCCTACGACAACACCTTTGGAACCTTCGAGAGCGCCACCGGGGCGCCTTCCCAGGTCACCGACTACGAGATCGTGCCCGATGCGGATTCATCTGAAGCGAACCCGTGGGCGCAGGCGTCCGCACCCGACACGCCATCCGGGGGAACCTTCACAGTGACCCTGTCCGATGACGTTTCCCCGGGCGATGAAAACGCCATACCCATCCTGCCCTCCGATCCCCAGGCGAACGGCAAGCTCCCCGCCAACCTCGGCTTCCTGGTGATGCGCGTCTATCTCCCGACGGGTGGTCAGGCGTCCGACGTCACCCTGCCTTCGCTCACAGTGGTCGACGGCGACGGAACGCGCACACCCCTGAAGAAGTGCAGCGGTAAGGCCCTGAAGGCCGTGGGCAAGATCGCCAAGGGAGCCAAGATCCTCAGCGTTCTGAAGAAGCTGAAGCAGGGCAAGAGACCCGCGCCGCAGCCTGCCCCGTGCACGACGGCACCGGGTGGCTGCCCGCCGTCCCTGAGCTTCTTCCGCGCATCGGCCGCGACCACCAACAGTTTCTTCCCCAACAACGCCAACGCCTATGCATCCATGCTGTTCACCCCGGAGAAGGGGCAGGTCATCGTCATCAAGATGCTGCCGCCATCAACCCCGTGGGATGTCGAAGGTGGCACCACGCCCGTGCCGTGGCCGACATCGGACTACCAGATGCGCTACTGGTCAATCTGCAACAACGTGTATGCGAAGCCGTACCCGGTCGTGGCGAATCCCAAGCCCAAGGGCAAGACGGTTTACGGCTGCGTGGCCGACAATGCAGCCGTGCGCGACGCTGACGGGTACGTCACCATCGCGATCTCGACACCGGCGAGCAAGCCGCGGAACGCCACGAGCGCCAACGACATCAACTGGTTGCCGACCTCGGTGACAAAGCCCAAGGCGATGGAGATGGTTGCTCTGCGCAACATGCTGCCCAGCGCCGGCTTCGACTTTGCGGTGCAGAACGTCGCCCCGGGCAGTGATGCCGCGGCGACCGCCGAAGCCATGGGTGCGTACTACCCGGTCACGGCCGTCTGCTCCACAGCGCAGTTCGAGAGGAGCGGCGCGGAGGGCTGTCTCGACTAGCCGACCCGGGGTCCAGGGCAATGCCGGAGCCGCGGTCTACAGCGCGAGCAAGGGCGGGGTCAGCAGCCTCACGCGCGCACTCGCGCTCGAACTCGCCTCCGATGCAGCCCGCGGCGACCGGGGTCACCGGTGCCAACTGGTCGATCGACTGCGGACTGTCGGCCAGCATCTATCCCAGCGGCCGGCTGCTATTTGCCGTTCCGCATGAAGACCAACTTGACGATGCCATCGTCCGAGGGGTCCTCCGTGTTTTCACCGAGGGAGCCGGACAGGACCATCTTCTGAGGAGTGCCGTAGCGCGTGCCCTTCAAGGTGATGTTCCAGGAGCGAAGGAACGTCGGGAAGGCATCGAGATTGAGGACGATGACGTGTGACCCTGTTCCGGGCACGGTGGCGGTGACGAAGTCGCCTGCGCCCGGCGCGATGAGCAGATCGAAGCCCTTGATCGTCGACTTGTAGCGGTAGTTGGCCTTCAGGTCCAACGTCATGCCTGCGGCGCACAGGCCCTCGTCGTTGGGAGGGTTATCGCACTTGATGCTCTTCTTGCCCATCTTGTACGTGACGAGGGTCCAGCTCCCGTAGTAGCCACCATCGGCTTGCGCGGCCGGGGCGGCACACAAGGTGGACGCGGCGACGAAGGCGGTGACGGCTGCTGCGCCCAGCAGGCGCTTGCGGATCAATGTCATGACTGCGCTCCTAGTTGTCGCTGCGTCGCTATCGGTGATAGGGCTACGCGGAATCGCGCTTGAGTACCAGGGAAAACTCGCCGAAACCGGTCTGCAGGGTCAGCACCATCTTGGTGGGCGTACCCGAGCGTGATTTCATCAGTTCCATCTGCCATGCGCCACCGAGCGGTGTGACGCCATTCCTGTCGCTGTCGAGGACAACGATCTGCTGTCCTGTGCCAGGAAGGACGGTGGTGACGTAGGACCCCTTCTTGTTCCCCTTCGCGCCCAGCCACAAGGACTGGGCAAGGTAGGCAGACGCCGCATATCGGTAGTTGGACTTCAGGGTGAGCGTCTCCCCCCCGGGGCAGACATCCGTCCCTTGGGCGGGCCCTTCACACTTCTGCTTTTGCCCTTCGCCCTTGATGGCTGTGAGCGTCCAGGTGCCGTAGTAGTCCCCGTCGGCCTGCGCGGCCGGGGCGGCCGCGATGGCGGCACCGGCGATGAGCGTGGCGGCGCCTGCGGCGGCGATCATGCGCGTGACGGTCGATGCCATGGGTCTCCTCGGTGGTGGTTCGTAGGAGGACTCTGCTCCCCCGGGGGCCGCTCGCGTGGGGTATTGGCCAAATTGGCGTCCGATGACGTTGAGTGGCGGGTGGTGCGGCACCTTCACGGCGTCGTGCGAACTAGGTGACCTCGGTCTCGGGGACGGGGCGAAGGCGCTTGACGCGCAGCGACTCACCGCTCACGACGAGCACGACGCCGCCCAAGACCACGGTGAGTCCGATGACGACGTCACTGGTGATTGTCTCGCTGTAGAGGGCGACCCCGAGGACCACGGCCACGGCCGGGTTGACGTAGGCGTAGGTGGACGCCAGGGAGATCGGGGCGTGGTTGATGAGCCAGGTGAATGAACTGAAGGCGATGACCGACCCGAAGATCACCAGGTAGAGCCAACCGCCCCAGGATCGACCGGTGATGGCAGCCAGGTCGATGGGCTCCCGAATCGCCACGCTGACCAACATGAGCGCCAGGCCGCCACTGAGGAGTTCATACGTGGTGAGCGCGAACGAGTCACGAGGTTTGGGCAGGCGCACCGAGAAGAAACTCGTGGTAGCCCAGATGGAACTGGAGATGAGGACCATGAGGCTCCAGAACACGACATCGCCGTCTGAACCGGACACGGGGGTCGTGCCGCCCGGGAGCAGCATCCACCCGATGCCCACCAGTCCCACGGCGACTCCCACCAAGGTGTAGCGACCTGGTCGATCGCCGGTGATGACCCGCCAGATCACGATGGTGAGTGGGGTCGCCGCAATGATGAGCGCCATGACACCGGTGGGGACGTAGTCCTTCGCCAGCCCAACCGTGCCCAACCCGACGGCCAGCAGGGCGACCCCCATGAACAGCGCCGAAGCCAACTCACGTCGCGTCACCCGCAGGACTCGCCACCCGCGCGTCGCCCCTGTGATCAACACCATGATGGCGGCGGCGACCAAGAACCGGGTCCCCATGGCGAGGAACGGCGGGATGGATTCGGTGGCGAACAGGATGCCGATATACGTCGACCCCCACACGAACCAGACGATGAGCATGTTGACCCACAGCAGTGGCCCGGAGGACACGCGGCTCGTGGCATTGGTCGACATGGTGCGCGCACTCTAAGGCCACGGGTTTGCCCGCTCGTCAGCACGGTTCGCCGGGGACCTGCGCCGCCCCGCCTTCGTCCGACAGGATGCCGTCATGAGGCCCTTGGATCCCCGTCTGCTGCGCTACGCCCGTAGCACGCGTGGCTTCCTGATCCTCGCGGTCGTGCTCGGCACCGCCATGGCCGCTCTGATCATTGCCCAGGCGCGCCTGCTGTCGACGGTGATCGTTGACGTGGCCCAGGGCGGCGCCCGTCTGTACGACGTCGCCGGTGTTCTGGCTCTGCTGGCGACGGTATTCGGGGTGCGTGCCCTGCTCGGCTGGTTGGCTGAGACTGCCGCGTATCGCACATCGGCGAAGGCTAAGGAACAACTGCGCGAGTCGGCGCTGAGTCATGTGCTGGCCCTTGGGCCGCAAGGCCCGGCCGGCCGCGATCCGGGGGCGGTCGCCGCATTGGTGACGCGTGGTGTCGACGCGCTCGACAGTTATTTCGCGCGGTACCTGCCGCAATTGGTCCTTGCGGTCATCGTCCCCGCGGCGGTCTTCGTCACCATCCTGGGCCAGGACCTCCTCAGCGCCCTCATCGTCGCGATCACCCTGCCGCTCATCCCGGTCTTCATGATCCTGATCGGGCTTTACACCCGGTCCCGCGTGGAGCGACAGTGGGAGACGCTCAGCCGATTGTCGGGCCACTTCCTCGATCTGGTCGCGGGCCTGCCCGCCTTGAAGGTCTTCGGTCGGGCACGGATGCAGGCCCAGGCGATCCAAGCCATCGGTGAGCGCTACCGCACGACGACGATGGGAGTTCTGCGCATCACCTTTCTGTCATCGTTCGCCCTCGAACTCCTCGCGAGCCTGTCGGTGGCACTTGTCGCCGTGACCGTGGGCGTCAGGCTTGCTGAGGGCGGCATCGCGTTCAGTGCTGCACTCTTCATCCTCATCCTTGCCCCCGAGGCCTACCTTCCGATCCGCCTCGTCGGCCAGCACTTCCACGCCGCCGCTGAAGGTCTTGGCGCTGCCGACGAGGTCTTGACCCTGCTCGAGCAGCCCTTGCCGAGCGTTGGCGAACGCTCGGATATCCCCGGGCGCGTGGCCATCGAGTTCGAGCAGGTGAGTGTGGAGTACCCGGACCGAGATGGCCCGGCCCTCGCCCCGACGACGGCCTCAGCCGGTCCCGGGCAGATCGTGGTTTTGGTGGGACGTAGCGGTGGCGGCAAGTCGACGCTGCTGTCACTGCTCCTGGGCTTCACCGCGCCATCGTCCGGCTGCATTCGGTTGACGTGGGACGGCGAAGACTCGATCGACCTCACCGATGTCGACATGTCCGCGTGGCGGCGACGCATTGGCTGGGTGCCGCAGGATCCGCACCTCGTGGTCCCCGGCGTCGACCGGCCCGGCATTGCCGACGCTGTGCGGATGGGTGCCCCCGATGCGTCCATCTCGCGGATCCAACGTGCACTCGGTGATGCGGGGGCGCTCGCAGAGTTCGAACTGCTTCCCGACGGACTCAGCACCCCGGTCCATGAACTGAGTTCAGGTCAGCGACGCCGCGTCGCGGTGGCGCGGGCGCTCGTCCGCGAGCCGCAGGTGCTCCTGCTCGATGAACCCACGGCCGCTCTGGATGGTGTAAGCGAACAGGCCGTCGTCGACGCCATCGCGCGTGCGAGGTCGAACGGCTGCACGGTTATCGCCGTCGCCCACCGCCCGGCGTTGGTCGACATCGCGGACGTGGTCGTCCATGTCGGTGGGTCACGGACTGCGGTCTCGCGGCCTCGCTCTGAGCTGCGCCCACGCAAGACCGACACGATGGTGCGGGACTTCTGATGGGGGTCATGGGCGCGGCGATGCGGACACAGAAGTGGCGACTCGGTTCGGCCGCTCTCTGTGGAGTGATCGCCTCCCTCAGCACCGTCGCCTTGCTGGGCACCGCAGGCTGGTTGATCTCGTATGCCGCGCAGATGCCACCGGTGCTGGCACTGTCGGTGGCCGCCGTACTTGTGCGCTCCTTCGCGCTCAGCCGATCGGTCTTCCGCTACCTCGAGCGCATCATTGGCCATGACGCCGCCTTCCGTGGTCTCACCGGACTTCGCGTCCGCGTGTATGACCGCCTAGAGCGCCTTGCACCGGTCGGGCTACGCCGTTACACCGGCGGTGACCTGCTGGCGCGACTCGTGGCCGACGTTGACACCGCCGTGGACCTGCCGCTGCGAGTCGTCCTGCCCTGGTTGCAGGCGATTTTCGTGTCCGTGGCGACCGTGGGATTCCTCGCCTGGCTCGTGCCCGGAGCCGGCCTGGGCCTGGGTGTGGTTCTGCTTATCGGCCTGACCCTGGTCCCCTGGCTGAGTGCGCGCCTTGCGCTGCATGCCGAGCGGCGTTCTGCTGCGGCTCGTGGAGCCCTGTCCACCGCGGTCGTGTCCAGCCTGGATGGCAGCGCTGACCTTCTTGCCTTCGGTGCCACCGATCTTGCCCTCTCCGAGGTGCGGCGACGTGATGTCGACCTGACGGCGATCGCTCGCCGGGAGAGCGCAGGTCTTGGACTAGGTGTGGGGCTGTCGACCGCGCTGCAGGGACTGGCGGTCGTCGTCTGTGTCATCGCTGCAATCCCCGCGGTTGTCGATGGACGCATTGAGCCGCAGTGGTTGGCAGTCGCCGCTCTGCTGCCGCTGGCTGCCTACGACGTCGTGGCGACGCTTCCTACGGCGGCCCTCGCTCGTCTGCGTGTTCGCGCAGCAGCTGAGCGGCTCGACGAGGTTCTCGACGAACGCCTGCCGGTGCGCGATCCACACCGCGCCGATCCGGCGCCCGAGCATGAGGTGACGCTGCAATGTCGCGACGTCCACGCACGTTGGTCACCCGAAGGTGCCCCCACGCTCAGGGGCCTGTCCTTCACCCTGCGCCCCGGCGACCGCGTCGCTGTCGTCGGACCGAGTGGTGCCGGCAAGTCGACGTTGGCCAATGTGCTGCTGCGCTTCGTGAGCTACGAGGGCGGCGTCACGCTGAACGGCGTGCCTATTGATCTCATGGACGGTGATGACGTGCGAGGCGTCGTTGGCCTCATGCAGCAGGACGCCCACGTGTTCGACACCACGCTGCGGGACAACCTGCGCATCGGCCAGATTGATGCCGACGATGATGCGCTCCGCGCAGTCCTGGCCCGAGTGGGACTCGCCGGATGGCTTGGGACCCTCCCCGAGGGTCTCGACACAAGGGTGAGCGCGGCGACGATGTCCGGCGGTGAACGGCAGCGGCTCGCCCTGGCTCGACTCCTGCTCGCTGAGCGCCGCATCCTGGTCTTCGACGAACCGACCGAGCATCTTGACCCCGGGACGGCCGATGCACTCACGGATGATCTGCTCGAGGTGACGCGCGGTCGGTCGACCGTGCTCATCACGCACCGGCTGCGTGGCCTTGCGCAGGTCGACCGAATCTTGGTGCTCATCAATGGGCAGATCCGGGCTGAGGGCACTCACGGCGAGCTCATCGAGCAGGGTGGCTGGTATGCCCAGCAATGGGTTCAGGAGGTGGAGCGCGGCGATCTCGCAGCGTTGACTTCACGGATCCCGCCCGGCACAGCCCTCGCTCGCTGAGCCATTTCGTCCGGTTTCCGGTCGGATATCTGGTCACCGTGCCGCCACGGGGTCATGGCGTAGGGTGAACGGGTTAGCGTGAATGAAGAGTCCAACGTTGGGAGCAACAATGCCGCGCATTGGCCGAGCCGTAGCCCGTACCGCCGTCGTCGCTGGAACCGCCACAGCCGTGAGCGGCAAGGTGGCACAAAACCAGGCTGACAAGCAGGCCGCGAAGGAGGCCGCGGCAGCGACCCCGGCCGCCGCTCCTGCCGCTGAGCCGGAGGTGGACGCCATCTCCGAGATTGAGCGCCTGGGCGCCCTGAAGGAGAAGGGCCTGCTCACCGACGAGGAGTTCGCCGCCGCCAAGGCCAAGATCCTCGGGATCTAACGCCTATCCCCGTACCTGTCCGGGGACCTCGCGGTATCCCACGCCGATCACCACGGGCACCTTTGTCGTGGATCGTCCGGTGACGACGATGCGATAGCGGCCGTCCAGCGCTGCCTCGTTGACGCGCGCGAGATAGAGGTACGACGTGCCGGAGTACGGCTCGTAGAACGGCGTGCGCTCATCGATGGTCATCGTGGTACGACGTCCCCGCGGATCGATAATCGTGACGCGCGGCAACTGGGACGAAGCCAATCGATTGGCGGGCGCCGTATCGGGGATCAGCAATTGCACCGCGAGGCGATCGCCGGTCTCTAAATCCACGCGGAAGCCGCGAGTCGTGCCCTTGCGCACCGATGCGTAGACGGCGAAGGACACCGTGCCGTCTACGAGGAGAGGTCCTCGGGACGGCGTTCGATCGGAGGAGTTCAACCGCACTGGCTGGTGGGCGCTCGCAGGAGGCGCTGCGGTCAGCGCCAGACTGAGGGCGAGGCAGGTGGCCCCCAGGATGCGGACCGCCCCACGATGGACGATCGGAATGTTCGCGAAGCCACTCACGCTGCCAGTATGGGTGCTATGACCAGTGAGCGCGACCAGGGCCTTTTCGAGGCGGTCGTTGCCGTCGCGGCCGGCTTGGAGTTGAAGTCGACGCTGCGTCGCATCGTGCAGGCCGCGGTCAATCTCTCCCATGCGCGCTATGGCGCGCTCGGTGTGATCGGCCCGGACGGCCGGGTTGGTGAGTTCATCCACGTCGGCATGGACGTGGCGACAGCCCAGGACATCGGCAACCTGCCCGCCGGCCGCGGTGTGCTCGGACTGCTCATCGATCATCCGGTCCCACTGCGGATGGACGATTTGACCAAGCACCCGGCATCGGCAGGCTTCCCGGCTGGCCACCCGCCCATGACATCGTTCCTCGGCGTGCCCGTGCGAGTGCGCGGACGTGTCTTTGGCAATCTCTATCTCACGGACAAGAAGGACGGCGACCACTTCACTGCTGATGACGAGCACGTCGTGTCCGCGCTCGCCGCCGCTGCCGCCGTCGCCATCGAGAACGCGCGGCTCTATGAGTTCACGCATCAGCGGGGACGATGGTTGGCTGCGATGACCGAGATCGACAACGCCGTACTGATGGGCGCGAGCACCGAGGATGTGCTGGTCATGACCGCGCGCGAGGCTCGCCGACTTACCGGCGCTCAACTCGCCGCGGTTGCGCTCCCGGAGCGTCAGGGATTCACCGTGGAGATCGTAGACGCGGGATCGGACTACACCGGTCGTGAGGTCATGGGCACCACCGTCGGGCCGGATGAGGCACCGACCTGGGACGGATCGGTCGTCACCTTGAGCCTTCGAACACCGGAGCGGATTCTGGGTCAGCTCTTCTTGCTGTGGGAGTCGCCCTGGCAGGCGCTGGATCCGGAACTGCATCCGGTGGCGGAGAGTTTCGCGGCGCAGGCTGCCGTCAACGTCGTGCTCGCGTCGGCGCGGCGTGAGCAGCAACGGTTGAGCATCTTTGAGGACCGTGACCGCATCGCTCGCGACCTGCACGACCTGGTCATCCAGCGCCTGTTCGCTACCGGAATTCAATTGCAGGGCGCTCTTCGATCAGAGGACCTGCCCGAGGCGGTGCAGGATCGACTCACACGAGCCATCGACGACCTGGATGAAACGGTGCGCGAGATCCGGCAGACCATCTTCGCGCTGCATGAACCCGTGGAGACCGATTCCGACCAGCTGCGTGCCCGCGTCATGCGTGAGTGCACGCAGTCGGGAGCGCTCCTGGGCTTCACCCCCGCCGTGCGCTTCGTGGGCGCCGTCGATTCTTCGGCCTCCACCGCTCAGACCGATCAGGTGATCGCGGTCCTCCGGGAGGCGCTCACCAACGCGGCGAAGCACGCCCAGGCGGGTCGCGTGGAGGTGCTCGTGGAGGCGGACGGTCAGCATCTCCGACTCACGGTGACCGACGACGGTGTGGGCGTCAGTGACGGAGGACGGCGGTCCGGCCTGGCAAACCTCTCGTCGCGGGCGGAGCAGTTGCGTGGCAACTTCACCGTCCATCGCGTCTCCGACGCGGGTGGAACGCGACTCGAGTGGTCGATACCGCTCTAGCCGCGGTCGTCGTGCTTCTGCTCGACGTCCATGCGGGCAACGTAGGCCGCGATCTGGGTACGGCGTTCCATCCCCATCTTGGCCAGTAGTGAGGAGACGTAGTTCTTGATTTTCACCAATAAGCCGTTGTAGAGTGTTTTCTTTGGAGTGTTTCGTATCGCTGGTACTGACAACCAAAAATAAGTCGAGAGCTTTGACAAGTTTTGCCTTGAGCATCCTAATAGTTGCTTGGTACCCTTTGACCTCTTCATTAAGCACTTGAACCTTCTGTTTTTCACGTCTAATTTGGAGTTTGAACTCATCTTTTTCAGCCTATACGGAGTGTCAACGAAAAATCACGTACTTGAAGAGTCTTAACTTTCTTCGCAAACATCTTTAGAAGTGTGTTTTGGTTGTCGTTGATCTCCTTCAGTTTAAGGTTGTCTTGGTAAAGTTTATGCTCGATGAGAGTCATATTGGAGTGTCTTTCTACTATAAGCGA
>JALQUH010000179.1 GCA_023263845.1 Candidatus Nanopelagicales bacterium | reverse complement strand
CGACGACATGGCGCAACTCGAGGGCAAGTGGCCGGAGAAAGTGCTGCTCATGCAGCGCAACTGGATCGGGCGCTCCACCGGTGCGGAGGTCGACTTCGTCATCGAGGGCCGCGATGAGCCGGTGACCGTCTTCACCACCCGCCCGGACACGCTCTACGGAGCGACGTTCTTCGTCGTCGCCGCCGACTCCGATCTCGCGGCGGAGCTGGCTGCGGGTACGGACGCCGAAGAGGAGTTCGCGGCGTACCTGGAGAAGGTCAAGCAGACCTCCGAGATGGATCGCCTGAACAACGATCGCGAGAAGACCGGTGTCTTCCTGCAGCGTTACGCGATCAACCCGGTCAACGGCGAGCGCATCCCCGTCTGGGCCAGCGACTACGTGCTCGCCGACTACGGCACCGGCGCGATCATGGCCGTGCCCGCGCACGACCAGCGCGACCTGGACTTCGCCCGGCAGTTCGACCTGCCGGTGCGCGTCGTCGTTGATGCGGGGGAGAACCCCAATGAGACGGGCGTCGCCACCGCGGATGACGGGGCCCACGTCAACTCTGGACCGCTCGACGGGCTCGGCAAGGCTGAAGCAATCGCCAAGATCATCGAGATCCTCGGCGAGCGCGGCACCGGCAAGGAGTCGATCAACTACCGCCTACGCGATTGGCTCATCTCCCGCCAGCGCTACTGGGGCACACCGATCCCGATCATCCACTGTGTCGACTGCGGCGAGGTGCCGGTTCCGATCGATCAAATGCCCGTCACGCTGCCGCCGGCCCAGGGCCTGGATCTCAAGCCAAAGGGCACCTCTCCGCTGGGGGCGGCCACCGAGTGGGCCACCGTCGCGTGCCCGCGGTGCGGTCGCGCCGATGCCCAGCGCGATCCCGACACGATGGACACCTTCGTCGATTCCTCGTGGTACTACCTGCGCTATCTCGACCCGCACAAGGAAGACGGTCCCTTTGACGTCGAGGCGGCCAAGAAGTGGATGCCCGTCGACCAGTACGTCGGCGGCGTCACCCACGCGATCCTGCACCTGCTGTACAGCCGCTTCTTCACCAAGGTCCTGTTCGACATGGGCATGGTCGACTTCACCGAGCCGTTCACCCGCCTGCTCAACCAGGGCATGGTCGTCATGGACGGCTCAGCGATGAGCAAGTCGCGCGGCAACCTTGTCCGACTCTCTGACGAGTTGGCCGTCCACGGCGTCGATGCCATTCGTCTGACGATGGTCTTCGCCGGACCCCCCGAGGACGACATCGATTGGGCCGAAGTCTCGCCCGCGGGCTCCAAGAAGTTCCTCGCCCGTGCCTGGCGGCTGGCTCAGGACGTCACGAGTGACCCGGGCGTCGATCCCACCACAGGTGACCTCGACCTTCGCAAGGTCACCCATCGCACATTGCATGACGCCGAGCAGGCGATCGAGTCGTTCCGCTTCAACGTCGCGGTTGCCAAGGCGATGGAGTTGGTCAACGCCACTCGCAAGGCCATTGACTCTGGCTGCGGCCCGGCCGACCCCGCCGTGCGCGAAGCCACTGAGGCTGTCGCGATCCTGTTGAGCCTCTCCGCGCCCTACACGGCCGAGGACATGTGGCGTTTGCTCGGCCATGCGCCGTCCGTGGCGCGCGCTGGCTGGCCCACGGTCGACCCGGCGCTGCTCGTGCAGGACTCGGTCACCTGCGTCGTGCAGATCGCCGGCAAGGTCCGCGATCGTCTTGAGGTGCCTCCGGACATTGCCGACGACGACTTGCGGGCGCTGGCTCTGGCATCCGATGCCGTGGTCAAGGCGCTGGAGGGTCGCGGCATCAAGACGGTCATCGTACGCGCCCCCAAGCTCGTCAACGTCGTCCCGGAATAGCCGTGGATGCAGGGGCAGGCTCGCCCACTCTCCGGGCTGGCCACGTGACATTGCGCGAAATGGCCCTGGACGATGTGGACGACATGACGGTGGCCTGCCAGGACGCCGAGATAGCGCGATGGACGACGGTGCCGTCGCCCTATGAGCGCGAGCATGCCCTTGCCTTCGTAGAACGTCGTACCGGCACGCCGGTGGACACCGAGCGTATGCGCTGGGGCATCGAGGTCGAGGGACGATGGTGCGGCAACATCTCGCTGCGCCCTGACGAGGCGGGTTTGGCGGAGATCGGATTCCTCGTCGCGCCGTGGGCGCGGCGACAAGGCGTGGGCAGCCTGGCGGCCTGGCTGGTGTGCGACTGGGGCTTCCGCGACGGCGACCTGGACGTCATCACCTGGCACGCTGTCGTCGGCAACGATCCGTCGCGCAGACTGGTTGAACGCGTCGGCTTTCGCGTCATGCCTGGTGTGGCTCGGCTTCGCATGGCGCATCGCGGGAAACGCGTCGACGTGTGGATGGCCGACCTGCTGCCCGATGATCTCGTCCCGATGAGGACGCTACTTCCGTGATCGAGCTGTCCGCCGACGAGGCGCGTCGTGCGGCCCTCTGGGCGCAGGGCCTGCTCGACAGCAAGGCGACCCTGAAGTCCGAGGCTAGGCGCGAGCGTGCGGTCGCCGACATGCTCGAGCACCTCGGTGCCGTGCAGCTAGACACGATCAGCGTCCTCGCGAGATCGCATGAGCTCGTCGCGTACGCGCGCCTCGGCGCGATCGGACGCACGTCTGTCGAGTCGACCTACTGGAACGGTGATACGGCGTTCGAGTACTGGTCCCACGCGGCATGCATCCTGCCGATGGCCGAATGGCCGTGGTTCGCCTTTCGCCGTCGGGACTATGTGCGCAAGGGGGAGCGCTGGCACGGAGTTCCGCGGACGTCGCTCACTGCCATCACCGACCGTCTGCGGGCCGAAGGGCCCCTCACCACGCGTGAGTTGGGGGGCGCAAAGAAGAGCGCTGACTGGTGGGATTGGTCGGACACGAAGATCGCCGTGGAGTGGCTGCTCGATATCGGCGAGGTTGTGGTGACCCGTCGCGCTGGCTGGCGCCGCGTCTATGACCTTCCGGAGCGAGTCGTCCCGTCGGAACTGCGCGAGCAGCGGGGCTGGGGCGATGCCGACGGTATCCACGGACCTGATGACGCCGAGTGTCTGCGTCGGCTCACCGAACTCGGCGGCCACTCTGTGGGGGTCGGCACAGCCGGTGACATCGCCGACATCCATCGGCTCGGCGTGAACGACGTCAAGGCGCGCATCGCTGACACCGACCTGATGGAGGTTGCGGTCCACGGCTGGAATCAGCGCGCCTGGGCGTCACCGCAGGCACTGGAATGGCTGGGGACGGCGTCGCGCACGAGATCCCGAACGACCCTGCTCTCGCCCTTCGACTCGCTCATCTGGAACCGCGACCGTATGGAGCGGATCTTCGACATGCCCCACCGCATCGAGGCCTACACGCCGGCCGCGAAGCGTGTGCACGGCTACTTCGCCATGCCCGTCCTGCACGGTGGACGGCTCGTAGGCCGTGTGGATCCGGCTCGACGGAAGGGCACCCTCGTGGCCAAGCGAGTGACATTGGAGACCGGGCGAGCAGGTGAACCGGTGCGGGGAGCGCTGATGGGAACCGCGCGGGCCCTCCGCGAAGCCGCCGCCTGGGTCGAAGCGCAGGAGGTCCAGGTCGAGGACGTACGCCCGCGATCGGCAGCGGCCACACTGCGCCGAAGTCTGGCCGACTAGCCTGGTCGGGTGCCCGTCGCTCTCGTCACCGACTCCACGGCCTACCTGCCGAGTGAGTTGCTGCGCGACACCGGCATCACCATCGTCCCCGTCCAGGTCATCGTCGGCGGACGCGCCTACGACGAGACCACCGACGCGGCTGGGGTGCGTCGAGTGGCCGATGCTCTGCGAGCCTGGCAGCCGGTGACGACGTCGCGGCCGACACCGGAGCGATTCCGGCAGGCCTTCGCCGCTGCCGCGGCAGGCGGTGCCGACGCCATCGTGTGCGCGACGTTGTCGTCGCGGATGTCCGGCACCTTCGAGTCCGCCGAACTCGCTGCCAAGGAGACCGACATCCCCGTCCATCTCGTCGACAGTCGGACCGTTGGTATGGGCTTAGGCTTTGCCGCGCTTGCCGGCGCGGAGGCGGCCGCGGCCGGCGCCGCAGCGCAGGACGTGGCCGACCTCGTCGAGCGCAAGGCGCGCGAGTCGACCTCGCTGTTCTACGTCGACACCCTCGAATACCTTCGCCGCGGCGGCCGGATCGGAGCCACACGCGCAGCCGTCGGACAAGCGCTTCAGGTCAAGCCGATCCTGCAGATCCTCGACGGCGAAGTCGTGCCACTGGAGAGGGTCCGAACGGCGTCCAAGGCCATCGCACGGCTCACCGAACTCGCGCTGGCCGCGACGCTCGGACGTTCGGTGGAAATCGCCGTTCAGCACCTCGATGGCGACGAGCGGGCACGCGATCTGGCGGAGTCCCTCATCGACTACCTGCCCGATACACGCATTGTTGAGTGCCCCCTCGGGGCAGTGGTCGGGGCTCACACCGGGCCCGGCATCGTGGCGGTGGTCGTCTCACCGCTGCTTGGGCACCAGAACTCTTAGGTCAGGCGCCTGCGCGCAATAGCCCCGGCCCGACCACCACCGAGGTCCGTTTGTCCCCAGGGCCGCAGGGCGTGATGCATCCCCAGGATGGGACATGTGCGGCTTGCCAGCCCCGAGCGTTCCTAACCTGCAACGGTGCTCTGGAGTCCCCGTGCGATTCGCGCGCTCGCTGCCGGTCTGGCCGCGTCGTCGATGTCGGGGGCGTCCGGCTGACGACACTGTGGCCGCAGCGCATTATTCGCGGCCCAGAGTCGGCACCGAACAATGCGAGCGTCGTCCTCATGGCCGAGGTACGCGGAGTGCGAATCCTGCTGTTGGGAGACGTGGAGACGGCCGCGCAGGTCGCCTTGCGTACGTCGTTCACGGTGCAGGGGGTGGATGTCGTGAAAGTGGCGCATCACGGTTCGCGCCTGCAAGATCCTGCCTTGGCCGCCTGGACCGGCGCACGGCTGGCGATCATCTCGGTTGCTGCCGACAACGGCTATGGGCATCCCGCGCCGGAGACGTTGCGTCAGTGGCAGGCAACCGGAGCGCTGGTCGCGCGCACCGACGAAGTAGGTGACGTCGCGGTCGTGGTTGAGCCCGCTCTCGGGTTCGTGACGAGGTAGATCTGTTAAGCGGGATCGACACGAGACGCCGTGCGAACCACGTACTCCTCGAGTTCATGGAGTTTTTGGTCGGCATCGAGGGCCTCGCCCCGACGCATGCCACCTTTCATGGCGACGTCGAGGTCGCTGAGACTGACGGTCGCGCGGGCAATGCGATCGGGCCGCCATCGTTTGGCGCGGGCGCGGACGTTGCGCAACTGCCAGTCGAACTTGATTCCGGTCTCGGCCATGGCATCGGCCTGACTTACCGTGCTGGGAAGCGATTGGACCTTGGCCAGGTTGCGCAATCCACTCGCGATCGCTGCTGTCACCGCCGGGCCCACTCCGCCGCGTCCGATGTTTTCGGCCGACCAGCGCAGATCACGCAGGGCATCGACGGGCCGCTGGTCCCAGACGGCGTCAGAGATCCGGTAGCCCTGCATGTCCGCGACACCAGCGAAGTAGGTGCGCACGTGCTCCTCGGTGATCGGTCCGGACTCGACGTCTGCGCACAGTTGGTTGATCGCCCCGACCAACAGGGGAATGTCGTGGCCGATGGCCTCGTGGAGGGTTCGCAGCGCCTCGGGGGACGTCTTGCGGCCATGCCGGCGCATCTCTGTGGCGAGGAACTCCAGGGTGTCCTTGCCCTTCTTGATCGCCGGGCAGGCCACCTCCTCGGCTCCCGCCGAGCGCAGTGCGGTGAGGTAGCGCTTGCCCTTGACGCCGCCAGGATGGAGGACCGCAAGCGCGATGGACTCGGGCGGCTCGGCCAGCGCCTGCTCGATGAGGGCGAAGGTCGAATCCTCGAACTGGTCCGCGCCGACGATGATGATGAGGGTCGGTTCGCCGAAGAGGGTGGGGCTCAGTGCTTCGAGGAGGTCGGCCTTTGCGTCGTCCTCGCCGAGAAAGACCTCGCGTCGCTCCGGGTCGCTGCCGAAGGCCGCGCGAGCGGCCGCGCGCGCATCACCGACCGCGCGATCGACGAGCACCTGCTCTGAGCCCACGATCAGGGTCAGGGGGAGGTTGGCCACAGCGACAGCATGCCACCTCTGTCCGACGAGGCCCGCCGAAGGCGACACATGAAAATGCCCGGTCCTCACGGACCGGGCATGTGGTGAAGCGGGTGACGTTAGAGGGCGGCAGCCTGTGCCGAGATCGCCGACTTGCGGTTTGCAGCCTGGTTCTTGTGGATGACGCCCTTGCTGGCGGCCTTGTCGAGCTGACGGCACGCCTCCTGGGCGAGCTCATTGGCCTTGGCGGCGTCGCCAGCCTCGGCCGCCTCGCGGAAGCGGCGGATGTGCGTCTTCAGGGACGACTTCACGCCCTTGTTGCGCTGCCGCGCCTTCTCATTGGTGCGGTTGCGCTTGATCTGCGACTTGATGTTCGCCACGGTCCAGCCCTTGCCTGTCGTCTCGGGTAGGCCCGCCAGGCGGCTGGGCCGAAGGGAAAGGTTACCCGGTTGGGCCGGTTGACCCCAAATCCGGGTCACGTGCCCCTCCCGCCTCGCCTTTGTCACCTACAACGGTGCCACAGCGCCCCCAAAGTGGCCGAATACGCGGTCCTGGGTGACAAACGTGCGCCGGGAGCGCCCAGGCGGGGTCGATGGGTCCCCCGTGCGAGGATTCTCCAGTGCCCGCCCCCGCGCCAGGCCGGACCGATCCGGCCATCATCCGCAATTTCTGCATCATCGCGCACATCGACCACGGGAAGTCCACGCTGGCCGATCGCATGCTGCAGCTGACCGGTGTCGTCGACGACCGGTCCATGCGGGCGCAGTACCTCGATCGTATGGATATCGAGCGTGAGCGTGGGATCACAATCAAGTCCCAGGCCGTGCGCCTGCCCTACCGGGCGGATGACGGCGTCGACTACGTCCTCAACCTCATCGACACCCCCGGACACGTGGACTTCACCTACGAGGTCTCCCGCAGCCTGGCAGCCTGTGAAGGCGCCGTCCTGTTGGTCGACGCGGCCCAGGGCATCGAGGCGCAGACGCTCGCCAACCTCTACCTCGCCCTTGAAAACGACCTGCAGATCATTCCAGTGCTCAACAAGATCGATCTGCCGGCCGCTCAGCCGGAGAAGTACGCCGCCGAACTGGCGCACATCATCGGGTGCTCCCCGGATGACGTCCTGAAGGTGAGTGCCAAGACCGGGGACGGCGTGCACGAACTCCTCGAGGAGGTGGTGCGGCTCGTTCCCGCACCCGTGGGTGACGCCGATGCACCCCTGCGGGCCTTGATCTTCGATTCCGTCTACGACACCTACCGCGGAGTGGTGACCTACGTGCGCGTGATCGATGGTCAGGTCACGGGGCGTGAGCGCATCGCGATGATGTCGACGCACGCAGTCCATGATCTCCTCGAAGTAGGCGTCATCTCACCGGAGCCGATGCCGAGCAAAGGCCTCGGTGTCGGGGAGACCGGGTACCTCATCACCGGTGTCAAGGATGTCCGGCAGTCCCGAGTCGGCGATACCGTGACGTCGGCGCAGAAGGGTGCGACGCAGGCGCTGAGCGGGTACCGCGATCCCAAGCCGATGGTCTTCTCCGGCCTGTATCCCATCGACGGTTCGGACTATCCGGATTTGCGTGATGCGCTCGACAAACTGAAGTTGAACGATGCGGCGCTGGTCTACGAACCTGAGACCTCAGTCGCGCTCGGCTTCGGTTTCCGCTGTGGCTTCCTCGGTTTGCTCCACCTCGAGATCGTGCGGGAGCGCCTTGAGCGAGAGTTCAACCTCGACCTCATCTCGACGGCGCCCAACGTCGTCTACACCGTGGTGATGGACGACGGCCGTGAACTCGTTGTGACCAACCCGTCGGAGTTCCCCACCGGCAAGGTGGCCGAGGTACACGAACCGGTGGTGAAGGCGACTGTTCTCGCCCCGTCTGACTTCGTCGGCACGATCATGGAGCTGTGCCAGAGTCGGCGCGGAATCCTGCTCGGCATGGACTACCTCAGCCAGGACCGCGTGGAGTTGCGCTACACGTTGCCGCTCGCTGAGATCGTGTTCGACTTCTTCGATCAGTTGAAATCCCGCACCAAGGGCTACGCATCGCTGGACTACGAGCCCAGCGGCGAACAGGTAGCCGACCTGGTTAAGGTCGACATCCTCCTGCACGGCGACACGGTCGATGCATTCAGCGCGATCGTGCACAAGGACAAGGCCTACGCCTACGGCGTCGCGATGACGGCCAAACTGCGCGAGCTGATCCCCCGGCAGCAGTTCGAAGTTCCCATTCAGGCCGCCATCGGCTCGCGCGTGATCGCGCGCGAGACAGTTCGCGCTATTCGCAAGGATGTGCTCGCCAAGTGCTACGGCGGTGACATCAGCCGCAAGCGCAAGTTGCTGGAGAAGCAGAAGGAAGGCAAAAAACGCATGAAGATGGTGGGACGCGTGGAAGTGCCCCAGGAGGCGTTCATCGCGGCACTATCCACCTCGGATGAGCCAGCCAAGAAGTAACTTGAGCCAGCCAAGAAGTAACTATGGAAGCGGTTCGATCCGCATCGTCACCTGCGTCGACTCACCCATGTTGATCGCCAGCATGTCGACCCGGTAGCCGTTGCCGACCAGGCCATACATGCCATTCGTGCCGAGAGGGATGTTGCCGTCGACGGCAAACCCCTTGTTCATGAGGTCCCTGACGTAGGCCTCCACCGCGGCCGTCTGATCACCTGGCGCGGTGAAGGACCCGGTCCAGTTCGTGTCGCCCGCGGTGGAACCGGCCATGATCACATCGAAGCCCGGAGGCGGAGGCACCTCGCTAGGCCAGTCGGCAGGCAGGTTGCCGGTGCCGAACTCGACGGTCCCGTCGCTGCCCTCCACCTTGATACCACCGTCTCCGTCGAGTTGGACCGAGGCGCTGCCGCTGAGCGCATCGTTCATGGCGTCTTCGGCGCGATCTGTGGCGCTGCCGCCGCAGGCCGTCAGGGCACCCAAGGCGAGGATGACACCCGTGGAAACGGCGGCGATGCGCCGCATCACTTCACCAGGCGCAGGGTGAGCGGGTAGCGGTACTCCTCACCGCTGTTGTTCTTCAGGCCGGCGATGATGCAGAAGATGATGTTGAGGATCCAGACGGCGAGCATGACGAACACCCCGATGAGCACGAGGCTGAGGACAATTCCGACCACATAGCCGATGGCAACCGTGATCTGGAAGTTCAGCGCTTCGGTCGATTGCGACTTCACGAAGGTACTTCGGGGGCCGAGGACAAGCATGATCACCAAGGAGCCGAGGAAACCGACCACGATGCCAGACAGTTGGGCGATCATGGCCCACATCCGGGCTTCAGAATCCGACAGTGGCTGTTGCGGTGCTGGTGTTGGGCTGGACATGGCATCCCCTTTTCGTTGACCTACCCCCACTGTACGCCGCACCCGCCGGTTTATGGCCTGCTGAGTCGGGGAGAATTGCCGCATGGCAGCGCAGGCGGCACGGGGGCTGGACACCTGGGGCTTCTACCTCCACGTCCCCTTTTGCGCCGCTCGGTGCGGCTACTGCGACTTCAACACTTATACGTCGGCCGAGCTCGGTCCCGGCGCCGATCGTGCCACGTATGCGGACACGCTCATCGAGGAGATTCGGCTGGCGCGCACGGCAGTCCCGGAGGCAGGGCCCATCGACACCGTCTTCTTCGGCGGGGGTACCCCGACGCTGATTGGTGCCGAGGATCTCGTGCGCGTCCTCCATGCTCTGCGGTCGACGTTCGGCCTCACCGCTGATGCCGAGGTCACGACTGAGGCAAACCCGGACTCGGTGGATCTCGTCGCCTTGGAGCAGCTTCGGGAGGGTGGTTTCACGCGGGTGTCGTTTGGCGTACAGAGCGTTGCGCCGCACGTGCTAGAGGTTCTCGAGCGGACGCACACGCCGGGTCGCTCGCTCACCGCGATCGCCGAGGCGCGTTCGGTGGGATTCGATCGCGTGAGTGCGGATCTCATCTACGCGACACCGGGGGAGACCGACGAGGACCTCACTCGCTCGGTCTCAGCGGTGCTCGAGGCGGGCGTCGACCACCTGTCGGCGTACTCGCTCATCGTGGAGGACGGCACGCGGTTGGCTATGCGCGTGCGGCGTGGAGAGATCCCGGCACCCGACGATGATGTCGCGGCCGGTCGCTATGTGATCATCGACGAACTGACTCGCGCTGCCGGGATGTCGTGGTACGAGGTGTCCAACTGGTCGCAGCCCGGAGCCGAGTGCCGGCACAACCTCGGGTATTGGCGGGGCAACGACTGGTGGGGGGCCGGTCCGGGCGCCCACGGGTACGTTGCCGGTCGCCGCTGGTGGAACCACAAGCATCCCGCGACGTACGCCGCGGCGATCGCTCGAGGTGAACTGCCAGTGGCCGGCGACGAGGTGCTGACCGAGCATGAGCG
>JALQUH010000117.1 GCA_023263845.1 Candidatus Nanopelagicales bacterium | reverse complement strand
CGCTGACCATCATGTCATCGGTCTGAATGATGACGATGTTGGGCCGAGCGTCCTTCTTGGCACGCTCAACGTCCATGACGGTCGCGGCGGAGGATGCCACCTCAAACGCCGCTGGAGTGGCAACTGCCGGTGCCACGAGTCCTGCGGCCATCACGACTCCGCTGGCGGCAACGACGAGGGCCGTTCTCTTCACGGGCAGCCCCAATTCATCGCGGCCCGCTGATGGCTACGAGCCTTCCCCCACCGTAGCCCCAGCCGCCACGTGACGCGCAGCGATGGGCTGACTCATCACGCTAGCCTCCTACCGTGCGCATCGCCACATGGAACGTGAACTCGGTGAAGTCCCGGCTGGAACGCCTCGTGGAATGGCTCGAGACGGCTCAACCGGATGTGCTGGCCCTTCAAGAGCTCAAGTGCGCCACCGCCGACTTCCCCGAAATGCCGATCCAGGCGCTCGGCTACGAGGTCGCCGCACACGGTGACGGTCGCTGGAACGGTGTCGCACTCCTCTCGCGCGTTGGCCTTGACGATGTTGTGCGCGACCTGCCCGGACAGCCGGCGTACGACGGATCGGTGGAGCCGAGGGCAGTCGGCGCCACCTGTGGTGGTGCGCGCGTGTGGAGTCTCTACGTCCCCAACGGTCGCGAACCGGACCACCCGCACTACTCCTACAAGCTGGACTGGTTCGGCGTTCTCCGCGACACCGTGCGCAGCGAAATGGCCGCGGCGCCGGAGCGGCCCTACGCGGTCATCGGCGACTACAACGTCGCGCCGGAGGACTCCGATGTCTGGGACATCTCGCTGTTCGCCAACTCCACGCACGTCACCCCCGCCGAGCGCGCGGCCCTCGCCGACCTGCGTGCCGAGGGCCTGAGCGATGTGATGCCGCGGGCGCTGAAAGGCGAGCCCTACACCTTCTGGGACTACCGCAATGGCGCCTTCCACAAGGGGATGGGAATGCGCATCGACCTGGTCTACGCCAATGCGCCCTTCGTCGATCGTGTGCGCGATGCCTACGTCGACCGCGAGGCCCGCAAGGGCAAGGGGCCGAGCGATCACGCTCCGGTCGTCGTCGACATCGACGTATGAGTCGACGTTGGACATGACCGACGAGGCCCTAATACTGCGACCGGCCCAAGCGGGTGACGCCGAGATCTTGGGCGAGCTCACCGCTCGGGCATACGTCGCCGGGGGGCATCTCTCACCCGACAGCCCCTACGTCGAAGTCCTCCGTGACGTCGTACCTCGACTCGACGAAACGTTGGTCATCCTCGATGCACACACAGACCGCGTCGTCGCTGCGATTACGGCCCTGCCGCACGGACATGTCATGGCGGAGGCAACCGAGCCGGCTGAGTGGGAGTTCCGCTACCTTGCCGTCGATCCGGACTTCTGGGGCCGCGGCCTCGGTCAGCGCCTCATCGCGGCTGTGGAGGAGCGGGCCCGCATGGCGGGCGCACCGCGGCTTGTCTTGCGGGTCATCCACACCAACCCGAGAGCCCAGGGGCTGTACGAGCATCTGGGCTACCGGCACGTGCCCGCGCGGGACTTCACCTTCCCATCGCGGCTCGACCCAACAGTGACCTTCACCCTGCTGCTCTACGCCAAGGAGTTGTAGCCAACACGTTCATTGCCGCCGCGAGACGCACCCTTGCGCGTCCACGCAACCACGTCGGGCGCACCGTCCAAGCAACCTCCACCGGGGTCATCGGCGTCGGCCGCACGCCCATCGGAACGCACCGGGTCGTCCTGCGGATGCAGGATGTCGCGCACCACCATGCCCGCGTACCAGGCGGTGACGATGACGCGGAGGAAGGTGAAGAAGGCGTACCACTCGGGAGTCATCCCCTTGGCATCTTCGAGTCCGTACGCCGCAAGATGCCACCAGATGGCCAGGAAGTACGCCACCTCGGCGGATTGCCAGATGAGGAAGTCCCGCCATCTCGGACGCGCCAATGCGGCAAGCGGCACCAGCCATATCGCGAACTGCGGTGAGTACACCTTGTTCGTCATCACGAAGGCGGCGACTACCAAGAAGAGGACAGACACCAAACGCGGTCGTCGGGGAGCCTTGAGGATGAGGATGGCAATCGCGATACACAGCACCACGAAAGTGCCCGTGGCCACCGCATTGAGCAGATCTGAATCGATACCGGGAAGTCCGGCCAGAGTCACGGCGTACCAGATCGAGCCCCAGTCGACGCCACGCAATTCGCTGAACCGGTAGAAGTAGGACCAACCCTCGAAGTTGGCGATCATCACGGGGATATTCACCACGAGCCAGGTCACGGCAGCGCCGGAGAACAGCCGCGCGAAGTCTCGCAACCGCCCCGCGCGCAGGCAGATAAGGAACCACGGGCCGAGCAGGATCACCGGATAGAACTTCGCCGCGATAGCCAACCCGAGGAGTACGCCGGCCCACCCCGGGCGTTGACGCGACCACAGCAGCAGAGCCGCCATCGACAGTCCGATGGGGATGAGATCCCAGTTGATCAGACCGGCCAGGATGATCGAGGGTGCCAGCGCGATCAACGCCGCGTCCCACGGTCGACCCTTCACGTAGCGCGCGGCCGCCACAACGGTGAGGACGAAGAAGGGGAAGAGCAGGATCGCATTGACGGTGAAGAACGTGAGATACGGACTCACCGGCGGCACGATGACGATGACCAACGCGGTGATCCACGCACTGACCTGTATGAACGCCCCCGTGAGCACGGGGTACTCGAGGTATTGGCCACCCGGCGGCGCCTGGAGATACGGGAAGACTCCATCGACGAATCCCCGCTGCAGGTAGAGCGGCGGGATATCGGAGTAGCACAGGTGCTCATAGACGTCCGGGGCAAACCAACCGTTGGACATGCACGGCACATCCAGCAGTGCACCCACCAGGTACGCCGCTGCCGCGAGGATGATCAGCGCACGGATTGGTGTCCACCAACCAGAGCCGCCGATCCGCGCAAAGCGACCCACGGGGCCACCGATGAACCAGGACGACTCACGTGCTGCGGAGGTTTCCCTGGACGGGACGACGATGTCAGACATGTCGACTGGCTGCGTCAATCCGCTACTTCTTCGTCGACTTAGAGAGTTCGCCGACGACTTTCCTCAACTCACTCGGCAGGTCGATGATGCGCGCGGGAATGTTGGTGTCGTCAGCGATGTGATAGCTCGCGCAGACTCGGTGATAGCCGTCCGCGATGGTAAGTGGGAGATCAAGTTCGATGCCGCCACGGACGAGCAACACCGGCGAGAGCTTGATGCCGGCAACGACCTTGATGATGTCCTGCCGGACGTGGAAGTCGTCCATCGCCAACAGCGGCAGCCGCGAGGCGCGAATGAGATCTTTTGCGTGGAAGGTCACGATGGGGGCCTTCTTCAGGTCGCGCACCATCTTGTCGACGATGTGCGCGTCGGCAATGAGGCTCAGGTAGTTGGCCGCCGCCGGGTAGTCGTGCTTGTCCGGCTTGTGCATCCAGATGGGCTCGCTGATGGTGATGGGGGCCATGGTCGATTCCTTCGTGAGCGGCGGGTCCTACCGGCACAGGCTAGACGCTCGACGTTGCGCCCATCGGCTCACGCCGGGTCTCCTGCAATCGAGGGGTCCGGTGCGGGTGTTGGTGAGTCCGTGGGCTCCGGGCTCGGCGTGGGCTCTGGAGTGGGCGTGGGTTCGGGAGTGGGCGTCGGCTCGGGTGTCGGCGTCGGCTCAGGAGTGGGTGTGGGGGACTCCGTGGTCGGCGACGGCGTCGGTGACTGCGACGTCGGCGCCGGGCTCGGCGTCACCGGCGGACCCACGAACTCTGCCACCGGCTGACCGGCGAGGGCAGCCTCCATGAACGCCGTCCAGATCGCGACGGGGTACCCGCCGCCGCCGTAGGCCGGGGCGCCACCGCTGATGTCATCGAGCGGTACCGGGACCCCATCGGAATCCTCTTTGGCCATGAGCACGGCAGCGGACAGTTGCGGGGTGTAGCCGACGAACCACAGTGACTTGTTGTCGTTGCTCGTGCCGGTCTTGCCGGCGACAGGACGGCCCAGGGCCTGTGCCCCGGTCGCGGTACCACCAGCGATGACCGACTGCAGCGCTGAGGTCACCGTGTCGGCGACGTCACTGCCGATCACCTGCTCAGCCGACGGGTCCCACTCATACTGCAGACCGCCATTCGTCCCCAACACCTGCTTGACCGTCGTCCACGGCGTCCGCTGTCCACGCGCGGCGAGGGTCGCGTAGGACGACGCCATGCTGATTCCCGACGGGGATGCCGTACCCAGGACAAAGGTGAGGTCGAGGTCGTCGGGTGACTGTCCCGGGGTGTCCATCGGCAGGCCCAGTCGGTAGGCCGCGTCCGCGACAGCATCAACGCCGACCTGGTCCTCGACAGCGACATACGCCGTGTTGATCGATGCAGCGGTGGCGGTGCGCAAATCGACCTCGCCAAAGGAGTTATCGCCGTAGTTGTGCACCTCGTAGCCATTGAATTCCCGCGGCGAGTTGCCATCCCACATCGAGTCCAGACCGATGCCCTGCTCGACCGCGGCGGTCAAAGCAAACGGCTTGAACGTCGAACCAGCCTGCGCGAAGGGTCTCGTCGCATTGTTGATGGGATCGGTCACGTAGTCCGGACCGCCGTACATCGCAATAACCTCGCCTGTGCCGGGCCGCAACGCCACCATGCCGATGCGCAGACCCTCGGTGCCCTCCGTGGGTCCGACCTGCGCGACCGCTGCCTCGGCCGCCGCCTGGGCCGTGGCATCGAACGTGGTCACGATGTGGAGGCCGCCGCCCTCGATCTCCTGATCGGTGTAGCCGAGACTGCGCAGCTCGGCCTTGACCGCTTCAAGGAGGTAGCCAACCTGTCCACCGAGGCGATTGCCGCCGGTCGGCTTGCGGATCTTGGGGAACGACGCATCGGCGTATTGGGCCGGGGTGATCCAGCCCGCTTCGAGCATTGAGTCCAGGACCCACGTCCATCGAGCCTTGAGTTCCTTGCGGTCGTCGGCGTAGTAGCTCGGCGCCTTGATGAGGGCGGCGAGGACCGCGCCCTGCGTGTAGTCGAGGTTCACCGCTGAGGTTCCAAAGTAGGCGAGCGACGCTGCCTCGATGCCGTAGGCACCGCGACCAAAGTAGATGGTGTTGAGGTAGTCCTGCAGGATCTCGTCCTTGCTCACGGTCGACTCGAGTTTGACCGACAGGACCAACTCCCGCATCTTGCGCGTGAACGATCGCTCCGAGGTCAGGTACGCATTCTTGGCGTACTGCTGGGTGATGGTCGAGCCACCCTGCACGGCGCCGCCGCGCACATTGTTGTAGACCGCGCGACCGATGCCCACCGGCGAGAAGCCGCCATGCTCGTAGAAGTCGCGGTCCTCTGCTGCCAGCACGGCCCGCTGGACATCGAGCGGCACATCGCTGAGTGGGACGCTGCGCCTGGTCGAGTCTCCGAGCCGGCCGATCTCGGTGGTGCCGTCCGAGTAGTACACGACCGTGGCCTCGGTACGGGCCACTTCATTGGGGTCAGGAACCGGAGTGAGCACTACGGCCGCAGCGAAGGCACCTGCACCGAGCAGTCCGAGGAAGAGCAGTGTGAGGAAGGTGCCCCGGATCCAGCGGCGCTTGCGGCGCGGCTCATCGAGCTGCCTGTGCCGACTGCCTGCC
>JALQUH010000089.1 GCA_023263845.1 Candidatus Nanopelagicales bacterium | reverse complement strand
CGACGACGACGGAGACGGTGCAGGGGATGTCGCGGCGCTGGTCGAGGCGACATCAGCGGACTGGCCACCACAGCCCGCGACGAGCACAAGTCCGGGCAGCGCGAAGATCCACCCGGTAAAGGTGAGGCGTCGCATGAAGGTCACCGTACGGGACTCCGTGCCCGTTGACCCGCCAATTGACTCCTCTGGTGGCAACCATGACGTAACCGCGACAGAGTCGTTACGGAGGGCTGTCCCGCGTGGCCCAGGCCGGGAGGTGAGCCCTTGAACTCTGCCGCGACGTTGAACTACTGCGTGGGAACCAGGGTGAGCGTGGCCTCCGCGCTCGACGCGACCCCGGCCTCACTCCACGCCCATGCGAACTGCTGTCCGGACTGCCACGCGTCGATTTGGTCGCTGTAGTTGGGGTTATAGGCGTGACCACTGTTACCGGTGAGGTTCACCCACGTCGAGGCGTCGAAGTCCGACAGGTCAACGACCTGCCGCATGCTGGGTACCCAGTTGACCTCGTATCCCTCGCTCGGCGTCCACCCCGTCGCGTTGACGATGCCGCTACCGCCAGCCGTCTCGATAGGCCCGCGATTGAAGAGCATTTCAATCGGCTTGATTCCTGACGCACCCAACGTCTCGTTCTGCAGGAGCAAGGTGTGCAGCGCTCCCCAGCGCCAATCAGCCGGGTCGGATCCCTGCAGTCCGGCAAGTTCCGCGGCTGCCGCGTCAAGGCTCGCGACGATCATTGCGTCCCGGCCCTCCGTCTGCGGCGTCGTGGCGTCATCCCACCACGCATCCTCCGGCGAATCCCATAGGTTTCGGATGACCTCGAAGTACTGGTCGTCACCACTGGCCGTGGTGTAGTCCGTGCCCGTCTTCGCGTCGAACATGCGCGTAATGAGTTGACGCCAGAAAGCATTGAAGTACGCCGCAGCTGACGACTCCTGCGTCTGCTGGTAGTTCCAACCGTCGAACAGCGCGAGGGCGGCAGACGCTTGGGGGGACACCGGCATCTGCTGAAGGCGCGGGACGAGGAAGTCGGCGTTCGCGCTCCAACTGTCCATCTGAATGGACTGCATGTCGGCAACCGTGAAGGGACGGCCCTCGTCAATCTGGCCGGTGATGAGGTCGACGATGCGCTGGCTGCGCGAACCGTAGGACCAGTCGTCGGTGATGAAGTTCGGATAGTCGGGACTGATCACCGCCTGATTGGCCGTGACAATCCACCCCTCGTCCGGGTTGTAGGTCCACGGCAACTCTTCGAAGGGGATCTGTCCGGTCCAGGAGACATCACTGGACCAGCCCGGAACCGGCCACTTTCCGTCGTACCCGGTACGGATCGGCACGACGCCGGGCATCTGGTACCCGATGTTGCCGTCGATGTCGGCGTACAGGAGGTTCTGCGCGGGTACGGCGAGAACCTTGGCCGCCTCGCGGAAGCCGGTGAAGTCCTCGGCGTTGTTCAGCAGCGCAAACGCATCGAAGGTCGGCGCGGGGGTGAGCGCGGTCCAACGCAGCGCGACGGCGTAGCCGCTACCGCGAGGCACTTCCGGAGCGCTGGCGTAGCCGGGCGCTGGCACCGGAGCGTCCTCGCCCACCATGACGAAGGTGTCGCCGGCCTCGGCAACATCTGAGATGAGTGGCCCGGAATCCGTGGACCGCACGGCGATCTCCACCGAATCCCCGCCCGCGACCTTGATGGTCTCCGTGCGTGTGGTCAGCGGGATGAGTTCACCGTCGTACTCGTAGGAGTCACCGTCGACCTTGGTGAGAACGAGGTCCGTGACGTCGGGTCCGGTGTTGGTGAAGCCCCAGGCGAACCGATCGGTGTGCCCGATGAAGACTCCGGGAAGTCCGGCCATGGTCCAGCCCGCTACCTGCAGCGTGCAGTCCGGCGAGTCCACACGGCAGCGCAATCCCGACTGGTACCACAGGCTTGGCATGGCCGGTCCGAGGTGCGGATCGTTCGACAGGATCGGCATGCCCGTCGTCGTGTGGGCACCGGATACCGCCCACGAGTTGGACCCGATGCCGTCTCCGGTCGGCCCGAGCCAGGGATCGAGCAACTTCGCGGTGGCCTCGATGGCCAGGAGGGTGTCCGCGATCTGCGGCACAACATCTGGGGTGACGGACATCGCGGCTGACGCGGATACGACCGAGTCGGGCACGTAGGCGCCATCAGTCACAGCGCCCCCTTCGACGATCGGCCGGTTGCGGTCATAGGGGTACGGCGGGAAGACCTGCTGAGCCTGATCGATCGATGTGGTCGTCGCGTAGACCACACGAGCGATTTCATCGGACATGTT
>JALQUH010000057.1 GCA_023263845.1 Candidatus Nanopelagicales bacterium | reverse complement strand
GAGGGCCGCCGCGGTCACCATGACGAAGATCGCCACCGCCACGACTACCTCGACCAGGGTGAAGCCCTGATCGGCCGGGGCAGAGCCACGGACTGAGGCATGCCTACTCACGACGTCGCCTCCCTCCGGCTCGTCCTCCATAGGGGGTATCGGACCATGAGGGGCGCCATGGACGCCCGGGCACCGCCTGTGAAGGTCCCCCGAATGTCCCTTCCACGGCGTTACCCTGAAGTGTGGCCGCCCTGGAATCAGCCCTGGATGTCGTGCGTAACTGGGGCGAAAAGCTCATGCCGGCCGTCGATGCGCCCCGCGGGAGTCGATCCGCCCGGAACATCCACCTGCGCATCGGAGCCGGCGGGGCCGCGCTGCTGACTGCGGGCCTGGTCGTGACCGGTCTCTTCGTGACCGCCCAGGTGAGCCAGAACTCCACGAACCTCGTCCCCCTAGCCCTCGGCGTCCTCCTCGCCGCCATCAGCGTCTTCGCACCGCCCGTGGTCTTCCGCACCCGCAGCCAGATCTTGACCGAACAGGTCCTCAGCAACCCGCTGGCTCCGCAGCGGCCCTGGCGGGCCAGCACGCTCACCTTCGATCCGATCATCGCCGGGGCGATGCTCGGCGCTCTGACGCTGCCCCTCACGGTCGTGGGCGCCACCTTCTCCGTCGCACTCGTGATTCGCACGGTGATCCAGTTCCGGCCCCGACCACTCGATCCGAACGCACGCTTCCACTCCCTGTGGAATGGCTCCCGCGCGGCGATCATGGGGGCCTCGGCGTTCGGCATCGTCGCGGGACTGGATGCTTCGGGCCTGCGCACGACCTCACCCGTACCTCTGCTTCTCGGCGCGCTCGTGGCCATGTCCGTGGGCCTCATCCTCAACGCCCTGGAGCGGTGGATGGAGGGCATCCACGAGCCCTGGGCCTTCGCCCGCGACGCAGCCGACACGCGCCGTCTTGCCGTCATCCTCGTCAGCGCCTCCATTGCCTGGCTCGGGGCGCTGACCTTGTCGGTCGGCGAGTGGATCGAGCCACGAAGCCCAGAGATCGCTGGCATCCTCGCCGCCGACGGCATCTTCCTCGCCGCTTGGCTGCTCATGTGGATCGTGTCGGTGACCCTGTGGCGGACCGATGCCCAACGCACGATGCGACGGTGGAGCCAGCACCAGACCGATCTCCTCGGCCGTATCGCCGACGGATCCCTCGACCCGGACCTCGTACGCCGCGCCTCGCTCGCGACGACCGCGCGGATGGCCCTGTCCATCTTCGGCGCCACGAATGCCCTGGTCACGTTGCGCCGCCCGAATGGCGAGATCGTGCGCTACGCCGCCGCCCGGGACCGCTATCGGGTCAACCCGCCCGTCGACCCACGAGCCTTCCCTGCGCAGCGCTCGGTCCGGATCCCGATCTACTCGAAGCCCGGCCATGCGGACTCCTCCGACATCACGCTCATCGGTGCCATCGGGCCGGCCCGCTTCGTCAGCCGATCGCGCACGGTGACCGAGCAGTTCCATCAGTTGGCCGCCGCCGCGCTCCTCACGCCCATCGTCGCGTCCGAGGACGACCGCCTCGCGTCAGCATTTGAGGACCTCTTCGGCAGCGACCTGTGGCCGACCATGGACGCCCTGGAACAGGCCTACGAACAGTTGCGTCAGCGGACCGACTCCAGTCCGCAGAGCCGCTCGCTGCTCATCGGTGTCCTCGCCATCGATGCTTTCGGAGCCCTCACCGGTGGACGCTTCGAACATGCCGCCACCGCGCAGGTCATGCGCCTGGTGCAGGGCTACGGCGGGTTCACCGGCCATGAAGTCTTCACCGCCTACGAGGGTGGGGGGCGAATCTGGGTGGCTTTCGGCGCCGGGCCCGTCATCCGCAACGGCATCGGCACACTGCGCGATCTTCAGCGCCACATCAACGACCACGGCTCGGTGTCCGCGGCCCATAGTGACCTCGGCGTGCACATCGAGGTCTCCCTCGGGTACGCCGTACAGCAGGTCGACGACTTCACCCTGTCGGGACTGCTCGATGACGCACGCGAGCGGCTTGAGATCGACCAGAATGCGCGCAACCCGTTCGAGGTCGACGCCGTGTTGTCCGTCGACATCACGCCCGAGGACATCATCGGCGGCGGCGCCCCGGCTCCGGCGACCGCGATCGACGTCCATGCGGCCCTGCGCGATGACCTGAAGTCCGATGATGCGGCCGAGCGCTTCCCCACCACGTATACGCCCATGCTGGCGCTGGCGGGCGACCATCTGGTTGGGCTATGGCTTGAGGTCGGGTGGTCTCGGGAGTTCGGGTCACGCAGCCTCGCCGCGCCGAGTGCGTTCGCCTCAGTCGTCGGCCGCCAGCCAGAGCTCGCCGCCGATGCGGCGCGGGCCATGCTCGCGCGTGCCGCCGCCACCATGCGCGAAACCGATGTCGCGGATGTGCCGATGCTGCTGCCGCTGCCCGCCGTCCTCCTGCATCCGGAGATCGGGCAGCTCGCCCTACCGAATCTGCTCATTCCGACACTTGACCGCGCGCAGTGCGCACGCCTGGTGGCCGTCTTCGACACCATTCCTACCGGCGCCCAGCAGGCTCTGCGAGCCCTCTCCGATCAGGGGGTTCGCCTCGCGGTGACGGCGAGCGCAGCAGCAACGGCCGACCCCGTCGACCTTGATGGCTGGCAGCGCTGGGGCGTGATCCTCCCCCAGCACATGGTGGACGAGGTGACCGGCGTCGACTGGTTGACGATCCAGCAGACGGTCACGGCGATCGCGACCCATCAGACCCGGCTCGCCGCTGAGCAGTCCAACGGCAACGCAACCGCGAGTCTCCTTCAGCACGGTATCGGCCTGTCGCTTCGGCGCGACCTGTCCTCAAGTGCGCTTGCCGATGTCGTCAACGACGATGTCGTGTCACGCCCCTGACGTCAGAACGAGGTCGCGAGTGGTCACGACCGTCGCGAATTCACCATGTAGGCTCGCAGCGGTCGCGCGAGCCAGGTCGTCGGCGGTCACCGTGACGCCGTCTGGCCCGACCCGATCGAAGGTGTGCGTGGCATCGATGACGAAGGTGACGTCGTACCCGAGATTGCCTGCCATGCGGGCCGTCGTCT
>JALQUH010000289.1 GCA_023263845.1 Candidatus Nanopelagicales bacterium | reverse complement strand
TTGCCTACGTGCGCCAGCACATCCCAGAGGCACGCAAGGCCCCGCTCGCCGGATCAAGCGTTTACGTCGATCGGGGATTCCTCGCCAAGTACATGCCTGAACTTGACGCGCACCTGCATTACCGGCTGATCGACGTGTCGTCGGTCAAGGAGATCGCGCGCCGCTGGTATCCGCGCGCCTACTTCGCGAGCCCCGAGAAGAACGGCAACCACCGGGCTCTCGGCGATATCCGTGAGTCGATCGCCGAACTCCGGTACTACCGCGACGCCGTCTTCGTGCCCCAGCCCGGGCCGGACAGCGAGTCAGCGCGCGCCGCGGCGGCCGAGCACGTCGTCGACCACGGCTGAGGTTGACGCCTTCTGCGCTAGTCCGACGACGATCGCCAAAAGTACGAGGGCTGCAAGCGGCAAATAAGGCAACAGAATGACGATCCGCGCGGTGATGGGTTGCCCAACTCCAGACTCCGAAACACACAGCAACGTGATGCCGGCAACGAGTAGCAAGGCCCGGGCCCACGCCGTGCCGAGAGACGCCCGCGGGGATAGCCGACCCAGGAGCTCGGCCGTGCGCCGAGTCATGCGCCCGAGCCCGGGCGCGGCGAACCACACGACGGCGAGTACGACGGCCGCCACTGCCACGTGCTGGAGCCACCACAGCGCCCCCAGCGCTGGCGGCGCGACAGCGAGGCTGATCATGGCGGCGATGGCGAGGGTGAAGACGAGCATGTGCCATAGGTAGATCTCCATGGCGCGGCTGGCGAAGATCGCCACCGGCACCCAAAGGCGGTCATGGTCGAGGGCACGCTTGAGCAGCGGCCACAGCAGGAGAAGCAGACAGATCTGCGCCAGCCCCACCAGCGCGAGCACGATGGTGGGGGGTGCGAGGTTGCTGATGCCTTCGACTGCGTCTGTGGAGATGAGTGCCGGGGAGTAGGGACCCACGACGATGGCGCCGGTTGCCGCAGCCGCAAAGGCGATGACTCCAACGGCAAGGATGGGCGGTCGGATCGCGCGCAGGCGATCCAGACGAGTGCCGATAGCGGCGAAAAGACCCCACACGAGGATGAGATTCGCCCAGCCGAAGAGTTCGTTGACGTTCACCCGGAGCAGATCCACACCAAGAATGGACACGAGCCAGATGCCAACCACCCATGGTCCGCTGCAGCGGGCCAGGAGAGGCGCAGCAGCGACGAGCACGAGATAGACGCCGAGGAACCACACGAGCTGAACCGGCAGCACGCCCGCCGCACTCGCGGCATCCGGTCCGGCGAGCCCGCCAGCGGCCACCGATAGCACGACGGTGACAGCAATCAGGGGTAGTGCGGGGGCACTTAGACGGGTCAGACGCGCGAGGTAGCCTCGCGCGTCCCGAGAGCCGCTTAGCCGCACGAGTCCAGCACCGGCGAGAAGGAAGAAAAGCGGCAGGATCTGCAGAATCCAGGTCAACGGGAACATGTACGGAGCCGCATCAAGAGTATTGATGACGGAACCACCGCTCGTAACGGTCCATGCCAGAGCGTGACCGGTGATGACCAGCAAGAGCGCGAGGGCCTTCACCGCGTCCATGACGCGGTCGCGCCCGGCGCTTGCCGCCACAACTTTGCTGGTGAGGCTGCCCATAGTGTCCCGCCTGAGGTACCCGAATCCGTGCCGATTGGTCGGCATCGTAGACTTCCCCAGCGCTCCTGCAAAGGAGTCGCGGTGGGTGTAGCTCAGCTGGTAGAGCACCTGGTTGTGGTCCAGGAAGTCGCGGGTTCAAGTCCCGTCACTCACCCCATCGGCAATTGACGAACGACGAGTCCTTCCAACAATTTCTGCGTGGCTTCCGCGACCGCCTGCACGGCCTCCTCGAAAACCGCTTGATTGTGCTCCGCCGGGGCGCGAAAGCCGCTCACTTTGCGGACGTACTGAAGCGCGGCGGCCTGAATGTCGCCTCGGTCTACTGACTCGACGTAGGGCGGTCGGAGAGTCTTGATGCTGCGGCACATATCCGAATTCTAGGTTCGGCGACATCTCACGGGACCTGCACCACGAATCCTCATGACGCGGCTATCTCCCAGGCACACTAGGAAGGTGCCCGACGACATCCGCGAGACCCTGCTGGCCAGGCAGCGGGAGATCGATGCGCGTTCGGCCGAGCTCACCGCGCCACCGGACTCCACGGGCGGCATCTCTTTCGGCAAGCGGGTCGGTGACGGCACGAGCCTCGCCGTCGAACGCCTCACCCAGGTCGCCGAGCACGAGCAACTCCTCGCGCAGTCAGAACAGATCACCCGCGCCCTCGCCAAACTTGATGACGGCTCCTACGGCGTGTGCGATGCGTGCGGCACGGCCATCCCCGAAGGTCGCCTGGAGATCCACCCGTGGGCCATCCTCTGCGTCCCATGCGCGACTGACACCTGAGTCGCAGCTCCCCGTGAAAGGCCTGTGCTACCTCCTTCGCGTGCTACGCACCAGCCGGGAGCACCACATCGACCTGCACGTCACCCATGGGCGCAAGTTAGACGGTTAGAACGTGTGAACGGTCCACCCTGGCCTTGCTCAGATCAAGCACCCCTACCCTTGACTTCGTGGCGCTCCTGGTCGATCCCGCGATCTGGCCGTGGCGCGGGCACCTGTTCTGCCACCTCGTGAGCGACAGCCACCTTGACGAGTTGCACGCCTTCGCCCGCTGGATCGGCGTACCCCCACGGGCATACGGCGGCGACCACTACGACATCTCTCTCGACATGCGGGCCATTGCCATCGAAGAGGGCGCCATCGAGGTCACAAGTCGTGAACTCGTACGCGCGCTCTACGCCGCTGGTATCCGTCTCACCGCGGTGCAGAGGTCCACATCACTACAGCACCGTTCACTTTGACTGTGCGGGGTTGTGTTCTCGGAAACTTTATTGAACGCTGTCCAACTTTAGATGTTTAAAGAATCTTGTCGCGTAACGTTGCCCCAAGGGTAAAGATGACCGGATGAGTGACGCGACTACTTCCGCCCTCCGCGTACACCGACCATTTATACGTAGCCTCATTATTGCCTGCTCAATGGCGCTGGGACTCAGTCTGCTCGTCACTCCGGCCCGAGCGGTCGCCACCAACCCCGGGTGGTTCGCGGGCTGGACGGTGTCGGACGAAGGTCAGGCGACCAACCCGCGCGACAACGTCGTTCTGAGGGGGACAAATCTGTGGACTGCGGCCCTGAACGGCCCAATCAACGGTGAGTTAGAGGTACAACTGTTGCGGTCCGGACTGGCCGGCCTGGACAAGTGGCGTCTGTACAGCACGTACACCCCGACACCAGGGAAAATTGCAGCGTATCCGCGACTCGCCTTTGTTCGAGGCGCCATCGTGGTCATCTACGAAGAGTTTGGCGGGGGTACCCACACGCTCGTGGAGCTGCGGTTCACCTCGGCCAACAACGTGACACGCCAGGATCTGGTCACCTCGAACACACGTTTTGCGGACCTGAGCCTGCACTCGATCGGCGACGACGGCCTCATCGTGATGTGGAGGGACCAGACAGATGAGAGCATCCGAGTGCGGCACTGGAATGACGCGGACGGCTGGAGCATCACCAACACGCTCAGCGAGCGCGTGGTGGGATCTACCGTCGGCCCTCCGGTCGGAGTCGTGGATGCCGAAGGAAACTTTTTCGCTATGTGGCAGCAGACCATCGCGGGGGTCGCAAACCTTGACTCCGCATGGCGAAACTCCGCGACCGATGCATGGAGGCGGGCGGGCCGCGCGACCGAAATAGCGCCGCGAGTGTGGGGCGTTGGCGCCAACCTGGGGGCCGCCGGAGCGAGCATCATCGAGCAGGCGGCGGAAGCCAACCCCGACGGAACCTACACCGTGACCCATTGGAGCTTTGATTTCGCGGCCGGGGCCTTCCAAGCCGTCCTAACGACGCGCAAGCCCCCACTCGGGCACGCTGCCGTCAGCTCCTCAGCCGGACAGCTCATTCTGGCGTGGTCATACGCCGTCGCTGACGGTGGCACTGAAGTGCAAACGATGAGAAGGAATGACCCGAACATCCCAATCTTGATAATTGACACCCCACTCGCCTTCGCGGAGGCAGACCCCGCTCAGATCCGTCCTCTCGCTGGCTTCACCAACTCCGGAGAGGCCTACGTAGCAGCGGTAGGAAGCACCGGGGCAGTGGCAACTCCGAAGTTGTGGGCGAATGTTCAGACCTCCAGTGGTACGTGGGGTGGTCAGCAAGTAGCGGGAGTTCGAGGTCAAGCAGCGGCAACTTCAGCAGTTGTGATTCCCACCAGCGCGGGCAGGCTCGCTTCCATCTGGACCGAACGCCTCGACCCCAACGATCCCAGCATCCAAAAGACCCGTTCGAGTGTTTTCGCCGTGCCAAATGAGCCGTTGAAAGCCGTCAACGTGACAGCCGCGTTCGTCGCACCGGGCACCGTCGACGTGTCCTGGCAGCAGAAATCCCAACTCACCCACAAGGGCCTGCCGCTGGCGTCATTCACGGCCACCACCACTCCCGGCGGCGGGAGTTGCACGGCGGTGGCCCCTCAGTCCACGTGCCGTATCGACACCCTTGATCCGAATGTCACGTACACGGTGCAGGTCACGCAAACGGATACCGCCGGAAACGTCGGGGCGCCCAGTGACCCCAGCGCGCCGTTCCAGGCGGACTTCCCCGAACCCACGCCGCCGCAGGCTTCGACCATCACGGTCGTGGCCGACGGCGTGGTCTCTGCAGAATGGCCGGCCGTGACACCCGTGGGAGATCAGCAGCCCATCGCCTCGTACACGGTGACCACCACGCCAGCCAGCGCGGGCTGCACCAGCGTCGCACCCACCACCACGTGCACGATCGCCGGATTGGATCCGGGCACCTCCTACACCGCCACGGTCACGGCCACCGACACCGGCGGACGCAGCAGCGCCCCCGGCGCACCGTCGGCACCGTTCACCCCATCCACCGAGCCACCACCACCGCCACCACCACCTCCTCCCGGCGGCGAGCCCCCAGAGGCACCGGAGTCGTTCAAGGTTAAGGCGAAGAAGAAGGGCAAGATCGTGCTGAAGTGGTCGGCCTCTCCCTCCGACGGGGTGACCGGCTACCTCGTCGACATCCAGAAGAACGGCGGAGCGTGGAAGACCAAGGATGTCGGCGACAAGTTGCGCAAGGTCTACAAGAAGGTGAAGGCGGGGAAGGTTGCCTGCTACCGCGTCGCCGCCGTGGACGACACCGGAGCCCAAAGCGACTGGACTGCGGAGAAATGCGTGACTGCACGACGTTAGCGAAGCTGATGTCACCGGTCGGCGGCGTACCTCACGGCGTGCGCCACCGACAGCATGCATTCAGCGTTCGCACAGCGTTCTCCCAGTGACGTGCCCCATAATCCGGAGCATGAGACACCACCGACTCGCTCTCCCGGTCCTGCTCGCTTCGGCCGCCCTCACCCTGGCGGCCTGTGGAGGGACAGCCGCCGACAGCACCACAAGCGCTTCGGCGGCCTCCACCTCATCGAGCAGCGCTGCCATGGAGACACCGACCGCGGCACCCACCGTTGCCGAAGCGGAGGAGGCAGCGGAATCGACTGAGGAAGCTGCCACCGAGGGCGACCAGACCGCGAGCCCTGCCTGCACCCCCGGAGCGAGTCTCACCGAGCAGACCGAGGGTCCGTACTACACACCTGGGGCTCCGGAGCGCACGGATATCACCGATGGCGCCTTTGGCACCCCGTTGACGCTCACCGGCTATGTGCTCGATGCGAACTGCCAACCCGTGGCTGGCGCGACGGTTGACTTTTGGCAGGCAGATGGCAACGGGTCCTACGACAACAGCGGGTACGTGCTGCGCGGCATGCAAACCACGGACGTCGACGGCGCATACTCGCTATCGACCGTCATCCCCGGTCAATACCCCGGACGCACCGAGCACATCCACGTCAAGATCACCCCACCCGGCGGCACGACGTACACGACGCAGCTCTA
>JALQUH010000274.1 GCA_023263845.1 Candidatus Nanopelagicales bacterium | reverse complement strand
CACCTCATCGACTTCCACGTCGACTTCGCCCTTGACCATCCCGATCTCATCGACGTGCAGGCGCGCGATCTCGCGGCCATGCCGGAGGAGGATCGCCGTACCGTGCGCCGGCTCCAGGCGCAGTACGCTGCCATTTGGGTCTCGGCGCTGTGCGATGTAAGACCGGAACTCTCCGATGAGGATGCGCTGGCGGCCGTGCACGCCACCTTCGGGCTGATCAATTCAACCCCGCACAGCGCCCGGCTGTCTCGCCCGGCAATGGCCGGACTGCTGCGATCGATGGCCTTGGCCGGGCTCACCGAAGCCCGCATCGACTGAGCCGGGGAAGTGGGGGCCGGGCTGCCTTGCCCGGGAGGCGGCCTGGGCGTATTGTGAACGATCGTTAACTCATCGACCGATTCGCTCATGGGAGGCACCGTGGCCACGACCGGCGCCACTTCGATGACCGATTCAGGTACGCACCGCGCGTCCCACGAAGAACTCCTTGACGATCTCGCCTCTCGCCGGCGGCAAGCCGCGGCCGGAGGCCCGCCGACCTCGCGCGAACGCCACGTCGCCCGCGGCAAGTTGCTCCCGAGGGATCGCGTCGAAACCCTGCTCGACGAGGGCGCCGCCTTCCTCGAGATCGCCCCGCTCGCTGCCGAGGGGATGTACGACGACCAGGCACCGGCCGCCGGGGTCATCGCCGGGATCGGCTCGGTGAGCGGACGACTGTGCATGATCATCGCCAACGATGCGACGGTCAAGGGTGGGACCTATTACCCGATGACCGTCAAGAAGCATCTGCGAGCGCAGGAGATCGCGCGGGAGAATCGCCTGCCGTGCATCTATCTCGTGGACTCCGGAGGCGCGTTCCTGCCCATGCAGGATCAGGTCTTCCCCGATCGAGACCACTTCGGCCGCATCTTCTACAACCAGGCGACCATGTCGGCCATGGGCATCCCGCAGATTGCTGCGGTGATGGGGTCCTGCACAGCGGGGGGTGCCTATGTCCCCGCGATGAGCGACGAGACCGTCATCGTCCGGGAGCAGGGGACGATCTTCCTCGGCGGTCCTCCGCTGGTGAAAGCGGCAACCGGCGAAGTCGTGTCACCGGAGGAACTCGGCGGCGGCGACGTGCATGCACGCATCTCGGGTGTGGTCGATCATCTGGCCGATGACGATCCCCATGCCCTTCGGATCATCCGCGAGATCGTCGCCACCCTTCCGCCGCCGTCACGACCACCATGGGAGGTCCGTCCGACCGCCGACCCACGACGTCCCATCGATGAGCTACTCGATGTCGTCCCGGTCGACACCCGCACGCCGTACGACGTGCATGAGGTGATCGATCGCCTGGTGGATGGCAGTGAGTTCACCGAGTTCAAGCCCGAGTACGGCGAAACCCTCGTGACGGGGTTTGCACGCATCCATGGCCACCCCGTCGGCATCATCGCCAACAACGGCATTCTCTTCTCGGAGTCAGCTCAAAAGGGCGCACACTTCATCGAGCTGTGCGACCAGCGCTCGATCCCATTGGTGTTCCTCCAGAACATCTCCGGGTTCATGGTCGGGCGTGAATACGAGGCCGGTGGCATTGCCAAGCATGGCGCCAAGATGGTGACCGCGGTGGCCTGCGCGCGCGTGCCGAAGTTCACGGTCGTCATTGGTGGCTCCTTCGGGGCCGGCAACTACTCCATGTGCGGCCGCGCCTACTCCCCGCGCTTCCTGTGGATGTGGCCCCAGGCGCGCATCTCCGTCATGGGCGGTGAGCAGGCTGCGTCCGTGCTGGCCACCATCCGACGGGATCAAGCCGAGGCGACGGGTGCGGAG
>JALQUH010000241.1 GCA_023263845.1 Candidatus Nanopelagicales bacterium | reverse complement strand
CGTACCTTCTATCACCGCGGACGTCTCCAGACCGGCGTTGTCCGATGCGACGTTCGCGACGTAGTCGGCGGCGTACACCTTGTGCCGAATCATGGGCGGCAGCGGCTCGGTGACCAGGATGAAGCCGCGCCGCGGAAGAATCGGCAACTCCACTCCGGCCAAACCCGCGACCACACCACCCCAGGTACCGGCGGCGTTGACGACATGAGCGGCGCTGATTCGCTCGGTGGGTGTGCGAACGCCGGTGACCGCGCCGTGCGCATCACGTTGGATCTCGAGCACGTCGGTCTCGGGCAGGACGGTGACACGGCCCGTGCCGCGCGCGTGCTGCAGCAGGCGGGCAGCCGCAAGCATGGGCTGGACCTGCATGTCCTGCGGGTAGTAGACGCCGCCGAGCAACTCTCGGGAGATATGTGGCTCGTGCTCGCACAAGCCGTCGGCCGGCACCGGCTCGGCCATGACTCCCGCCCCAGCCTGCTCGTCAGCGAATCGGTGAAGGTGATCCAAGGTCTCCGGTCGCGTGGCGACGACCAGGCCGCCCTTGGCGTCCAACTCGAAGGAGTCGCCGAGTTCACCGGCCATCTGCGACCACAGTTCGCGGCTGAGGAGGGCCAGCTCGAGCTCGGGTCCGGGCTCCTTGTCCGAGACAAGGATGTTGCCCTCCCCCGCGCCTGTGGTCCCACCGGCCACGGATCCTCGGTCGACGACGATGACCGAAAGGCCCGCCCGGGCGCAGTAGTGGGCGCAGCAGGCGCCGACGATGCCGGCACCAATGACGATGACATCCGCCTTCATGCGCGCGATTCCCGGCGCTGCGCCCAGATACCGCGCACGTGATCGAGGTGATGCGAGATGAAACGCTCGGCCGCCTCGGCGTCGCCGCGCTCCAGGGCGTCGAGAAGGTCCAGGTGTTCATCGGCCGACTCAGCGAGGACGCCATCGGCGGCCAGCTGCTCTAGGCCGTAGAGACGACTCTGGTCTCGTAGCCGGCCGACGAGTTCAACAAGTCGCTGATTGCCCGCGACCGAGAGGAGGGCCAGGTGCAGATCCCGATCCGCCTCGACGTAGGCGACGACGTCTCCGGCACGGGCGTGCCTGCCGATCTCTTCGGCCCGCTTGCGGAGAGCTTTGAGCGTGGACACATCGAGTTGGCCGGCGAGGGCGCGCACGGTCGGCACCTCGAGGAGTCGTCGCAGTTCGGTGACCTGATCTAACTCCTCGTCGGAGAGTTCAACGACGCGGAAGCCCTTATTGGGGACCGGCGCGACGATGCCTTCGTTGACGAGGTCGAGCATGGCTTCACGCACGGGTGTGGCGCTGACGCCGAACTGCTCGGCGAGCGCGGGGATGCTGTACGTCGTCCCCGGTGCCATGCGCCCGGATACGAGGGCCGCGCGCAGCGACTCGGCGACGCGCTCGCGCAGGGAGACACGATCGCCGATCTCCGCGATGCCTTCGACGCCGCTCGTCACAGGAGGAAACCCGCCGGGAAGGGGTCGTCATCACT
>JALQUH010000051.1 GCA_023263845.1 Candidatus Nanopelagicales bacterium | reverse complement strand
CATGTCCTACCGGCCGGTCGACCAGCCGAACTGTGTCGAGACGGTCGTCACCTACCTGCCCACGGGTGCGGACGGAGCGCAGGAGCGCTGGAAGTACTCCCGCTACTGGGACAACCCGCAGTGGTGGACCACCCCCAACGTCCAGGACGTCCAGACCTTCCTGCCCGGCCTGGTCAATAAGCCCGGCGCGCGCGTGGCCGAGACGACGGTCAAGGCACTCAACCCGACCGGCGATCAGATTGGGCCGCCCGACGATCAATTCGAGATGTACAACGTCACGGCTGACCCGGGTGAGATGACGAACCTCTATGACAACCCCGACTATGCCGATGTGCAGTCGAAACTGGCCGGCATTCTCCAGGCCGAGCGCACGGCGAAGCGTCTGCAGCCGACGATGCAGCCGTGGGCCGATGGCTCAATGCGCCAGTTCCCCTTCACCCCGGGGGTCTCCACCTCGTAGCCATCCGGTTTCCGACTGTTGTGGTTCGTTTTCGACGGTCGAAAGCAACCACAACGGTCGGAAACCGAGCCACCCACCACAATGGGGGCATGGCCTCCCGCAACCTCGTCAACTTCGATGGGGTGTCCAAGGCCTACGGCGAGAAGCCGCTGGTCAATGACGTCTCACTTGGCGTTGGCGAAGGCGAGCGCATCGCGGTCGTAGGGCGCAACGGCGCGGGCAAGAGCACGCTGCTGGCGGTGATGGCCGGACTCGAGCGACCCGACTCTGGGCGCGTGACGCTGGGGTCCGACGTCCATCTCGAGGCGGTCTCCCAGGTCGAACAGTTCGACGCGGAGATAAGCATCGCTGACTACGTCGTACCTGGACTCGACGTCCACGAGTGGGCCACCCAACCGCGCATCCGCGAGGTCCTTGACGGTCTCCTCGGCGGGTTCGACGAGTCCTCACTCGGCCGCACCCTCGGCAACCTCTCCGGTGGTGAGCGGCGACGAGTCCAACTCGCGCGAGCCCTCATCGCCGACGCCGATCTACTCCTGCTCGACGAGCCCACCAACCACCTCGACGTCGAGATCATCGGCTGGCTTGCCGACCACCTGCGCAACCAGCCACGCCTGGCCCTCGTCATCGTCACCCATGACCGGTGGTTCCTCGATGCCCTATGTGATCGCACCTGGGAGGTTGTGGGCGGAGCGGTCGAGGAGTACGACGGCGGCTATTCCGCCTATGTCCTGGCCAAGGCTGAGCGCGCACGGCAGGCCGCGGCGTCGGAGGCTCGACGGCAGAACCTGCTGCGCAAGGAACTCGCCTGGCTACGGCGTGGTGCACCCGCCCGTACGTCCAAGCCGAAATTCCGTATCGACGCGGCCAACGAACTCATCGCGGGTGAACCCCCGCCGCGGGACAGCGTCGAACTGCTGTCCTTCGCGAACGCGCGTCTGGGCAAGGTCGTCCTCGAGTGCCAAGACGCCAGCGTCAGCGCCGGTGATCGCGTCCTTCTGGACCACCTCACCTGGAACATCGGCCCGGGTCAGCGCCTCGGCCTCCTCGGCGCGAACGGCTCGGGCAAGACGACCCTGATCCGCACCCTTCTCGGTGACCAGGAGCCGTCCGCCGGCACTATCGTCCGCGGTTCGACCGTCAAGCCCGGCCTGCTGTCGCAGCACCTCGAGGAACTCGACCCATCTCTGCGCGTGCTCGAGGCCGTCGAGGAGGTCGCCCGCCGAGTCGAACTGGGCAAGGATCGTGAACTCACCGCGTCACAACTGTGCGAACGTCTTGGGTTCGGCTCCGACGCTCAGTGGACACCGGTGGGCGATCTCTCCGGCGGGGAACGACGCCGACTGCAACTGACGAGACTTCTTATGGCTGGCCCAAACGTGCTCGTTCTCGATGAGCCCACCAATGACTTCGACGTAGAGACGCTCGCCGCCCTGGAGGATCTCCTCGACGGCTTCGGCGGAACGCTGCTGATCGTCTCCCATGACCGCTACTTCCTCGAGCGCGTATGCGATGACTTCTACGCGCTCCTCGGCGACCAACACCTCACCCATCTCACCGGGGGTGTCGAGGAATACCTGAGTCTTCAGTCGAGTCGGCAATCACGGGGTCCAACGCCTGCCACCGACGTGACGCTAGAACCTTCGGCCCGAACTCCCCGCGTATCGCAGGCCGAGGTCCGCGCACGGGCGAAGGAATTGGCGAGAGTCGAGCGAGCGATGGTCAAAGCCGAGGAGGCCGAACGCGCGATTCACAACCAGATGGCGCAGGCCTCGACCGATCACGCCCGCTTGGCCGACCTCAATCGGGAGTTGCAGGAAGCGCAGCGACGTACGGCTGAGCTCGAAGAGGAGTGGCTCGCCCTGGCCGAGTGATTGCCCGGACATGCCGAGGGCCCCGGTGCAGTCGCACCGGGGCCCTCGTTGCGAGCCGTACTAGCTCCCCGAGCAGGGAGCGCTGTAGTCGTACGCCGCCGCCGTGGGTCCGACGTAGCCGACGAGAAGCGTCTCGATACCAAGAGCGGCATCCTCGGACGGAATATTGACCGACACCGAGCGATCGACGTCCGCGGGCGGACCACCGACGAGCGAATTGGGCAGCGCGCCCTCGTAGTCGACCTCGACGCCACCCTGGACGGCGGCCACCAGACCCTCGCGAGTGAGATCCCCGCTCGCGGCCCACCTCCTGCAGCAGTTCGTCGACGAGCGGGCGTCGGAGCACGTCGAGAAGGTCGGCTCCAACCCCTCGATGGACGCCTGAACGCGCGCGCCTGCCTCGGCAACGCTGCCTGGCTCCAGCACGTGTAACGGTCGCATGTGCCTGTGTGCGGCCGGTGGGTGCCAACCGCTCTCGGCCGTTCCCACGCTGTGGGGGCGACTGAGAGCGGTCAGTGAGTTGGGGGGCGGGCGCCTCCCCCACCGTAGCCCACTGGGCGGTGGCCGGGTCGTCTACGAAGGTGAGCAGCAGCCCCAGGCCCTCGAACTCGCCTCGATTTCGCCTTATTCTCATGATCTGACTGCCTCTTCTGCCTCCTCTGTCGCCCTGTGTGCGCCCCGCAGCACCTCACAGTCGCGCCCACTCGCCGACAAGCGCATTCACAGCGGCCGTGTCGACCCCCCGGCCGCAGCCGCAGTCCCCGCCGGCGCCATCGCGCGTGTTCCTGGGCCCGGTGGCCGCCAGCAGC
>JALQUH010000012.1 GCA_023263845.1 Candidatus Nanopelagicales bacterium | reverse complement strand
CTTCGGTACCACCTTGATGGTGTTGGACTTGATGCCACCGGGCGCGAGCACCTTGACCGTGAGCGTCTGGTTGGCCTTGAGCTTCACCTTGAAGACGAACTTGCCGTTCTCCCTCTTTAGGGTGACCTTCTTGCCGCGCTGCCACTTGCCCTTCGTGCTTGAGCCGGTGGTCTTCTTGTAGCGCGGGGTCAGTTTGGTGCCGACCTCGATGTTCTCAGCGACACCCCGCACGATGACCTGGGTCGGCTGCTTGCGCTGACCCTTGATCGTGATGGTGCCCTGCGCCTCATGCTTCGGGACAACGACGTTGGAGGGCGCGCTCGGGAGGGAGAAGCCGACACCATTGATCGCCTCGACGGTGAAGGTGTACTCCACACCGGGGGTCAGATCTTCCACGATGCAGGCCAGCGTGTCATCGCTGCTGGCCTCGCAGCCCTGGCCGCCGGGGTAGGCCTGCACCCAGTAGTGGGTGATGGCCGACGAGCCGGGGTTGGTGGACTCGGTCCACTCGACCCGCGCGGACTTCACCAGTGCCGTCGCCTCGGGGGCATCGGGCGCCGTCGCTACACGGCCGGGTTGCGGATCCTCCGGAACGATGGTCACCGGCGGCTCGGCCGGCGGATTTGCGCCCGGACCGGCGGGGGCCGGCGGAGGTGGAGGCGGTGGGGGTGGAACCGGCGGACCGGGCGGGGCCGGCGGTGCCGGAGCGGTCGGCGTGACCGCTGCCGAACCTTCCGACCACGGGCCCTGGCCCGACGTGTTGATCGCCGCGACCCGGAAGACATACGACGTGCCGTTCGTCAGCCCGGTGACAGTCGCCGTCCGTCCATCGGAGGACGTGTTGCCGATGGCCGTCGTCCACACCTGACCGTCGGTCGACCGCTGCACGGCGTACCCGATGATTGCCCGACCACCATCGGAGGCCGGCGCATCCCACTGCAGCGACACCTGCGCGTTGCCCGCCGAGCCCACCGGACGACCCGGTGCCTCCGGCACCGCCACGCTCGGCATCACCGCGGCCGAGACCGGCGACCAGCCCCCTTGACCGTCAGCATTGATCGCGGCCACCCGGAAGAGGTAGCGATTGCCGTTGGTCAGACCGGGGACGGTGACGCGTGGCAGAGCCGAGCCCGTGTTGGCGAAGGCGATGGTGTAGGCATTCGCGTCCTCTCGCTTGTACTGCACCCGGTAGCCGGTGACCTGATCGGCGGCGGCTGTCTGCGCCGGGGTCCACGACAACTCGACGATCCCATCACCACCGACACCGCTCGGCTGGCCCGGCGCTCCGGGGAGAGCCTCCGGTGGTGGCGGCGGCTCGGGGTTGGCCGACGGCGTCGCGACATTAGAGTCCTGTGACGTCGTCTCGCCTACCGCGTTCACCGAGGTGACCGTGAAGGTGTACGGCGTGCCGTTGGTCAAGCCGCGCATGGTGTAGATCGTGTCAAACGGCCCGACGCCGAACTGTTGCCCGGTGGACGCACGGACGATCTGATGCAGGATGTCCGCCCCACCATCGTTGGCCGACGGCAACCAGGTCACCGTGACGGAGCCATTGCCGGCCGCCGCCGTGACATTGGTTGCGGGGGCGGGCACGGTCGCGTTGCCGGGACCGGCGATGAAGCGGGGGCTCGCGTCGGAGACCGATCCGGTGTTTTGCGGAATCGTG
>JALQUH010000267.1 GCA_023263845.1 Candidatus Nanopelagicales bacterium | reverse complement strand
CTGGGCCGATGAGCACCCGAGCACGGCGGCGCACCGTGCCCTCGGCGATCTTGCGGGCAGCGTCGGATGGCTCGATCACGAGGAACCGGTCGTAGGCCCGCAGTCCTGCCTCCCATTCCTTCTCGCTCACCCCCGATCCTCGACGCGCCTGGCGGGCAATCGCCGTCTTGATACCGCCGGGATAGACGGTGGTGACGCCGATACCGCGCGGGGCCAACTCTGTGCGCAGCGACATGCTGAAGCCGCGCACGCCGAACTTGCTGGCCGAGTACGCCGCATTGCCCACCGGGCCGATCAGCCCGAACAGCGACGAGACGTTGGTGATGTGCGCGCCCGGACCCAGGTGCGGCAGGAAGGCCGAGGTCACGGCCATCGTCGCGCGCAGGTTGATGTCGAGCAGCCAGTCCACTTCGTCCATGGACACCTGTGCGAACATCCCGGCTAGACCCACACCCGCGTTGTTGACGATGAGGGTCGCGCGCCCGTGATCGGCGATGACGCTCTCAGATAGAGCCGCAGCGGCGGCCTTTTCCGATAGATCCATCACGTAGGTCGTCACCCGGACCCCGGCTCGAGCCGCTTCTGCGGCGGTGCCCGTCAGACCATCCACATTGCGGTCGACCAGTGCGAGGTCGCTGCCGAGCGCGGCGAGCTGGATGGCGACCTGCTCCCCCATACCGCTTGCTGCTCCAGTGACCACGGCGACACCGCCGGCGGGTCGAAACGGTTCACGCCGATTCATGGACGTCTTCCTTCCGTCGTACGACATAGGCATCGGTGTCTGGACGCCGCATCATGCGCGCGAATCCGTGAGTGCTTCCCGGCCACAGGGCGATGTTTCGGCCGTGTCCGTCCTGATACCAGGACCGACAGCCGCCCTCCTGCCACACCGTCGTGGCAAGGCGACGATCGATCTCGTCGACATACGCCGTCTGCGCCGATTCGCGGACCTCGACGACCACGTCCGCCGCAACCGCAGGAACGAGGTAGTCAATCTGTGCCTCGCTCATGAGAACCACAGAGGAGTGCCCGAGGCCCGTGTTGGGACCCTGCAGGATGAACAGGTTGGGGAATCCCGCAATGGTCGTACCGCGGTAGGCGGCCATGTGACTGCGGGCGAACGTCTCGGCCAGCGTGAGTTCGGTACGCCCCACGACGCGATCGGCAAGGGGTGGGTCCATGACCTTGAACCCGGTGGCCCAGACGATGACGTCCACGGGATGCTCCACTCCGGCAGCGTCGACGATTCCGGTCGGTGTGATGCGGTCTAGGGCCGGTGCAACTGTGACGTTGCTGCGGGTGAGGGCGGGGTAGTAGTCGTCACTGAGGAGGATCCGCTTGCAGCCCATTTCGTAGTGAGGGGTGACGGCCTCGCGGAGCGGCCCGGCCGGGACCTGTGCCTGCAGATGGCGACGAGCCATGCGCTCGCCCATCCGGCGGAATGCTCCCTGTCGGGTGAAGGAGAGCAGTTGCACCTCACGGGCCCACGACGACAACCCTCGCGCGGCCTGCTGAATCGGTGGCACAACGGCGAGGAGCGATTGGTACCAGGTGGGGACGGCCCGGTCGCGCCTCGGCAGGATCCACGGCGGCGTGCGCTGCAGCACCACGAGTTCCTTGACCTCCGGGGCAATCGCCGGGACGACCTGGATCGCGGAAGCCCCCGTTCCCACCACCGCAACGCGCTTCCCGGAGAGGGCGAGGGAGTGATCCCACTGCGCGGTGTGCATCTGGACGCCGGCGAATTGCGCTGAACCGGGGACCAATGGCGTGAACGGCTCAGTGAGGCCGCCACATGCACTGATGAGGACGTCGCATTCCAGGCCACCCGCGGAGGTCGTGACCAACCAGGTGAGACTGCCCTCATCCCATCGAGCCTGGCGCATCTCGGTGTTGAGGCGAAGATGCGGCTCAACACCGAAGATCTGGACGGCGTTCTCCAGGTAGCCGCGGATTTCCTGCTGCCCGGCGAACTTGCGGCTCCACTGCGGCCAGGGCGCCACATTCAATTCATAGAGGCGACTTTGCACATCACAGGCGCACCCTGGATAGGTGTTGGCGCGCCAGGCTCCACCGACGCGGTCCGCTCGCTCGAGGATCACCAGGTCATTGACTCCCGCTCGGCGGAGCTCGATGGCCGCGGCGATTCCGGAGAAGCCGGCTCCCACGATGCACACCCGCACCCGATCGCCCACACACCCACCCTAGGTGTCGCAAAGCAGATGCGCTGGGATCCTGGGCCCTCTACGGTGGAGGCCGAAGGGGGTTCCATGGCAACCGACGCTCCGATCAACATCACCGCGCAGCAGCAGTCCAGCCTGAGACGCTGGAACATCATTGCGGGGTTCGCTCACGCCACGCAGGCGGTCCTGATCCTCGTGCTGTCCTCGGACTTCAGCCTGCCGGTGACGTCGACCTACATCCTCGGCCCGCCCGGGACGACCGCCTCAGAGACGGTCACCCTCTTCGACTCCCCCATTGCCCTGGGCGTGGCGCTGTTCTTCGCGCTCAGCGCCTTCTTCCACTTCTTCGTCGCCACGATCGGCTTCCGGCGATACATCGGCGGCCTGAGCGAACAACGCAACATCGCACGCTGGGTCGAGTACTCCATCTCCTCGTCAATCATGATCGTTCTCATCCTGCAGATCACCGGCATCACCGATGCTTGGGCGCTCGTCGCGGTCTTCGGCGTCAACGCCTCGATGATCCTCTTCGGCTGGCTGCAGGAGAAGTACGAGGTCCCGGGCAAGG
>JALQUH010000184.1 GCA_023263845.1 Candidatus Nanopelagicales bacterium | reverse complement strand
CTGTTAACTAGCCCTTCACTCGCGCGTCTTTCGAATCAAATCGTAAGCAGATTTAATGTCCTGCGTTTTACGCGTTGCGATGTCTATCATTTCTTCAGGGCTCCGCGTCAGCGTGGTAAAAGCACTTGTTATAGTGATTTGGGGTTAAGGGGGTCAAAAATTGGTATTTGGGAACTTTTGGCGCGAAGCGCTGAAGGAAAAAAATTCGAAAATTTTGGTTCCATGGCGCGCATGGGGAGATTATCCGCTTGGGGAGCATCTGTAGCACTCGCTGTGGCCAGTATGGGTGCGGCGACCGGGTCGGCGCAGGCCGGCTCGGAGAACTGGGGAAGCAACGGGTTCGGCGCATGCACGAGCCTCGGTAACAGCACGTTCTCAGACCAGTCATTCGGAGCCTGCGTACAGTCATTGTCGGGCTGGGTCACTGTCAAACCATGGACCATCTTCAATGCGACGCCGACGTGTGAGGATACGTTGAATGGCCCCTATCCGGTGTCGTCCTTATACCCCTCCTGGGCCAATACCGATGAGCCGCAGTGGGTGTTCTCCGGCCAAGCTTGGTATAACGGCGCCTCAATGAACGAGTCAGTCGCGGCCCCTTTGGGTGGCGTCGGGATCGCCTGGCAAGGCAGCGATATCGACTCAGATGTTGCGGAAGACATAGATGCGTTCTACGGAAACTGGGACGGCAACGTAGCTGGTTCCGTCGGCTGGGGCACCGGAATCATGGCCTTTGGCAACCCGGACCTGTTCAGTTCCAAATCCGCCCAGTACGCCCTGGCCTGCCTCGAGGCACAGTCCGTTGGCGTCCAGCCCTACGGGACCTATTCGGGGTCGGTATCCGCTCCGGAGCAGGGCTCGCCCGCGTTGCGCTACACCCATAATCCATCCCCGGCCGAGCGCAAGCGGGTCATCCCACGGTCCGGTGATTCGGACACACATGTGCTCGCGTGGCACCGGATCACAGTGAAGCCCTACGACACCCGCAAGGTCACGCTCAGGTGCCCCAGCGGCTACGAGCGCAGCGGCCTACTACAGCTCACCCATGAGCACGCACCTGCGGACATGAAGGCGCCATCAGCGTCCGAGATCAAGAAGAATCAGGTCACCGTGAAGTCGCAGAAGCACCAGCCCAAGCAGGCCCGCTTCACGATCAAGTCCAAGAAGTTGACGATGACCACGATGGTCCACGCTCACCTGCCCTGCAGCAAGATGTCACCGCAGTAGCGACTCCACCTGGCGCGGGTCGACCGCAGGGCAGATCAGGCTGACCTCCAACGCTTGACGGTCAGCGGACGCATTCCTCCGAACCGCGCCGGATTCCGAGCACGTCACACCAAAGCCCATACAGCATGCCCACGGCCCTCTCGAACTGCTCTTCGCCCACGTCCTCGACACCACCGCCGAGGTCGTAGTACATGATCCGTTCGCCTGCGGCATTGAGAGCATGCGAGGAGAGGCGAGGTTCGGGAAGCCACGGGTAAGAGATGGCGAGACGTTCGGCCACCGCCTCATCCCACATCGCCATCATCGCCCGGTAGCGTTCTGAGGCCGCCGACAACGGTCCCACTTGGGCATCTGCGGTGGCGCGGAGGAACGGCCCATGGTGGAGATATGCCCGCATGACGGCGCGCAGATGAGGTTCAACCTTGAGGTCTTGGCCGCTAAGCCACGGCTCGGCGGCACCGACCATCTCGGCAATCACCGTGTCGAACAACGCGTGGAGTGCCCCGTCAATGCCGTCTAACTGTCGATAGAACGACGACCTGGAGATGCCGCTCTCGTCGCACAGACGACTGACGGTGATCTTGTCAATGGGTGTGCTCAGTGAGACCTACACGCTACGCATCCCCCGCGACGTCCCCGCCAATAACTTCTGGTCTTTCGTCATCTACGACCCGCAGACACGATCGATGCTGCAAACCCCGGAACAGAAGTTCCCGAGTGTCAATAGCATGCGCGAGAATCTGCGGACGGAGTCCGACGGCGGCGTGCTACTGACGATCGGGCCGGATCGCCCGGCGGACGGTGATGGCAACTGGATACAAACGCGCCCAGGGAAAGGCTGGTTTGGGATTCTGCGCCTGTACGGCCCCCTGGAGCCGTGGTTCGCCAAGACGTGGCGCCCCGGAGAAGTGGAACCTTCCCAACGCTGAGCCAGGCCCACCGTCCACCCCCCGGTTCCGCGCACATGCACAGCTGCGCACCACGGGAAAGGCGTGCATGGAAACCCCTGACCGGCCACGTCATCGTTGCACGGCGACGGTCACACGCGGCGCTCATGAACGCCAAGAGCGGGTGATCGGCTGCTAGCGTGAAAGAGATGGGTCTGCGAATCACACGGCGAACAGCAATGAGTGCTGGCCTCCTGGCAGTGGCGCTCTCAGCCTGTGGTGGCAACGCAACAGCTCCGGAAACACCCAACCCCGGCACCCCAAGCACGGGAGCCTCAGCGGAATCTTCATCCGATCAGACCACGACGACCTCGTCGTCACTTGCGCCGACGGCCGCTCCTGGCGGTGACGATCTTCTTCTCCGCCTCGCCGACGCGGACGTCGAGTGTGGCGATACTTCGCCCGAAGATGTGTCCGCAGGCGAGTTTGCTGCCTCGGGATTCTCCTGCATCGGACCCACCGCGGCGGTCTACCTTCTCGTCGCTCGAACGGAAGCCGACACCTCATGGGTGCGGGGCAGTATGTGTCGCAAGGCTGTCGGGCAAGGTGACACGGGCGCCGTTGCTCACGGCGACAACTGGGTCGCGGTCGCCCTTACTGACTCACAGCGCGACCTGGATGCCGTCAAGGTTGCGGAGATCCTCGGTGGAACCGCATCCCCTGTCGACGAATACTGCACAACCGGCGGGAGACGATTCGCTGACTCCGTGATTTCGCGCCTAGCCGACGCTGGCATCGACTGTGCAATGGACTCGGCCGACAACAGCCTTCTTGACGAGGGGCTCTTGGCCCGAGAGATCCTGTGCTTTGGCAAGGGCTTCGTCGTTTTGGTCGCCGTGGCGGACAGTGACGATCAGTTCGATCCGCTGAAGGAGAAGTTCTGCGCCAACCTCCTCGCTGCTGACGCCACGAACGCCATCACTGAGATTGCGTTCGGCGAGCCTTGGGTGGCCGCCGCCCAGTCCAACGGGGCACCGATCAGCGCCGACCAGCTCGCCACCGCCCTTGACGGGAAAAGCGAAACTCTCGATCGCTTCTGCGCCTAGGAGTCAGCTACCTCACACATGACGCGGCGCCTTCGGAGCGCCTCCACCGATGAGGCGTCTAGCGGTTCGCCTTCCAATCCTTATTCGAAGGCAGCACCACCATGTTGGACTTGATATTGGGGTTTGACTCAGGCTTGAAGTAGACGTAAACCTTCTTCCCCGACTTGCGCGCCCAGGCGAAGACCCCTTCCGCCGTAACCTTCGGCCGCGCTTTGCCTGCCTCATAGGATGCCTGACCTGGGAACTTCAGATACGGCACCACAGCCGAGCCTTCAGGCAGGCCAACCGCCGCCCCAGAGAACTCGATTCCCGGCTTGCCCTTCACCGTGGACCGAGTTCCAACGATGACTAGCGACTGCAGAGGCGGCGCATCCGGATCGGCGATGAAGGGGGCCGACGGCTCGCTGAAGGGCCCCGGATGACCATCGGAGTTGTACGTGAATACCTCAACGCGGTAGACCAACGCCGGATTCAGCCCCACGATTCGGCAAGCCGTCGCCGGGGCCACGACCTGACAGCCAAACGCACGGTCCGTCGTCAATGCTGCGTAGCCTGACACCTCGGGCTCGCCAGGTCCGGGGACCACCGGATCCCAAAACACGTCCACCTCACCCGGCACGTCACGCACGGTCACCCTCAGCCCCGTAGGCGCCGGCAACGGCACGGACGTCCATGAATAGGCAGCCGCGGCAGAGGGGTCCCCTACCATGGTCGGAACAAATTCGTCTCCCGTGTCAGCCTCAGCAGTCACCGCGATCCCATACACGGTATTGGGATATATAGATGGGACGGTGCATGAGTTTGCCGGAGCAGCAACAAAGCAGCGTCTGATCGTCTGGTCCTCAGAGTCCGCAGGTGGGACCGCCGCTACCGACCACCTCGTCACCGGCAAGGAGTTGGGGTTACGCTCGGGCACGATCCAGGCGACGTCCACATCTGCCTTGTTTTGTGCCTGCACTGCTGTTGGAGCACCGACGACTGGCAGCGGGTCGGGAATCGCATAGCGTGCCGCCCGCGCCTGATACCTGTCGCCCAAGTACTCCAACCACAGGGCCGAGATATCGCCCGATCCCAACGGGAGCAGGGATGGCAGTATCCCAAGGATTTCCGTCTTGGCCGCAACCTTTAGCTCCCTCCACGGCGTACCAGCCCGATCTTCGCCCACCACCGTCAGGACATGCCCGGCTTCGGGGTCTGCCTCGTTCCGACCCGCCACCGCGAGATACGCCTTCCCCGAGTCGCGGTCCCAGGTCGAGGCCAGCATGAAGCCGGGGACCGCGCTGCCACCGATCTGCATTACGTCAGTCACGAGATCCGATAACTGGTCATTGCGAACGGTGAAAGCACTCAACTGCAGCACCTGCGGCGCGAGACCCCAGACGTAGCCCACTGCAGCGACTCCATCAGCAAGTGAGAGGGTCAACTCCGACAACACCTCCGTGTTTCGGGTCGCAGACCTGGTCCAATTATCGGTATCCGCCCACGTGTACAGTTCAATCGCGTATTGATCGTTCTCTGAGCTGTGCAGTGCCACTGCGGCCCCGCCCGTGGGGCGCGGGTCTGTCGCCAGTTCCCACACGCGCGAATCAACAACGGGCGGCAAAGCAGCGGAAGTGAATTGGCCCGCTATCTCCACCGCCGCGGTCACGCGCCCCGTGTCAGGCGTGCCTTCGTACCAACTCCGCCAACCGATGAAGAGACGTCCCGAGCCGTCAACCCCCGCTTGGGAATCGCCCACGAGCCCGCGAATCCCCTGATTAATTCCACGAGACGCGAGAGTGTCTGGATTGCCCCATCCCCTTTCGACAGTCCAGGACTGAACCGAAATTCGACTGGTATCGCAAAACCCATCCTGGCAGTCGTCGAACGTTTCGGTATAGACCATGACGCTCCGACCGTCAGCGGTGGAGACGAGGTTGAGGTTCGATAATGCGCCGATCGATGCGCGCGCAAGCTCTGCAAAGGTTGAACCGGACTGAGGACGCCAAGTCCCGGAATAGATTCTCTCTTTGTCGGGGCCAATTTCCACCCACGCCACATGGACGCGTCCGTCTGGCCTGACCGTAAGCGCGGCTTGACCCGAATGCTCCTGACCAGGAACCGCGTCCCACATTGCGACGTCCTCCCAGTCGGCGCGCCCCCCCTGTGAGCGAGACAAGACCATTGCCCAGGTGGGGGACCGACGTGACGTCAGGGCGTAGACGTAGCCGTCGAGCGTGCCGGTATTCCGACCCAGGATCGCGGTGCCGCTCGTGCCCACATCGGCCTGGCTCACCCATGCCTTGACCGGGCCACTACTGCCGGCCGCGGGCGCGATCTCGGTGGACGGCGCGCTCACCGCCGGGGCTGCGCTCACCAGCGACGCGGCGAGCATGACAACGGCCGCTCCGCTCGCGGACAGGGTCTGGGCAATCGCGTGACGGGACATGAGGACCTCCGAGACATGGGTGCGGGCAGCAACAATCTGCAACATGGGACGCCGTCCATGCTCGACAAATCCCCCAACTACCACTTACGCATTCGCTGGACGCCGCACTTGTCGCGGCACAGATCGTGTCCTGATGGATTTGTCCGAAGCCAACGCTCCGGACAAAGGTCCGTGCCCCCTACAACCTAAAGGCCGAGGTCCGTCAGTGATCCGTGGTCGGTCGGCCGCGGGCCCAGGGGCCAGCGGAAGAGCCGCTCCGACTCTGCGATCGGCAGATCGTTGATGCTGGCGTGACGTCGCTCCATCAGACCGTGTTCCGTAAACTGCCAATTCTCGTTGCCGTAGCTGCGAAACCAATTGCCCGAGTCGTCATGCCACTCGTAGGCGAATCGGACCGCGATGCGATTGCCCTCTGTCGCCCACAATTCTTTTATCAGCCGATAGTCCAGTTCCCGGTCCCACTTGCGAACGAGGAAAGCATGAACCTCATCACGGCCACTGAGGAACTCACTACGATTGCGCCATCGCGTATCCGGTGTGTAGACGAGCACGACACGATCCGGATCGCGCGTGTTCCAAGCGTCCTCCGCCATACGCACCTTTTGAGCAGCTGACTCTTGGTCGAACGGTGGAAGAGGAGGCCGCATCTCGCTCACGTTGCCGTCCTCACGTCGATGCTCATCGGTTGATGAGGTGCGCCGCAGTACTCCTCCGCCTGGCCTGACGACCGCCACCCGAGTCGGGTGAAGAACTTCACGTTGGGTAGCTGGACGTGGGCATGCATCACGCTGCCGCCGCGGAGCCTCGCGGTCTCGACGGCGAGGCCGACGAGTTCGACTCCAAGGTGGAGCACTCGATAAGGCTCCGCGACCGCAAGTCGGTCACCGAGCCATGTGCCGACGTCGTCCAGGGGATAGATCCGCACCGTGCCAATGACCTCACGATCGACGAGCGCGACGAGATGCAGGGTCTGAGGGTCTTCATCGTGGGCGTCTTGGTCCGAGCCCACGAATAGTCCCTGTTCGACGACGAAAACCTCGTGACGAATTAGCCCCGCGGCCGCAATCTCGTCAGGGCTATGTGCCACCCGAACCTGAGAAGTCTGCAAGGTGTCGACGCGGTTCAAGGGCGCACGGTCAAGGTGAGGGGTACCGCGGTGCTGGACGACTCAAGGGACTGGAGGCCGCTGCATGCCTGGCAGCGCGCGCACCCTGCCTTGGCGATGCCACTATGCATCCCCTTGAGCGCCATGTATGCCTGCACCCGGCGATAGATGGGCTCGACGTAGGCACGCGGCGGTGAGGGCCAGTGCTCCATGAGCGAGCCGGCCACGGGCTTCAGTGGCACCACGAAGGGGTAGACGCCGATATCAACGGCGCGCTGCACTCCCTCAAGCGTGAGATCGGGATCCTCGCCCATGCCAAGGATCACGTACGTCGACACCTGTCCGTAGCCGAAGACGTCCACCGCGCGCTCCCACGCCGCGAAGTATGCGTCCATGCCGATACGGGCCTTGCCAGGGGCGACGCGCGCCAGTACGTCAGGATCGAACGTCTCGATGTGAATACCCACCGAGTCGACTCCCATGTCGCCGACCTCGTTGATGATGTCAAGTTTGGCCGGAGGCTCGAATTGCACCTGAACCGGCAGCCCACTCGCCTCCTTGACCGCCTGTCCACATCGCGCGACGTAGCGGGCCCCCCTATCGACGCCCTTCGAGCTCCCGGTGGTCAACGTGGCATCAACCGCACCATCCAGTTCGACGGCCGCGACGGAGACCTCCGCCAGCATCTCCGGCGTCTTCTTCACGATCGTGCGGCCTGACGAGAGGGATACGCCGATGCCACAGAAGGTGCACTGGTCAGACGTATTCCAATAGGTACAGGTCTGCACAACGGTGCTGGCGAAGGAGTCGAGATGCAGAAGTGCAATCGCCTCATACGGGACGCCATCGGCCGTCTTCAGGTCGTAGAACCTCGGACGACGCTCCGCGCGCGCCGAGGCGAGGCGGACCTCACCGCGATAGACGCCGTATCCCTCATCCTCGCCGCGCAGGGTGTACGGCGACGTCGCAGCCACATCGTTTCCTGTCGGCACGGTGACGGGGAATCCCTCGATCCACATCATCCCCGAATCCGTGGGGCCGGCACCGCCTGAACGACGCTCCATCTCAACCTCGACGTGCATGCCGCGCGCCTGAATATCCATGATGAGAGTGCTGAGATCCCAGGCGGCAGGCGCTCCGGCAAGGAAACGGCCATCCGCCTCCGGCGGTTCGACGAGGACCGGGTAGTCGTCAATCAGCGCTGTCACGGGGAGTTCTCCCTCCTGGGATGGCGGCCGGGGAGCACCGCCCACTGCCTGGCTTGAGTCTAGATCGCAATGTGCGCTGGGAGGTTGGTTTCGTCACTTGCCCGCACCCAACTCGTCGAAAGCCTTCCGCATCTCCTCCGCCTCCTCCAGCCACTCCTGGCGGCTGTCCAACTCGAGGCGAAGGCTGGGCCGGGAATCTCCTGGGGCCAGGACCTCGATGCTGAAAAGCGCCTCCCCCGTGGCGGGCTGCATCGCAATGCCACGAACCAAACGGGCGCGCGATTCGACGTGAACTTCGACCCATTGCTGAGCCAATCCCATTCCGGCAAGGCTGAGATCTGGCTCCTGCACGACCGCCCACCGCAGGCCGGCCGCCCGCGCCGACTCAAGTGCAGCATCTTCGGTCCCAGCATCAATGCTTACGAGCAGTGTCCGGAGGCGGGCCGCCGCCGCGCAACCCACAAGGGCGTCGGCATCAAGACCCGCGGTCGACAGGCCCTCGCGTGCCGCGAGCGACCGCAGCACCGCGCCCGCGCGTCCTGCGACATCGGGGAGATCCGATGCCTGGACAGCCTCGGTGTCGAAGTACGGGCGGAGCAGACCGACCAATTGCACGGCTTGCTGATAGGCGTCGGAATCGGTCACGGCGAGCGGATAGACGGCATCCTCGGCCGCCCGCCACCGCTCTGCCCAGGCGTGGAGGTCGCTGGGAACGCCCCTACCTGGATCCATGCTCCATTCCTTCCTCCGAAGTGCCGACGAGCGAGTCACTCGTTTACTATCGTAGGCGAGTCGTGTCGTATTACGTACGCTGTTGGGGAAGTCCCCCGATTGGACCCACCCGGGAGGCAGCACGTGACCCATCCCTCCTCACGTAGGGGCGCTGTTCCCGGCCTCGCTGTCGTTGCCCTGGGTGGCAACGCCATCACCCTAGAGACTCAGGCGGGCACGTACGTCGAGATGGCACAGAACTGCCGCGACATGGCCCGCTCCCTCTGGGCCCTCATCGACAGTGGCTGGCGGGTCGTGGTCACGCACGGCAACGGACCGCAGGTGGGCAACCTCGCCATCCAGAGCATGCGCTCAGCCGACGAGGTACCTGACCTACCCCTGCATGCCCTCGATGCCATGACGCAGGGCCTCATCGGCCATCTCATCGAGCTGGCCATCGTCAACGAGGCGCGAGGGCAGGCGCCACCCGTCGCCAGTGTCGTCACCCACGTGATCGTGCAGGACGACGATCCGGCGTTCGTTACTCCCACCAAGCCCATCGGACCCTTCTATTCGCTCGAGGAAGGTGCTCACCTGGCCGCCCTCCATGGCTGGCAGGTCATCGACGACGCCTCCCGCGGCCAGCGACGCGTGGTGGCCTCGCCCCGACCCCTAGGCATCCTCGAGGTGGAAGCCCTACGGAGGATGATCGACGCGGGGATACTCGTCATCGCGTGCGGCGGGGGCGGGATCCCGATCACCACGGAGGGGGAGATCCAGGGCATTGAAGCCGTCGTCGACAAGGACCGCTCGGCCGCAGTGCTCGCCGCGGAACTCAATGCCGATGCCCTCATCCTCGTCACTGGCGTCGACTCGGTCATGGTGGACTTCGGCACACCGAAGGCGCAGGAACTCACTGACGTGAGTACCGAGCGCATGCGCGGGCTGCTGGAGGAGGGCCAGTTCCCCTCCGGCAGTATGGGCCCGAAAGTCGAGGCTGCCATCGCCTTCGCCGAGCATTCAGGAGGGACCGCGGTGATCACGAGTGCGGCGCACCTCGCGGAGGCACTCGCGCCCGATGCCACCGTCGGCACGCGCGTGGTCGCGACTGCTGAACTCATGGCCCACGGGCGAGGCGGCGCATGACCGCCCGGCATCTTGTCCTCTACCCCGATACCTATCTCGACTCCGTGCTACAGATGTCCGGCACGCGCGCGATGGAGCAGGTGTCCGGCGTCATGTGGGCGGCAGCTGCGATGGCGACTGCCGCCAACGTCGAGACCCTCGCCGGCCGCGGCTTCGACCCGTCCGACATCGCGCAGGCAAAACCGAGCGATCTCTTCGTCGCTATCGAGGCCGATGCCGACTCGTCCATCGAGGCAGCCATGGCACAGGCTCGCGAGGTCCTCTTCGCGCCCCGCACACCGGTGGGCTCCTCCGACAAACCCGCACCACGCTCCATTGACGAAGCCCTCGAGGAGCAACCGGAGACCACCATCGCCGTGATTTCCGTCCCCGGCGACTACGCCGCACTTGAGGCGCATGCGGCGCTCGCGCGCGGCCTCGACGTTCTGCTCTTCAGCGACAACGTGACACGCGAGGACGAGATCGCCCTCAAAGAACATGCTGCCGCGCGCGACCGTCTCGTCATGGGGCCCGGGGCGGGCACCGCATACCTCGGTGGAGTCGGCCTTGGGTTCGCCAACGCCGTTGGACCCGGTCCCGTGGGCGTCGCAGCCGCGGCCGGAACCGGTGCGCAGGAAGCAATGTCGCTCCTCGACCGGTGGGGTGTGGGGGTCTCGCACGTCATCGGGCTCGGCGGCCGCGATCTCAACTCCGACATCAATGGACGGATGGCGACACTCTCCGTCCGTGCACTCGAGAACGACCCGCAGACCGATGTCATCCTCATGGTCTCCAAGCCCCCGGCACCTCAGGTGGCCGCCGCGATCTTGGATCGGGAGCATCCAACGTCCATGGCGGCCGCCTTCATGGGCATCGCCGAGACGGGTCCGCGCTCGGGAGCGGTGGTGAGCGACACTCTCGAGGGTGGTGTCGTGGCCACCCTCAAACTCCTCGGACGCGACGTGCCCGACCTTTTCGCGATCCAGGGACCGGGTGTTGACGAGGTGATCGACCGCCTTGCAACGCAGCGAACGACCATCCAGGGCCTCTACTCCGGCGGCACACTCTGCTACGAGGCACTGGTGCTCCTCGGTCGCACCTTCCCTCGACCCGTCTACTCCAATATCCCGCTCGACGCATCGCTCGGCCTCCCCGCTCCCACCGGTGCGTCCGTCCTGCTCGACCTGGGCGAGGAGGAGTACACGCAGGGACGCCCCCACCCGATGATCGATCCATCACTGCGCCTGGACATGCTCGAGCGACTGGTCGGCGATCCCAATGTCGCTGTCGTCCTGCTCGACGTGGTGCTCGGTTACGGCGCGCACCCTGATCCCGCAGGTGTGCTCGCCCCGACCCTTACTCGGCTTCAGGGGTCGGGAACCCAGGTGGTCACCTACGTCCTGGGCACCACCCGAGACCCGCAGGGATACCAGCGACAGGTCGACACACTCGTGGAGGCCGGGTGCATGGTCACCGAGACGAACGCTCGGGCTGCTCTCCTCGCCGCCGCCATCGCTGGTCGCGACCCCGGTATCTTCAGGCTCCCCCTGTGACGCATCGGATCGCGCTCCTCACGTACTCCACGAAGCCCCGCGGCGGAGTCGTGCACACGCTGGCGCTCGCCGAGAGCCTCGCCGATCGCGGGCACGACGTACACGTCTTCGGCCTCGGGCCCGCTGACGGGGCCTTTTACCGACCCCTCGCCGTACCCTTCACGCTCTATCCCGCCGTGGATTCGGCCGACACCCTGGACGAGAAGGTCTTTCGCTCCGTGGACTCCCTCGCCGAGGGGCTGGCCGGCGTCGCCGGCGACTTCGCGCTCCTCCACGCCCAGGACTGCATCTCGGCACGCGCGGCCACGCGCGTGCGGGATGCGCTCGGCGGCCCGCCCGTGGTACGCACCGTTCACCACATTGACGATTTCACCACCCAGGCGCTCATCGAGTGCCAGCGGCAGGCGGTGCTCGAACCCGACCACATCCTCGTCGTGAGTCATCTGTGGCAGGGCATCATGCGAGAGGACTTCGGTCGCGACTCCCGCGTCGTGCCCAACGGCGTCGACACTCAGCGCCTGCGCCCGATCCCCCCCGAGGTGCGGGCGAGCCTGCGGGCAAGCGTCGGCGCCACGGACCGCCCCCTCTACCTGACCGTGGGCGGAATCGAGCCCCGCAAGGGCACCCGCGACCTCTTCGAGGCATTGCCCTTCGTGCGCGAACGCGGAATCGATCCCGTGCTCGCCGTGCTGGGCGGGCACTCCTTCCAGGACTACCGCGCCTACCGGGAGGCCGCCCTTGCCCGACTGCCCGACCTTGGCCTCGAACTCGGACGTGATGTGGTCGACGTCGGCACGGTGAGCGACGAGGTCCTCGGTCAGTGGTTCCGCTCGGCCGACGTACTCGCGATGCCCTCCACGAAGGAAGGGTTCGGGCTCGTCGCCCTCGAAGGGCTGGCCGCGCAGGTGCCCGTGGTGGCCAGCAGCATTCCGGTCTTCGCAGAGTTCCTCTCCGACGGGACCAGCGCGCTGTTGCCCGAGGTGGGCAATCCGCAGGCGATCGCCGACGCCCTATACCGCGCCACCACCGACAGCGCGCTGCGCGCCGCCCTCATCAGCGGAGGGGAGCAGGTCCTGCCGCACTTCACGTGGGCCGAATCCGCTCGCCGGCACGAGGTCATCTACGAGGACGTGCTCCAGCAGACCGACTAGTGGTCGTGATCGTGGTCGTGATCGTGATCGTGGCCATGCTCGTGACCGTGGTCGTAGCCCGCGGGGCGGCTCACGAGTTCCGCAGCGCGATCGGAGAGAGCGCCCGTCGCCACGATGCCCTTGTCGACGACGACCTGCTCGAGTGCGGCCACCCAGCAGTCGTAGTAGCTATAGCACTCGCCCGGCGCAGCGCTGGACTCCCACGACGAGATCTGGTGGATGAGGCGTTCGCGGAACTCATCCCACGTGAAGGCCCCCGCCTCCGTCAGGCTCATGGCCATGCCAAAGGCGCGGCTCTGCCACGGCTCAGCGAAGACGAGTTCGCCATTGGACCGAGGCGGAGCAGCTATTCCGTCGAGATCGAGTTCGACCGTCACGACGCCGTCACCTCGGCCACGCCGACCATGGCGTCGCGGGTGACAAGTGGGATCAGGTCTTCCTCGGACATGCCCTCGGTGCCGGAGGGGCGACGAGGCAGCACGAAGAAACGCACTTCGCTGCTGGAGTCCCACACTTTGATCTCCGTGCCGTCAGGCACGTCAAGTCCCATCTCGGACAGGACGGTGCGCGGCTCCTTGACGACCCTGGATCGGTACGCCGGGTCCTTGTACCAACTCGGCGGTAAGCCCAGCAGCGGCCACGGGTAGCAGGAACACAGTGTGCAGACGACGACGTTGTGCACGTCGTCGGTGTTCTCCACCACGACGATGTGCTCGCCTTGAGGTCCCTTGAAGCCTAGTTCACCGACGGCAGCGGTGCCGTCATCCAGAAGACGGGACTTGTAGTCGGGATCGGTCCATGCCTTGGCGACCACCTTGGCGCCATTGAGGGGGCCGACATCCTGCTCGTAGGCCTTGATGAAGCCGTCCATCACGGCCGGGTCCACAAGACCCCGCTCCACAAGGATCTGCTCCAGAGCCTCCGCGCGGAGCGCAATGGGTATGTGGTCATTCACCGTAAGGTCACTGCTCACGACGCGTCCTCCAGGTAGTCCTCGTACATGTCGGTGTTGAGGGTGAACTTCTCAGCGTCCGGGCCGAAGAGCTCATGGGAGTCGAAGGCCACGGTGTAGACCCATTGGGCGTTCTCGGCGATGAAGTGGGCGTGCGTATCGGGCAGGACCTGTGCCGGTTCGACGATGGCCACGGTGCCGACGTGCCCCTGGGTGTATTTCTGCAAGCGTGTGTGCCCCGGGGCCTTGAGTGTCTTGGCCCGGACTCGCTGGCCGACACGGAACTTCTGCGGCGCATCAATCTGGCGAATGGAGCCCGCCGCGGTCGGCGCATAGTCGGGCTTGTGCGGCTCAGGTGCTGCGGGCTCCTCGGCCTGGCCACCAGACATGTTCACGGCGCGAGCCTCGACGGTGCCAGGAGCAATGATGCTGCTGTCCATGAGGAGGTTCTCGGCTCCATAGAGCCAGCGCCCGTAGTAGCCGTCGTCGATGTAGTGGGCGCGATCGAGGCGATTCATAGCGTGCCGGAAGGCATCGAGGTTGGTACCCGACAGTCGCATGGACAGCAGCGCCATTGCGAAGGCGCGCTTCTCCCAGTCCTCCTTGAAGGGGGGCTCCTGCGGATCCGGGCGGGGTGCGGTGCCCCAGCCATCGTCACCACCCATGTCGGCAATGCCACTCGCTGGTTGAACAGTGGTCACGGCAACCTCCTCACATCTAGATCTTCACATCGAAATTCACATGCCGCCTCTTCGACGTGAACTGACGGGAGCGAGAGAGCTCTCGCTCCCGTCAGCCAGGAACTCGTCGACTAGACAGTCCAGGTGTTCATCTGGAAGGCGCCCTCGCTCCACGCGGTGAGCGCAGCGTCGAGCACATCGAGCGGGTTGAAGGGCTTAACGCCCACGATCAGGTCATCCTCGCCGAAGCCGTATAGGGCACCCATGGCGAAGCGGCATGCGTAGATCGTCGCCCCTTCCTTGAGGAGGGTCTTGATCTGCTCGTTGATCGCCAGGTGGCCCGGGAAGGCCGCCTGACCGACGCCCGGGTAACCGCGCGTGCCAGCGGCTGCGAGGACACCAGGGCCGTACAGGACGATGTTCACATCAAAGCCCTTGCGGACCAGACGTGTCGACGTCAGCAGGTTGACCAGGAGAACCGAACCCTCGTAGGGCACGGTGTGGATGAAGATGAACGCCTTCTGGCCGGGCTTCGCCTGAATGTCGGGGAAGATTTTCTCCTCGACATTGAACATGACCTCGCCATCGGCCGGCAGGGTCCTGTTGACGGTCTTCGGCATGGTGCCTCCATTCGTGAACTGCGCTACTTAGATGGCCGGACCCTCCGGCTGCATCTGGACGGGCCAACGTTTGCGGTGACTCCCGGGGATGGCAGTCATGATGGGCCGCCTTAGCCCCCAGGGCATCAGTCGATACACGGGGACGAAGATCTTGCTCCAGAAGACGGATCCGCGCACCGGAGGCGTCGGATAGCCGTATTTACGTGCCATGCGCACGTGGGCATCCTGCAGCAGATAGTGCTGTGAGTTGACGCGCAGCCATGTGGTGAAGCGCGCCATCACTTGCCCTTCGCTAATGCGGCGAGGGCATTTTGCGCCGCTACGGCGATGGGCTCATTGAGGGCACCGATCGGCGGTGAGTAGACGTTTTCCATCGTGGCTAGGTCTCGCAGGGTGAGACCCTTCTTGACAGCGACACCGAGGAAGTCTGCGCGCTCCTTGATGCCCTCACCACCAGCCATTTGGGCGCCGATGAGACGCAGGCTGCCCGGCTCTGCTAGGAGCTTCACGCGCACCTTCTTGACCCCCGGGTAGTAACGGGCCCGAGAGATTCCATCGGCGGCACCGACGACGTAGGGCATGCCGAGGGCCGTCGCGGCAGTCTCGCCGAGCGCAACTCCACCGATCATCCACTTGCCGGCGACCATGCCCCACGGCACGTAGACGGGCTGGTACTCGCGGCTGCCTCCCGCCGCATTGGCGCCGGCGACCTTGCCCTGGGCGTAAGCGTGGCTCCCGGTGAGGCCCTGAAGCGGGAGTCCGCCTAACTGATGTGGCAGTTCGCAGACGTCCCCGCACGCCCACACCCCAGGTGCCGACGTATGCATGCTGCTATCCACGATGAGGCCGCCGGTCGAGCCGGTCTTGATACCGGCGGCGACAGCCAGAGCGCTGTTGGGCTCCTTATGCGTGGCGACAACGACGAGATCGCAGTCGATCACGCCGGCGCTCGTGTCGACGCCGCGGACTGATCCCGCGTCGTCGCCCAGGAAGGCGTTGAGTTTGGTGTTCCAGTGCATCTGGACACCCATCTCGGTCCAGGACTCCTGCACCAATTCCGCGATATCGGGGTCGCACAGTTCACCCAACACCCACGGGTTGGGGTCCACGATGTGAGTTTCGATGCCGCGATGGGCGAGCGCAGTCGCCATCTCGATGCCCAGCGGTCCGGCTTCCAGAACCACGGCCTTCTTCACGCTGTCGAGGCGCTTATCCCACTCCATCGCGGAACGGATGTTCTTCACGTAGTACAGGCCATCGAGGTCAGCACCCGGGACCCCGGGATCCGCATACGAGAAGCCCGTTGCGATCACCAGGGAGTCGTAAGGGACGGTGCCCTTGCCCACGACCTCCACGGTCCTTGCATTCACGTCGATCGACGACACCGTGGTGTTGTAGTGGATATCGATGCCCGCATCGACATACGCCTGCTTGTCGGCGAGGAAGAGCGCTTCGAAACTCGGGATCTCCTTGCCATGCACGAAGGGGATCCCGCAGGGGCTGTAGGCGACGTCCTCGAACTCGGTGAACACCGTCACCGACGCCCCCGGGTCGACTGCCTTGGCTCCACCGGCAGCCCCCAAGCCGCCGCCTCCGCCACCAATCACGACGATCCGCTGTGCCATTTCGCCTCCGGCATCGGGTGTCGCCACGGGGAGCGGCGTACACCATCGGCTATTGCTCGTTCACTATCCTGAAGACCCTGCTCCCTGTCAACCGATTAGCCTAATGTGACCGCAGGCGCCGGCCGAGGGAGTGTCCATGCCTAAGAGCAAGTCGCGGCCCCCCGCTGCGCTCACCACCAGCGAACCCGACCCGATCGCGCCCTCGACCGACCTCGAGGAGATCGTCAGCGACATCGGACCGAAGGTGGCGGGCTTGCGCAAGGCCCAGAAGCTGTCGCTGCAGCAGCTCGCCACCAAGAGCGACGTCTCCGCCGCGGCGATTCACAAGATCGAGCGAAACGGCATGGTGCCAACGATCACCACACTCCTCAAACTCGCAAACGCACTGGGGGTCCCAGTGAGTTACTTCGTGCAGGAGCAGGAACTGCATCCCGAGCCCGTCCACCACACTCCCGTTGCCGAGCGCCGGCAGGTGTACACCCCGCACAAAGGCCTGCGCCTCGACGGAGTAAGCGGTTCTTACCGCCAGTTCCAGGCGGCGGCAGCAGTCGCCTCGATGAAGCCCGGGGCGCACAGCGGGGAGAAGCACCTCAGGCATCCCGGCGAGGAGCTGGTCTATGTCCTCAGCGGCGCGGCACGATTCACCGTGGGCGGCCAGGAGTTCCTACTCACCGAGGGCGACTCCCTCCACTGGTCCGGTGATATCCCCCATTCCTGGGAGAATCACGGAGACGGCAAGGCCGAACTCATGTGGGTCGTGCTCCGGGGCACCTGACCTGGTGGGCGCCGAATCGGCTACACCGAGTGGTGGGTCACTGTGATCTCGGGCGAGTCCCGCAGAGTGTTCGTCACGTAGCAGACCCGTTGCGCCGAAGCCATGAGGACGTCGACGACGTCGTCTGGAGCATCTGTCGATACCGCCACCTCGATCGACCGGAATCGCACGCCTTCGTAGTGCCCACCCACGGTCACATCGATGTGGTGCAACTCAAGGTTGCGCTTACGTGCACTGTAGGCAACCGACAGCACCATGCAGGAGGCAACAGCGGCGAGAAGCAGGTCAGTCGGCTGCGGGCCGGTGTCCGATCCGCCTACGCGCTCCGGCTCGTCTACGCGAAGGGGGAAGCGACCCGCCTCGACGTCGACACGGAAGTCGCCCTGCCACTGCGCGGTGATCACACGGTCGGCCATGGCCTGCCTCCTGCGGTGCATTCCCAACAGTAAATGGTCATTCACCATACAAGATGACGACAGCGTTTTAGTCTCACACCATGCTGCAACGTCGCCAGGTGATTCGCGTCCTCGGCGCGGTCGTGGCACTCAACCTCGTCGCCTGGGGAGCTTTCGCGGCCTACCTCGTCACGAGCACACCGAGCGCGACCTTCGCCAGTGCGGGAGTTCTGTGCTTCGTGCTGGGCATGCGGCACGCCTTCGACGCCGATCACCTCGCGGCCATCGACGACACGACCCGGCTACTCGTCAACCGAGGCAAAGCCCCAGTCTCACTCGGCCTCGGCTTTGCAACCGGTCACTCACTCGTCGTCTTCCTCCTCTTCATCGTCGTCGGGTTGGCGGCGGCTCGCGTCGGCGACACATCGTTCGCGGAGTTGGGCGGACGCATCGCCATGACCGTCGCCGCCGCCTTCCTGCTCACAATCGGCATCCTCAACGCGCGCTTGGTGGGCCGACTGCTGCGGGCACGAGCGGACAACCCAGCCGAAGACATTCCCCTGGCGGCCACGGGGGTGCTGAGCAAGGCGATGGGTGGCCGGCTGAGGGGACGCATCCACTCGGGCTGGCAGATGGTGCCCGTGGGTTTCATCTTCGGCCTGGGGATGGAGACGGCATCGGAGGTCGCACTCCTCGGCCTGTCGGCGACAGCGGGCAGTCAGGGAGCTCCGTGGTGGGCCCTGCTGACGCTGCCCCTTCTTTTCGCCGCCGGCATGGCGCTGTTCGACACCCTGGACTCGCTGATGATGACGCACCTCTACACCTCCGAAACCACCACCGCGCGAGTGCGACTCCACTTCAACATCGCGGTCACCGGGCTGACGGCCGCGATCGCCCTTGTCGTCGGTGCGGTCTATCTTTCGGAATTGCTGCGGGCGGAGTTTGGCCTTGAGTTGCTCTCCCCCATCGCCGGACTCGCGGACCACTTCGAGTGGATGGGCTACCTCATCGTCGCCGTGTACGTCGGGCTATGGCTTGCACTGTTCACATGGTCACGATCCACGCGCCAGTCACCGGCGATGACGTCGGCCAGCTCGAGCCCGACCAGCATCCCGAAGGCCATGTCGCGCCCCGAGGTGTGACCGATTCTGTCGAGGATGCACATCGTGTGGGCTGCTTCGCGCCGATCACCGAGCGCGGAAGAGCCGAGAAGCTCATGCAGGGGCTCGATGCATTCCCCTCGCGCCGCCTCCACGAGGAAGGCCACCGCGATCTCATGCGAAGCGTGACCGGATGCGAGTTCGACGAGCGCTGATGAAGACCAGGTCGACAGGCCCGCCTCACGAAGAAGCGCCGTAACGAACAGGATTCCGCCGGCGCAATCGTCACCCGCGGGAGTGAGACCCGCTCCACGTCCGGCGAGATGGGCAATGGCCATACGGAGACCGTGACGGCGCAGGTCGCCCCGTACATTCCAGGGACGCCCGTCCAGATCCAACATCCGCGTCGTTCCGAGCACGTCGCGAAGAACGCGGACCGCCGTCGCACGCCGTTCGATCAGCTGGTCGACAGGCGTGGGCGCCCACTCTTGGGCAGGTATGCCAAGGCGATGCACGCCCACCAGAAGAGAGTCCCCGTGCCACACCACCGTGTCTCCGACGCAGGCCTTCGGCAGCTCGGTGACGCGCATATGCAACGGACCGGACGGCGCGTCAATGGAGGTAATGGCCACGACCCCTACGGCGCCGGCGAAGCGCACGTAGATGGCACGGGGGAAGACAGCCACGACGCGTCCGAACTGACCCGCGGTCACGGCGAGCCGCGCCCGGCTACCGATGGTCGGAATCACGTGCCGCTGGCCAAGCGCGCCGCCACGTCGCGGAAGACCCCCAGTGGTGCGGTCGCCACACCCGCACCGATCTGGCCGTGGCCGGACGATGCATGCAGGATTCCCGTGGTCACTTTGGGACGTAGTCGAGTCCGCACGACCTTGCGTACGTCGACCCCCAAGGGGGTCCCGCGATACTCCTGAATCGGCAACTTGAAGCGACTGCTGCTCCCCGCGCAAATTTGGCGCATCTCGTCCGTCGCGCGCGCCGCGTCGGCCATGGAGCCACCAAGGAAGGCGGCCACAGCCGGGGAGCCAGCCGCTGCGGCTCCGCCGAGACCCACGAGTTCCAACACGGCACTGTCACCTATGTCCGGGGCGGCGTCGTCCTCCGAGAAGCCCGCGTAGTACAGAGCCTCGGCCACCGGGGGCGCATCCGCGGTGAACCACTGTGCCGACCCCGCGACCTTTGCGCCGTATGTCGTGCCGTTGCGCGCCATCGTCGTGACGATCGTGGATCCCGTCACGGTCTCGGCCGAGGCGGTGAGTGACTTGGCCGCCGCCATCGCGATTGTCAGGAAGAAGAGGTGATTCGAGGAGAGGTAGACGCCGAGTTCGACGGTGCCGGCGTCTCCGGCTAGGGCGGCGAGACCCGGGAGCATGTCGCGGATGAGCAAGTTGGTGCTCGCCTGAGTGCGCATATGGACGTCGTCGCCCATCTGCACGCCCTGAGTGGCGAGCGCCATGATGTCGACAGGACCGATGTCAGCCAGGATCGCCGCAAATCGCGGCTGTGCCACGTCGCGAAGGAACACCAGCCGTTCAATCGCACCCTGGCTGTCGCGACCGAACCACGCGACATCCCCCGGTCCCTGGCTCACCGGCGAGTAGCCCACCGTGCCACCCGCGGCATTGTCGGCCACCCAAAGCGGCATCGAAGGGCCGAGGGCCGTGGCCATCGGCACCACAACACCGTGGTCGTTGGCGGAGTCGATGCGGATCGCGCCTTCGACAAGCAACTGTTCGGCTTCGGCCACGTTCGGAGCCCAGCCTTCGGCGACCGTCGCCGCGCGCATCGACCGGCGCAGCGGGTCGCAGACCTGCGCGTAGGCAATCGGCGGACCGGCATGCAGCAGAAGTCTCCCCTCCGACATGGCAGAAACGACGTCGTGGGCCGGCACGACGCCGGTGAGCATGGGAGTGCCGGTGTCGAGTCTGCGCAGCACCTCGGCGTTTGCCTCATCGATCGCGACCGACCGCGTGCCCGAGAGTTCTTTGAGCACCGCGATGTCGTCGGCATCGCCTTCAGCGGGGATGCTCCAGTCGACCTGGAGCACTCGGGCGCCCTGCTCCTCCAAAGACTCGGCGAAGAGCGGGAGTCCGAGATTGATGACGGTCCCCGTATCGGGAAGCGCGCGCGTGCTCATGTCCGTCCTCCTCTGGTGCCCGCCGCTCGGCGCGCTTCGTCGATCGTTCGCTCTTCCGCCGCACCCCAGCGGGCCCGTGCATCTTCCACGAGCGCCCTGATGTCGCGCAGCTCAGTCTCGTACTCCGCAGCCATGTCGACGACGTCACCAGGACCACCCGGCAGCTGGCGACGGCGCAGGAGCGTCTGCGGATCGGACAGGGCTTCGATGTCAGCAGCGTCGACGGTGACCTCTCGGCCGAGGAGCTCCGCTGCCGCCTGCTGCAGCGAGGATGCGCTCAGGGTTCCACTGCGTAGCGCGTGCGCGACCACGGCGTGGGCGCTGCCGTAGTCGATTTCGGTGGCGGCGCACAGCGCGTGCGCGACGTCCGCCGCCTCGACATGACTGCCCGCGAGCGCCTCCCGCATCCGGTCGGAGTTCAGGGCAAGCGTGTCGACGATAGCCGCCATGAGACGCGTGCTCCGAGCGGCCCACTCCAGTGCTCTCGGCACCTCCCCGTAGGCGTAGATGAGGGCGTCGCTGCGCGCGGAAGGGGACTTCGCCAGAGCCATCTGCGTGCCGGATCGGCCAATGAGCAAAGCAGCAGTTCCGCGCACCACCGAGAGCGCGTAGGGGTTGCGTTTTTGGGGCATGAGGACACTCGGACGCACGAGCCCGTCACCCAACGAGACGAAGCCGAACTCACGGCTCGAGTAGATCTCGAGGTCCTCGGCCAAGCGGTCCAGGGTGAGGACGACCGATGTTGCATCACACGTCGCGTGCAGGAAGGGATCCGTCTGCCACATGGCATCGCGCAGGTGCCGGATGGGACGCGCGAACCCAAGCTGGCGCGCCACCCGATCCCGGTCGAGGGCGAGGGTGGAGCCGTTGGCGGCTCCTGACCCGGCCGGACTCGCATCGACGTCGCGCACATCTGCGAGAAGACGCCGCGCATCCCTCACCAGTGGCTCCGCGAACCCCAGGAGGTAGTGACCGAAGCTCGTGGGCTGCGCCGGCTGCAAGTAGGTGTAGTCAGGAACAAGCACATCAGACCAGGAGATCGATCTGTCACAGATGACCGCCACGGCGTGCGTCAGGCTGTCGATGAGGTCAGCGATAGCCACGCGACAACACATGCGGAACGCGGTGCGCACAGCCTCGCGTCGGGTGCGACCGAGATGGAGATGGCCCGCATCATCCCCGATTCGGCCACGCAGCCAGTGCTCACGCGAGGTGTAGACCTCGCCAAACTCGGGGGCGTAGCCCATCGCGTCAGCGTTGGTGTCCCACAGGAGCAGCAGCCCTTCGATGAGCCGCGACGACGGTGGCAGTGCGCCAAGGCGTCGAAGTTCGAGGGCATGGGCAAGGTCGGCGAGCGTCAGCCAGCGGTGCAGGACCGGCGCATCCCCGATTTCCCATGCGTAGCCCGCGGCCTCGAGCTCTGCCGCTCCGCGCAAATCGCTACTGCTGTCGCTCATTGCCCTACCTCCGCCAGCAGTTGCGGAACGCCCGCCAGGCCCCCCGTCTGCCAGACGACGACGGGGTGCTGCTCCTTCACGATGCCCTGAGCCGCAAGCCACGTGGGCAGCCCGTAGTGGTCGTCGACGAGCAAACCCTGACGTGCGAGGGACGCGGCCGCTTGGCGAGCATCCTCCGGGCCCGGGGCACGCCGGCGATCGATCACCTCCACATCGCACGAAGCCAGCCGAGAAGGGTTGGCGCCGAGACGGGCGAGCACCTCGCCAGCCAATCGGGTGATCCCCCACTCGACGTCGGCGGGTGGGCGACTCACGCTGATGCCGACGACCCTGAAGGGCGTCTCAGTCAGCGACGTCCCAGCGAGGAGTCCGGCGATGCTCGCTCCAGAGCCGACCGGGATGACGACCGTGCAGGGGTCGGTTATCGACCAGCCCTGAGCCAGAAGTTGCTCCTTGAGTTCAGCAGCTGCTGCGGTGAATCCCAGGGCGCCCGTAGCGGTCGCTCCACCGCGGGCGATCGGGTAGGCGACATGGCCCTGCGCGTCGAGTTCGGCTGCGCGTCGCCCGATGGCCTCGTCGAGCTCATCGCGCGAAAAGGGCACTTCTTCCACGACGGCGCCGACAAGGCGGGCGAGGCGAATACTCGTGGTCGCCTCTACGGGCGCGGGCACGAGGAGGTGGCAGCGCAGTCCCAGACGAGATGCAGCCACAGCGAGAGCAGCGATGAAGTTGGACGTCGACACGCCACCACCGACGACGCAGGACGCTCCCTTCCCCAGGGCCTCGGCCATGAGAAACTCCAATGACCTGGTCTTGTTACCCGCCCAGACGAAGCCCGCAAGGTCATCACGCTTCACCCAGAGTGCGTCATGGTCCGGCAACGTGTGCAGGGGCGTAGGGAAGTGCCCGAGCGAGCAGCGGGCGATGTCCTTGATCATGTCGAGCCGCCGAGCCGTCTCGTCACGTCGTCCACCATGGCCACGGCCTCACGCACATCGGGTGCCACGAGCCACTCGCGAACGATCTCGCGATGCACACCCGCGGCTGAGGCCACTTCGTCGATGAGAGGTTCACCGCCAAGCCCACGCTCGAGAACATCCTGGAGGAGCGCCTGAGCACGGTGCTTTCCGAGGTGGGCAGACAGGCCGACGAGGATCTGCTGCGACGCCCATGTGTCATCCGCAAGGACATGCCTCTCCATCGCCTGCGTGTCGATCTCAAGGCCGCTGAGGAGAGCGGCGGCCTGGCGCGCCGCCGTCGCGGAGACAAGCGCGATCTCGGGAAGCGCGAACCATTCCGACTTCCACGCACGGCCGTCCCGCTCATGCGAACCCACCTGCGCTTCGAGGAGGACACTCGCGGCCGCGCGTGCCACGCGCGCGAGCGTGTCGAGGTGCTCACTGCGCTCCGGATTGCGCTTGTGTGGCATCGTGATGCTGCCGACCGTGCCGGGCAAGCGTGCCTCGCGAAGTTCACCGATCTCAGTCCGCTGGAGCTCGTAGACCTCATTGCCGATACGGGCGAGAGTGGCGCAGACCGACGCCATGGTCGTGCCGAACTCACTAATCCGGTCCCGGCTCGACGTCCACGACATGCCCGGGTCCGCAAGCCCAAGCCCATCGCACACTCGCGCGCGAAGCTCACCACCACGGCCGTCGAAGAAGCCCATCGTCCCCGTTGCTCCGGCCAGTTGACCCGCCGACCAGCGACGCAGACCCTGCACTACCCGTTCGCGCTGGCGGCTGATCTCATCTGCCCACGTGGCCGCCTTGAAACCGAAAGTGATCGGTGCTCCAGCCTGCCCGTGCGTGCGCCCGGGCATCACGGTGACGCGATAGCGCCGTGCCAGGTCGACGCAGGCGTCTTGGCACTCACGCAGGTCTGCCAGCACGAGCGAAGCGATGTCGCGCATGACGAGGGCAAACCATGTGTCGGTGAGGTCCTGCACCGTGATCCCGAAATACACGTGCTCGCGTGACTCTTCCGGCAACGCCTGCTGCAAGACATGGATGAAGCCCAGTGTGGAATGCGACGTTTCACGGGTGCCTGCCGCCACGGCCTCGATGTCAAGGTCGTCGGGGTCGATGCGCGCGATATCCCGGGCTGACTCCTCGGGGATGAAGCCCATGGCCGCCTGCTCGCGTGCGAGTACGGACAGGATCTGCACCCAAGCGGCGATCCGGGCGGGCTCAGAGAGGATGGCGTCGGCTTCCGGCGTCGTCCAGCCGTGCCGGTACGTCGCAGACTCCGTTAGACGGCTGACCACTCGGGTTCCCGTGCCCTCGCGATGAGCGTCAGTGCTTCCCGCACCTGTGCCATGGAGGCTCCCCAGGGCACCACAATCTTGTCCTCATCAACCTCGATGCTGGACTCGAGGAGGCAGCACTTGGCGAGCGCGGCGGAGCCGTCGGCGACCGCGACCTTCCGTGGGCACACATCGGCCCCGGGCGGGACATCGCCATAGAACCACTCGTGTATCTCTCGTGAGCGATCGCATCCGAGGAGGACCCAGTCCTCACGCGGGGGTCGCTCGTCGAGGTAGCGCACCTGCGCGCCCACCACGGTGGCATCCGATCCACGGCATGGCATGAGGTACGTCGGCGAGGTCATCTCGGTTGCGAGTTCGCCAAGATCCGTTGCCTGCACGTCGACGACCATCGGAACAAGGTCTTCCGCGACGTCCAGGAGCCGCTGTACCTGGTCTGCGAGTTTCGCTGGGCGAGGCGGAACGACCTCAAGCACAGTGATTCGGATGGGATCGGGATTGAGGATGAAGTTGACATGTCGATACCTACCCTCGACGACGACCGCCTTGGCGCCGGGTGCCCGGTGAACGGCGACGGCGGCGAGGCTCGACGGGACGGCGGTGTCGGCGTCCGGGGCGACGACGTAGGCCGACTCGGGAGGCAGAGCGAGTACCTCAACGGCGGTGATCGGCGCGAAGAGGGAGTCGTGATCATCCCGACTCACATGCAGCAGGGCGGTCTCATCGCCAGGTCCGCGCGCCACGATGAAGCGCGTGCGCCGATAGGACTCTCGCCCGAGGAAATATCCCACGAGGGACTGCTCGGTGAGAGGGGCATCGAGGTGAGCAATCGCGACGCCGCGATAGGCACTCGGGACAGCGTTGCGCGTTGCGCGCCCCAGCATTGTCATACCCGTACCTGGGTGATCTCGCCCGTTGAGAGATGAGCGGTGTCGGCACGCAAGCCCATCCTCAGGGTGAGCAAGGCGAGAACGTCGAAGACCCCGATGTTGCCGAGGTTCACAGTGTGGCCGTGCCGCTCAATGAACCACACCTGCTGGTCCTTACGCGGAGCCTCGAAGATGACTCGCTCGATACCCGCCGCCTCCACGGCCGCATCGACGACATCGACCTGGGTCCGCCCAGCAGCGTCGTACACCCCGATCGTGCCGCTCTCACGGCCTTCCGCGACAACGTAGCGTGCACCGCTGGCCATATCCTCGAGGAATTCACGCCGCCACTCGTCGGGGAGTAGCAGTCGCTCCTCGGTCTTATAGCCCGTCTCCGCGAAGACCGTAAATTCAGGTGCCGCGCGACGGATGATCGACTGCTTGTCATCCAGCGACATCGGCACCACGCCGCGCGAGACTTCAACCGCTTCGAAGCCAGCGGATTGCGCCCAGTCAAGGCACTCCTCCACCCGTCCCTGCGACCATGCGATCTCCAGCAGGGTGCCACCGACACAAGCCTGCACGCCATGCGCCTTCAGCAGTGACATCTTCTCTGCGAGGCGAGGCTCGACATAGGAGGTGCCCCAACCGAACTTCCAGATGTCGATGAACTCCCGATAGGACGTGAGAATGCCCACCATGGCTTCGACGCTGATGCCCTTGTCGAGGGCATGGGTGAGACCGATCTGGCGCGGCTTCGAGGGCAGTTGCCCAAGCCGGAGGAAATCGGGACTCACATCACTATGATAGGAGACCATTCACTTTCGGACACCTTTCTCGGCAGATCGGGGCTTGCATGACTGGCGGCGCGGAGGGCCTTGAGAGGATCGCCGCCGCGGTGGCGGCGAATCCGTCCATCACCAGCAAGAGAAGCATCGGCCTGATCTCCGACGTTCTGCCACCGGGTGACTGGCTGCGCGGGCCCGGCGACGACGGTGCAGCACTGCCCTTGGGCGGGTCCACCGCCATCGCCTGCGGCGAGGCAATCTATCCGCCCTTCGTGGCCGAGGACCCCTACGGAGCGGGGGTCGCAGCGGTGCTCGCGAATGTCAACGACGTCGCCGCCATGGGCGGTGAGCCGATGGCGATCGTTGACACCGTGGTCGCTCCCGCGGAACAAGCACAGCAGATTCTCGAGGGGATGAAATGGGCGGCCGATCTATATCGGGTGCCGATCGTAGGCGGCCACTACACGCCGTCGGAGGGTCCTGCGTCACTATCCGCCTTCGCGTTGGGTCACGCCGACGCCGTGCTTTCGGTCACTCGCGCGCGCGCCGGGCAGGACCTCGTGGTTGCCGCGTGCGTCGAGGGCACCATGCGCGAGGACTTTCCCTTCTTCCGGTCCTTCGATGAGCGTGGGGCACGCCTGGCCGACGATGTGCGCCTGCTTGCTCGCATCGCGCGTGAGACTCTGGCGGAGGCTGCCAAGGACATCAGCATGGCCGGGCTGGTGGGGTCGCTGGCCATGCTGCTCGAACTAGGTGGCTTCGGCGTCGTCGTGGATGTCCGCCGAGTGCCGGCTCCCCAGGGAGTACCGCTCGAGAAGTGGTTCAACTGCTTTCCGTGCTTCGGCTTCCTCCTCACGTGCCAGCCTCACAGGACAGATGCGTGTGTATCGGCCTTTCGCGAGCAGGGTCTCTCAGCCGCAGCGGTGGGGTCACTCGACACAAGCGGGGTGATCAGCCTTCGCGATGGGAACGCGGTCGTTCCAGTGCTTAACGTCGCGGGGGTGACGGGGATTGCTCGGAACTAGGGAGCCCGCGCACTGTCATCATTGGGCCGCACGGCCATTGGCCACGTACTCGCTTTCACGGTCCTGATCAAGTGCACCCGCGCCTAGCCCCAGTTCGTCGTGCTGAACCACCCCATGACGTTCTGCGGGTGCGGCTAGCGATCGCGGAGAAGGCACAACGAAGAGAATGCATGAATTTTTCCCGGAGCGTTAGCCTGCAAGAGCCCGATGGCACGTCCTGAGCCATATCGTGAGTGAATCGCACGGTTCGCCGCTGTCTGTCGACTCTGGATCAGGCGATGCGGAACCTCGGCCCAACGGGATCTCCCTCAGAGCCGACGAAGGCTCGCCCCCAAATTCTGAAGTCTGCGGCTAGCACGGTAGACACGATGACTGCGTGGGCATTGGATGGCAGCGGCGCGGGCGACCGAGTCCGTCCCGCCGGCTAGACCCACCCCTCCCGCGGGGTCACGCTAGCCACAGACGTTTGGAGGGGTTCCGCCATGAACACGCCCGTTACGCCATTCCTACGCGGCCACTCAGCGCGACGAATCACCTCGCTGCTGGCGGCTACCGTGGCCACCACGCTGCTTGTCGCCCCGATTGCCATGGCTCCGACCGCATCTGCGGCCCCCGCTCCCTTTGATAGCGGCTTCAGCAAGACCAATGCCGGCCTTCCGAGGTACGTCAAGTACGCACCGCGCGAGGCCACCAAGCCAGCACAGGTAAATGCCCCGCTACCCACGCAGAAGAAGGCCGATCGCTTGGCGAAGATATTCGGCATTGACAAGGCCAAGACGTTTACCAAGAAGCAGCGCAAGGACTTCCTATCCGGGAAGGGAACGATTCCGGAGGGCTACACCAAGGCCGAGGCCCGCAAGGCCGCGGAACTTACTCGCCTCGCCACGACCTACCTCACGAACACCAAGGGAAATACCTACACCCGCATGATCAATGGTGAGCGCGTAAAGGTGAAGCTCGCGGGTTACGGGTTGATCGTGGACAAGGAGGGAATGCTGAGAGTTCCGGCCAACTGCCCCGATCCGAATTCTTCGGATTTCGCCCTGTGCTCACCGGTCCGGCTGATCAACTGGGTTCTCACGCCTGAGGCTTTCTGCGACAACCCTGACAATGTGCCTCCGGCGGGGATCCCGTGCGGCTACATGAATGCCTGGATGCGCGCGAATGGCGCCAAGGACACATTGAAGATGCTCTACGAGTCGGCATGGCTTGGCGAAGCATATTTCGCTGACAAGTCCCAGAAGGAAGGTGGGGACAGCCAGCTGATCTACGGCACAAGAAGTGACGGCACCGACTTCACCGTGGGTGTGCCCGTCGCTCCCGCCATGTGGATCCTCAACTACATCTTGAACTACATCCTCGAGCCTGAGACGGCGCGGTTCTATCCATCCTCGTGGACGGCCATTCCGCAACCCGTGGTCGACGCCCTCGCAGATCCGGAGGGCAATGGGCAGGCCCCGTACAGCGACTACATGTCGTACTTCACGCGCTGAGGTCCATGCAGTGACGGCATCTCCTCACGGGAGTTCCCCAGAAGGCGAAGTGCATCGTCTGCGGTCAGCACGGTAGAGCGTGCCGCTGCTACGCGGTGGTATGGAGTCGTTCGTTCGGTGCGCGCCTGGCCGAATCGTCTCGACCAGGAGATCCACCATGGGTATTCGCCAAGGCAACTCCGCACGCTCCGCCTTGATCGTCGCCACGGCCGCAGCCGTGACAGCCTCCGTCGCGCTCGGAACCACGGCAATGTCAGCGAGTGCGACATCCGAGGCGGAGCCCACCGCCGCCGCAGAGTCCACACTCGTGTCCGTAGGCAGCGGTGATCGAATCACCGAGTGCCCGCACGACGATCGTCGGTCAGCGACCTCATCACACAGGAAGGCTTGCTGCCCTGAGGCAGCATGAGCACGGTCCCCCCACCTGCACCACCGTCTGGAGGCATCCCGCCATGATCATGTCCGCTCCCGTACGACAACCTCGCCCCACACGGCGCAGAACGAAACTCTTGGTTGCCACGGCGGCCTCCGCTCTCCTGCTCGCACCAATCGGCCTCGCGCAGTCCGCCGCCGTAGCCGCCCCGATCGGTGACTCCGGCTTCGCCAAGCCGTACTCGGGCCCCGCTCGCTACCTGCCGTACGCACCAACACAGGCCACCAACGCCCGGCAGGTCAATCAACCGCTGGGCCGCGAACGCGCGGACCAAATTGCCAAGGACCTCGGGTTCGATACGACGAAAGTCTTCAGCAAGAAGCAGTACCGCGACTTCATCAACGCGCGTGGCTACCGCGGTATCTCCACCAAGGCCGAAGCCGTCGAAGCTGCGAAACTCAGTCGACTAAGCGTGAGCTACTTGACGAACACCACCGCCAATCCGATCTACCGCATGATTGACGGCAAGCGCACCGAGGTGCTGATCGGAAGCTACGGGTTGATCGTCAACAAGGACGGGATGCTGGAGAGTCCGGCGAACCCGACCTCGCCCGTGCGCCAGATCAACTGGGTCCTCGCTCCCCAAGCCGTGTGTGACTTCCCCAACGCAGTTCCCCCGGAGGGCATCCCGTGTGGCTACATGGGTGACTGGATGAGGAAGAACGGCGCCAAGGACACCCTCGCGGCGCTTTACCGCTCGGCCTACACCCCCGAGGTTCCATACGGCTCAAAGTCGCAGACCAGTCAGGATCCGTGGGTGCTCGCCCCCAACCGCAAAGGCACGAAACGCACCCATGTCGGGATGGCGATGGCCCCGTCAATCTGGATCGTCAACTTCCTGCTCATTTATGCCTTGAATCCGGATGAGGCAGCGAAAATGCCCGCCTACTGGGAACCGGTTCCGGCAGAGGTCGCCAAGGCTATCCGCGCGACGCCCAAGGACAGCCCCACCGCCGGGCAGGTCCCCTACAGCGACTACATGGAGTACTTCACGCGCTGATAGATCGCCCTCAAGCACGAACTTTGCGAGCAAACGGTCGCTGGACGATCGCTTGCTCGCAAAGTTCGTCTGAGTAGTCGCTAGCGACCGCGGTCCAGCCGAACCTTGACTCGGTTGCCCTTGATCGTGCATCGGTTGAGGTCCTTGATGGCCTTGCGGGCGAGCTTGTCCGGTACCTCGACGAGCGAATAGGAGTCGTGCACCGTGATCACCCCGATGTCGCGGCCCCTGAGGTCGGTTTCACCAGTGAGTGCACCCACGATGTCAGCAGGGGTGACGCCGGATCGTCGCCCCACCGAGACGAATAGACGCTCGGTCGGCACATCAAGGCGATTCTTCTTCTTGTTCTTGCCGTTCTTGTCCGGCCCGTCGAAGCGGTCTTTGTCCCGGCCCTTCTTGCCCGTCTTTGCCTTCGGCTCCTGCGGCGGATTGAAGTCGATATCGCCATCATCACCGGCGACACCCTGGGTGGCCTCATGCGCGAAGGCGAACGCGGCAAGGACGACATCGAGCACGTCGTTCTCGTCGAGAAGGCCCTCCACAGCGTCTCGATAGGACTCCAACCGTTCGCGTGCAAGGTCATCGACAAGCAGACTGCCAATGGCATCGCTGGTGCGCTGTAGCCGCATGCTGCGCACATCAGCCGCCGTGGGGATGGGCGCCGTGGGAATGCGCCCCCTGAGGAGCTTCTCAATCGCCGCAAGGAGTCGGCGTTCGCGTGGCTCGACGAGACTGATGGCCACGCCTTCACGGCCGGCTCGGCCCACGCGGCCAATGCGATGGATATATGCCTCCGGGGACACCGGCAGGTCGTAGTTCACCACGTGCGTGAGGCGATCGACGTCGAGTCCACGGGCGGCGACATCAGTGGCGACGAGGATCTCGGTCGCGCCTGAGCGCAGGCGGCCCATGACGCGGTCACGCTGCTCCTGTGTGAGACCACCGTGTAGTGCCTCAGCCTGATAGCCCTGAGCCTTCAACTGATCCGTGAGTTCATCGACCCCACCTCGCGTACGGCAGAAGACGATGGCCGCCTTGGGATCCTCCGCATCGAGCACCCGACCGAGCGCTGCCGGCTTGGTGTTGCGGGTAACGACGTACGACGTCTGCCGGACGCGAGGTACCTCGTCGGCGACGGACTCCTTCGATGCGATGGAGATGCGCTGCGGGTCGCGCAGGTGACGATCGGCGAGTGCGGCGATGCGCTTGGGCATGGTGGCGGAGAAGAGCACGGTCTGCCGGTCCGCTGGCGTCAGGGCCAGGATCGACTCGATGTCTTCGATGAACCCCATCTCGAGCATCTCGTCGGCCTCGTCGAGCACCACGGTGCGCACAGCATCGAGCTTGAGGGCCTTGCGATCAATGAGATCGAGCGCGCGACCAGGTGTGGCGACGACCACGTCAACTCCGCGCTTTAGGGCGTCAATCTGGTGGCGTGCGGGCGCACCGCCATAAACGGCCACCAGTCGCGCGCCGAGATCCCGGCCGTACGCGTGGAAGGCCTGCGAGACCTGGAGCGCCAGCTCACGGGTTGGCACAAGCACGAGCGCTTTCGGTTTTCGATCATCGCCGGAGTGATTGAGGCCATCGAGGATGGGCAGGGCGAATGCCGCGGTCTTGCCCGTGCCGGTGGCCGCTTGGCCGACGACGTCGGAGCCGGTCTTCAACACGGGGATGGCCGCGGCCTGGATCGGGGTTGGCTCCTCGTAGCCCTGGGCCGTCAACGCCCGGAGCAGGGAATCGCGGAGGCCGAGATCGGAAAAGGCTGTCTGCGGCTCGCCGCTCAGTGACGTCACCGCCTGAGCGTACGGCATCCCATGCTTATCGCTGCACGCTTAGGACGAGCGGTAGACACACTCACCTTCAACGTACGTCGCCGTCACACGGGCGTCAGCGATCTCTTCATCCGGTCGAGCGAAGACATCGCGATCAATGACGGCGAGATCGGCGAGGTAGCCGGCCCTCAGGGCGCCGGTGTCGTTGTCCCGCCCATTAACTCGGGCGGATCCCGCCGTATAGGCGCCCACGGCGTCCGCGAGGCTGATGCGCTGCTCCGGCAGAAAAACGTCCGCCTCGTGATCGCCTGGTGCGCGGCGGTTGACCGCGACGTGGATACCCTCCAGCGGATTCGGACTACTCACGGACCAGTCGCTTCCCGCGGCCATCATCGCCCCCGAATTCAGAAGGTCTGCCCACGGGTACTGCCACCTTGACCGACGGTCGCCGAGGTAGGGGATGGTGAGTTCGGTCATCTGCGGCTCGTTGCAGGCCCACAGCGGCTGCATGTTGGCGGTCGCGCCGAGTGCGGCGAACCTTGGGATGTCGTCGGGGTGGACTACCTGCAGGTGGGCCAAGTGATGCCTACCGCCGTCGGGCCCGTTGGCCGAGCGAGCCGCCTCGATGGCGTCAAGGGCCTGTCGTACGGCTCGATCCCCGAGGGCATGGAAGTGGACCTGGAAGCCGAGTCGATCGAGTTCGGTGACGTACTCCTTCAGACCATCCGGGTCGACGAAGTCGAGTCCGGAGTTGTCGGTGTGGCAGCCACAGCCATCGAGATAGGGCTCGAGCATGGCAGCGGTGTAATTCTCCGCAACCCCATCGAGCATGATCTTGACTGTGGAGGGCACGAACCGACCTGCCGCACCGTCGCCGCGGCGTTGCACCAGGTCGGGAATCTGATCACTGCTGCGCTCCCGGTCCCACCACAGCGCGCCGACCACCCGCGCGGTCAAGGCACCCCGCGCAGCCACAGCGAGGTACGTCTCGAGAAGGTCACCCTGCTCAAACACGTCGCCCACGGCGGCGTCCTGCCAGCCGGTAATGCCAAGTGCGAGCAACTTCTCCTGCGCGAGAAGCAGACCCCGCAAAGTCTCCTCCCGTGACGTCTTCGGCAGGAGGCGTCCGACCAGGTCGGCAGCCCCCTCGTGCAGCGTTCCAGACGGATACCCATCCGTTTCGCGTTCGATACGACCATCGGAAGGATCCGGAGTCTGCTCGGTGACACCCGCGGCCCGCAGCGCCGCCGTGTTGACCCAGGCGCCATGCCCATCCTTGTTCGGCAGGAAGGCCGGACGGTCCGGCACGACGCTGTCGAGCATGTGTCGCGTCGGTGTGCCTCCGGGGAAGTGCGTCATATTCCAGCCTGAACCGATGATCCACTCCAATTCAGGGTGGGCGGCCGCATAGGCGCTGATGACCTCAAGATCCTCCTCGGCGGAGTCACAGTGGAAGACACTGCAGCGCAGCAGATCGACACCCCCCATCGCCGGGTGCACGTGCGCATCCTGAAACCCCGGGATGACAAGTCCGCCGTGGAGTTCGACGATTGTCGTCGCCGATCCGCGAAGATCCAGGAGTTCCTCGTCACTGCCGAGCGCAGTGACGCGACCACCCGTCACCGCCACCGCGCCAGGAGCGGAGGATGCCATCCCCGCAGTGAAGATCGATCCACCGATAAAGACCATGTCTGCATACACGGACTGGACAGTACGGA
>JALQUH010000113.1 GCA_023263845.1 Candidatus Nanopelagicales bacterium | reverse complement strand
GACGACGACCACTACGACGGCGGCGACGATCACGACGACGACCACGACGACGACCACGAGGGTGATCACGATGACGACTAGGGCAACGCGATCCCGCGCCGGTTGGTCTGCCGCGGTCGTGGTCTCGCCGATCGTGGCGGCTCTCGCCGCTGGGTCGGTGCTCTGGGCCACCAACAATGACCCGCGCGCAGCGGCACAGCCGGTCGAACCGGTGGCGGCGGTGCAGGTGGTTGGCGCAGATGAGGGCCAGCTCACGGCCGAGCCAAGCCCCGATGCGATCGTCGCGGCGGATGCGACCGCAGCCGACGAGCCGACGCTCAAGGAGCTGCGCAAGACGTTGGCCAAGCTCGAGCGCAAGATCGACACGGCGCGCAAGGAGGCCAAGGCCGCACGTCAGGCAGCCAAGGCCGGCACCGACTCAGGTGCATCGACGTGGACCGCGTCCGGCGGTAGCTCATCAAGCGGCGGCTCATCGAGCAGCAGCTCGTCGAACTCTGGCGGCAGCTCCTCCAACTCCGGTGGCGGCAGCAGCTCGTCGAACTCCGGCGGTAGCTCGTCCAACTCCGGTAGCGGTCAGGCCGCACCCGCACCTGCACCCGCCCCGGCGCCCGCACCCCCCGCCGACACCTGGACCGGATCCTCCGGAGGCTGACATGACCACTCTTCCTGCGACCGATCTGCAGCATCGCTTTCGCGCGATGGCCAGCAACGTCACTGTGCGCGTCATCGACCCGACGCCCGGTGCCGATGCGGCCATCACCGAAGTCGAGCGGCTGTTCGCGCAGGTCGAGCGGAGTTGTACCCGATTCGACGACACCAGTGACCTCATGCGCGCCAATGCAAACGGCACGCAGTGGATGACGGTGACCCCGGAATGCTTGGGGGCGATCATGGCCGCGCTCGACGCACACCAGCTCACCGGCGGTGCCTTCGATCCGCGCGTACTCAAGACCCTCACCGGCTTGGGCTACGACCGATCCTTGGACTTCGTTGGCGGTTCGGTGGCGACGCCCGCGGGGGAGACAACCTCCGGTGCGCTTGCTCCGTGGTCCCCGGATATCGATGTCGCGCGGTCCCGCGTGCGCATCGGTCGGGAGCCCATCGACCTCGGTGGCATCGGCAAGGGGTATGCCGTCCGGCTTGGCATTGCGGCTCTCGCCGGATTTGGGCGGTCGGCTCTGGTCGAGGCGGGCGGAGATCTCGCGACGTACGGCGATGGCCCGGATCGCGATCCGGGTGAGCCGCGCGGCTGGCGTGCGGCGGTCGAAGACCCGCGCGGTGGCAGTGCACCGATCGCGGTCCTCGACGTCTCAGACTCCGCCGCCGCGACATCGTCCATCCGTTTGCGTCGTTGGCGCTCGGGCGATCGCGACGTACATCACCTCATTGATCCAGCCACGGGTCAGCCGTCGACGTCCGAGCTGCTCGCCGTCACCGTGATCGGTGATGACACGGCGTGGGCGGAAGTGTGGACGAAGGTCTGCTTCCTTGCCGGTGTCGAAGGCATCCGCGACGTGGTCGAGCGCGAAGGCCTCACGGCCTACTGGATCGACACGAGCGGCACAGCGCATTGCAGCGCACCCATGCGTGACCGAATTCTGTGGGAGGCCCGCTCATGAACACCGACGTCGACTCGCCCACCTTCGGACGCGGGGTAGCCATCGGCGCAGGGGTCGGTCTAGCCGCCGGCCTCACCGGAGCACTTCTGGGCTACGCGTGGTCGGTCTACTCCGGTGCCGAGATGGGCATGTGGGTGCTGGCGCGATCCTCGGGGTTCGTCTCCTACATCCTGCTGACCGGCGTGACGGTCATGGGTCTGCTCCTCGCGCGACCGCCCCGCGTCGCCGCGCGCTTCCTTGGTGTTGCTCAGCGTCTGCGCCTGCACATCGTTCTCGCGCTTTTCGCCTTGGTCTTCACCGTGCTTCATGTTGTCGTTCTCGCCCTCGATCCGTGGGCGCAGGTGGGTTGGGCGGGTGCACTGCTGCCCTTCGGCTCCGAATATCGGCCGCTGCCGGTAACCCTCGGACTGCTGGCCCTATGGTCCGGCGTCATTTCCGGAGCTACCGCCGGTCTCGCCGGTCGCGGCCTGGGCCGGGTTTGGCTGCCCCTGCATCGACTCGCCGCCGCCGGCTGGGTGCTCGCCTGGCTGCACGGCATCCTCGCCGGATCCGACACCGGTTCCTGGTTGTGGATGTACGCCGCCACTGGGCTGCTCGTACTCGTCCTGGTGGTGCGCCGTGTCATTGCGCCGTCGGCGGAGGACAAAGCCGCCGAACTTTCCGAGGAACGCATGCCCCGCGAGGAGGTCCTCTCATGACGACGTACGACCTGGAGTCCCCGGTTCCCACCACCGTTCTGTTCGGAGTGCAGCGAATCTTCGACACGCCCCTGGCATACGCCGGCACTCACAGTGAGGTGCCGCTCGGCGCCGAGGCGGAGGGGCTGCTCATCCACCGTGCGCGACGCGGGGCGCCCGTGATGTCCCCGGCGATGTTTGTCGACGCGGTCGAGGGCAGTGGACTCACCGGTCGCGGCGGCGCGCACATCCCCGCGACGTGGAAGCTCGCTGCGGCGATCGAGGCAGGACCGGGTGGCACCGTCGTCGTAAACGGCGCCGAGGGCGAACTCGCCAGCGCCAAGGACGCGGCTTTGCTGCAATTGCGCCCGCACCTTGTCCTCGACGGCGCCATCGCGGTGGCCGAGGCCATCAAGGCGGCCGAGATCGTGCTGTGGGTCCATGAGTCAGCACGGGCCACTCGTTCCCGTCTCATCGATGCCGTACGCGAACGCCGCGGTGACATCCCGGTGCCGGTCCGACTGCTGCTGGCCCCCGAGGGCTACGTCGGCGGTGAAGCCTCGGCCGTCATCAGTGCCGTCCGCGGTGGTCCGGCCCTTCCGCGCCACAGCCGTGATCGCGCTCGTCCGTGGGGTGACGGGTCCGCCGTTCTGGTCCATAACGCGGAAACACATGCGCGTCTGGGTCTGCTGGCACTCGGCCACGATCCGGTGGCAACATCCTTGGTAACGGTGGCCGAGTCTTCCGCGCCGCTGGAGTTCACGCGGCGCACGGTCCTGGAGGTCACGCGCGACCAGACCTTCAGGGAGGTCCTCGGTACGGCTGGCGTGATGCCGCCGACGGCGGTCCTGCTCGGTGGCATGGGTGGCACCTGGGTGGCTTGGGCCGACCTGGCCAACCAACCCATCGACGCGCAGGTGCTGCGCGATCGCGGTCTGTCGCTCGGCGCCGGGATCATCCACGTGCTGCCGGCCGGGCGGTCGGGATTGGCCGAGGCGGCGGTCATCGCCGATCGTCTAGCGCAGGAGTCCGCGCGTCAGTGTGGGCCGTGTGTCTTCGGTCTGCCGGCCTTGGCCGACGCGGTCAAGTCTGTGGCGGACGGTCGTACGGATGCCAGGGTGACTCCGCTGGCCGATCTGATCGCCGGTCGCGGTGCGTGCCGCCACCCGGACGGCGCCATCCGGATGGTCCTGTCGGCCATGGAGGTGTTCGCACCATGAAACTCGCCGTCGACCCGGTTGCCTGCGATGGTCTCGGCATGTGCGCCCACCAGGCGCCCGATCTCATCGCCCTCGATCCGTGGGGATATCCCATTGTGGACGGCGGTGACCTATCCGAGGATCAGATGGCGAAGGCGCGACGCGCGGTCCGCGCCTGCCCCAAGCGGGCCCTGTATGAGGCGAATCACTAGGTTTCGGCAGCCGCCTTACCTGGACTTCACCTTCAGCAGAGCCTCACCACAGATCCACTTCGTACCCTGGAGAGATGAAGGGTTCGTTCTTCGTCGCAGCCTCCCTGGCCACTGCCGTGGCCCTGGGGGCGGCGGTCACAGCCGCCGTGGCTGCCGTGCAGACCTCGGATCCGAATCATGCGCCCCATCTCGTGGTGGACATTGATTCGTCGACCCCGGTCACGCCGACTCCGACGACGACCCCGACACCCACTCCGAGTTCGACGCCGAGCCCAACACCCACTCCGAGCCCCACGAAGCCCTCGAAGTCACCGGAGCCCACGGATGATGCGGTGAGCCCGACGTCTGCCAAACCGGCCTCGTCTAGCAGCAGTGAGTCATCCAGCGGTAGCGAGTCGTCCAGCAGTAGCGAGTCGTCCAGCGATGACGACGGCGATGGTGAACACGACGACGACCATGACGGTGACGACGACTGACGTTCGGCTTTTGGCACCATGGACCCGCGAAGGGGTGACGACGCGTGAGAGTTCTGGTTGTGGAGGACGACCCGGCGGTGGCCGAGCCACTTGTCGACGGGTTGCGCCGGCACGGGCTGGACGTCGTACACGTCGGCCTCGCCGTACAAGTCCTCGACGCGGCGCGTGAGGCTGACGTCATTCTGCTCGATCTCGGGCTTCCGGACGACGACGGACTGAATGTCCTGCGTTCGGTTCGCGCCGTCACCGACATCCCCACCATCATCGTCACGGCGCGCGGCGATGAAACTGATCGTGTCGTCGGCCTAGAACTGGGAGCGGACGACTACGTCGTCAAACCGTTCTCTGTCCGCGAGTTGAGTGCGCGCATCCGTGCCGTCAGTCGGCGGCGACGGGTGGAGCCCAGTCTTGTCTCCGGCCGCGTCGTCGTGGATCGATCCCGCCGCCGGGCAACATGCGATGGGCAGGCGGTGGATCTCACTGCGAAGGAGTTCGATCTACTCGCCGTCCTCGCCGAGGAGCCCGGCCGCGTCGTGCCACGCCAGGAGTTGCTGTCGCGCGTATGGGATCCGGTCTGGCATGGGTCGGGCAAGACCTTGGACGTCCATGTGTCGTCTCTGCGCCGCAAACTCGGCGACGCTGATCTTGTCGAGACCGTGCGGGGCGTGGGATATCGCCTCATTGATGAGGCGGGCACTCCGGCGTGACCAGACGCCTTGTCCTGGCGATGACCGGGCTTGTCGCCCTGGTCGCGCTGGCCTTGGCCTTGCCCATCGCCGTCATTGTCGACAACGACCAGCGGTCGGCGTTCGTTGCCGAACTCGAGGTGGATGCGATGACCGCGGCCTCGATCCTGGCCTCGCAACCCCCATCGGAGTGGCAGGACACCGCCACCGAGGTCGCTGCACGCACCGGCGCACGTGTCGTTGTCGTGTCGGTGGATCGGGTACTTCTGGCGGACTCTGATCAAAGTGACCTCGAACGCTCATTCGATCGGCCCGAAATCGCGGATGCGTTGGACGGTCTGCTGGCCTCGGACGTCCGCAATTCATCGACATTGGGGGTTGAACTTCGGTACGTCGCCGCGCCGGTGATCCAGGAACAGCAGATCGTCGCGGCTGTGCGCCTATCGCTACCCGAGTCCGCGGTTGACGCGTTGATCAGACGCACGCGCCTCGCGCTCGCGGGTTTCGTCGTGGCGGTCGTCATCGCGGCGGCTCTCATCGCCTGGATCGTCGCAAACTCCATTTCGGCGCCGCTACGTCACGTCGCCGACGTCGCGGCCGTCCTGCCCGAAGACCTCCAGGCTCGAGCTGACGACACCGAGGGTCCCGCCGAGGTACGGGTTGTCGCGCGCACCTTGAACCAGACCGCCGCGCGGTTGTCCGGGATCCTGCTACGTCAGCAGCGCGTGGCCGCAGACGCATCGCACCACCTGCGTACACCGCTCACCGGGATTCGACTGCGGCTCGAGGCCATCGAGGAAGTGTCGACGGACTCTTCGGTGCAGCGCGATGCGGCGGCCGCGATAGGTGAGGTCGACCGACTGAATCGCCGTATTGATCAGATCCTGGCGCTCGCCCGCAGTGATGCGGGCCAATCGGGCGAGGAGACCGACATTCGCACGATCGTTGACGATCGTTCGGCCACGGCCACGCCGGCCGTGGAGGCGCGCGGACTCGTTCTGCATCGCGTGGTCGCCGAAGGCGATCTGCGCACCTTCGCGGCCCGCGGCGCGGTTGATCGGGTCATCGATGAGCTCATCGGCAACGCGATGAGTTACGGGACCTCGACGATCACCGTGCGCGCGTGGCGACAGGGCGACGACGTGCGACTCGACGTCGAGGATGACGGCCCCGGGTTGAGCGCCGAGGATCGTGGGCGCGTGTTCGAGCGATTCGTGCGGGCGGACAGCGCGGTCCCGGGCGGTAGTGGTCTGGGCCTTGCGCTGGTGCGCGAGTCGGCGATGGGGGCCGGAGGCGACGCGTGGGCCGAACAGGTGGCCGACGGGGGCCTTCGAATCTGCACGCGCTGGCCCGCGGCTACTCCCGGTGCAGGCCGAGGTCCCACTCGGCGCTGAGGCGCTGCAGGGTGGTGGCGCCGGTGGCGAGAGCGTCCGGGGTGGCGCTCGAGGCCGCGGCGTACCCCAGGAGGTAGGTCGTGATGGGCGCGGCCGGACGATCGACCGCGTGGGCCGCGTCTCGGGCGACATCGAGAAGAGTCTGGGCGTCGACGTCCGGGATATCGACGCCGAGATCGGCGGCGAGGGCATGGCGGGCCGCGGCGGTCCACTGGCTGAGTTGGTCATGGCTCATAGGCGCATCTTCCTCGTGTAAGAACTTCGGGTGATAGACTTGACGGAGGCGTCAAGTTGACACTAGCGTCAAGTTCATGGCGCCAGTCCTGCGCTCCCGCCTCGATCCGGCCGTTGCTGCCGCGAACGCCGAAGCCATGCGGGCAGCTCTTTCCGAGATCGATGGACTGCTGGCGCAGGTGGTGGCGGGTGGGGGCAGTTCGGACCCGGAGAAGAACGCCCGCTCGGTTGCACGTCACCGTGGGCGCGGCAAGCTCATGCCTCGCGAACGCATCAACCTCCTGCTCGATCCCGGCTCGCCGTTCCTCGAACTCAGTCCGTTGGCGGGATGGGGCTCGGACGACCCGCTCGGCGCAGGTCTGGTCACGGGGATCGGCCGGGTGCATGGCACGCAGGTGATGGTCGTCGCCAACGACCCGACGGTGAAGGGCGGCTCGCAAGGTCCTACGTCGGTCGCCAAGGGACTGCGCGCCATGGAGATTGCCCGCGTCAACCGCCTGCCGTTGGTCAACCTCACCGAGTCCGGTGGAGCTGACCTGCCCAAGCAGGCCGAGATCTTTGTCCCCGGCGGTGCCAGCTTCAAGAACCTCACCCAGCTCTCGGCCGCGGGGATCCCGACGATCACGCTCGTCTTCGGCTCCAGCACCGCTGGTGGTGCCTATGTCCCGGGCATGAGTGACTACGTCGTCCTGCAGAAGGATGCGGCACGCGTTTATCTCGGCGGCCCACCGCTGGTCAAGATGGCGATCGACGAAGACGCCGATGAGGAGGAACTCGGTGGCGCGGAGATGCATGCGCGTACCTCCGGACTCGCTGACTATCTCGCGGCAGACGAGCCTGACGCCCTGCATCTCGGCCGGCAAATAGTCGAGCACCTGCGCTGGCGGACGGCTGGCCCCGGTCCTGACCGCGCACCGGTAGCGCCGCTGTATGACCCGGAGGAACTACTCGGCGTGCCGAGCGCTGATGTGCGCACGCCGTTTGAGGCGCGCGACGTCCTCGCCCGCATCCTTGACGGCAGCGAATTTGAGGAATTCAAGCCGCTGTACGGCACTACTCTCGTAACTGGCTGGGGCCACCTTGGTGGGTACGCCGTCGGAGTGCTCGCCAACAACGGCATCCTGTTTAGTGAGGAGAGCCACAAGGGTGCGCAGTTCATCCAGCTGTGCAATCGCATGAACGTTCCGATCCTGTTCGCGCAAAACATCACCGGGTTCATGGTGGGGACCCAGTACGAACAGGGCGGCATCATCAAGGACGGCGCCAAACTCATCAACGCAGTATCGAACTCGGCCGTGCCGCATCTGACGTTGATGATGGGCGCGTCCTACGGCGCGGGCAACTACGGCATGTCCGGTCGCGCCTACGATCCCCGCTTCGTCTTCAGTTGGCCGAACCATCGCATCGCGGTGATGGGCGCCAAGCAACTGGCCGGCGTCCTCACGATCGTCGCGCGGCAGAAGGCCGGCGACGCCTTTGACGAAGCGGCATTTGCACCACTGCGCGATGCCTTCGAGCAGCAGGTGGAGAGTCAATCGACCGCGCTGTTTGCCACCGGTCGACTGTGGGATGACGGCATCATCGACCCGCGCGACACGCGCACCGCACTCACCCTTGCTCTCTCAGCGACACACTCCGCCCCCGTCACCGGCACCGACGCGTACGGCGTCTTCCGGATGTGATGGTGATGCGCAGAATCCTGGCGGCCAACCGCGGCGAGATCGCTCGCCGCATCTTCCGCACCGCCCGTGCGTTGGGGCTGGAGACCGTGGCCGTCTATTCCGAGCCTGACACGGCTATGCCGTTCGTCAGCGAGGCCGACACCGCTGTCGCCCTGCAGGGAGCCACGAGCGCAGAGACCTATCTCGATGTCGAGCAGATTCTGAACGCGGTTCGCGTCTCCGGGGCTGACGCCGTGCATCCCGGCTATGGATTCCTCTCCGAGAACCCTGAGTTCGCCGAGGCCGTGATGAACGCTGGCGTGATCTGGATTGGCCCGACGCCGCAGTCCATTCGCGCGATGGCGCTGAAGGTCCAGGCCAAGCGACTGGCCGCTGAGGTAGGGGTGCCGCTCGTTCCCGGGGAGGAGTTGCCTGAAGACGCGGGTACGGCCGACGTCGCTCGCCTCGCCGCCGATGTGGGCTACCCGCTCATGGTCAAGGCGTCGGCCGGTGGCGGTGGCAAGGGCATGCGCATCGTGGGAGGGGAGCACGGCCTTGCCGAGGCGCTGGAATCCGCTCGACGCGAAGCGTTGTCGTCGTTCGGTGATCCCACGGTGTTCCTCGAGCGCTATCTCCCCGAATCCCGACATGTTGAAGTTCAGGTTTTCGGCGATGTCGCAGGGAATGTCATCCACCTTGGGGAGCGCGAGTGCTCCATTCAGCGGCGGCATCAAAAGATTGTCGAGGAGTCACCCTCACCCGGTGTGGATCGCGAGATGGCTGGGCGCATGCACGCGGCCGCAGTGGCGCTGGCCGAACGCATCGGCTACGTAGGAGCCGGGACTGTCGAGTTCATCGTCTGGTCCGATGGAGATGAGC
>JALQUH010000105.1 GCA_023263845.1 Candidatus Nanopelagicales bacterium | reverse complement strand
GGTACGACGGGGTCGGCTGACCCTCGACGTCGCGGTCCATCGTCATCTCGAACAAGATCGCGGCGATGACCTTCTCGCCGTTGAAAGCGGGGTCGGTCATGATGCGCGAGCGCATCTGGTGGACGAGGTCGAACATCTCGGCGTCGGAGGAGTAGGCGCTCTCCTCGATGCCGTAGAGCTTGAGGGCTTTGGGGGTACTGCCCCCGCTCTGATCGAGGGCGGCGATGAAGCCCTTGCCGCTGCCCATCTGGTCACGCATGCTGGTCATGAAGTCTCCTGAGAAAGCCTGAACGAGGTCGTACACCGGAGCCTACCGCAAGCGTTTGCAGACTCCAAGGTCGCTCCCCCTAGGACACCTCGACCATCGCCTCGTGGCCATCGGTACGCCGCAGTCGCCAAATCGACGGCACCAGCAAGGCGGCGCCCACACACAGCGCCGCGATGAGTGCGGCGAGCGCGAAAGCCTCAGCGATGGGCATCACGGTGAGCAGGGGCCCCGCTGCGGCCAGGCCGATCGGTCCGAAGATCAAGGAGCCGAAGGCGTCGTAGGAGGACACCCGCGACAGTGACTCCGATGGCACATTGCGCTGCAGCGCGGTGAACCACAGCACCTGGAAGACCTCGATGGCGAATCCCCACAGGAAGGCCCCACCCATCACGACTGGCAGCGGTGCGGCCAGCGCCAGGGTGAGGAGCCACGCGGGCAGGGCCAAGCACAGGATCATCCCGAAGGCGATGGGTCTCTCGATCCGCATCCGCGATGCGGCCAGCGCCCCGAAGAGCAGGCCGACAGCCATCGCGGCGAGCACGGCCGACCATCCGGTGGGACCGCCGTACATCTCATTGGCGAGCACGGGACCGAGGACCTCCTCAGCGCCGCGCATCACCATGACGATGACGCTGAAGGCGGCGACGACCGCAACGATCCAGCGGTAGGAGATGAAGACCTTCCAGCCGTCGATGAGGTCTCGGACGGGCGACTCCCCTGAATCGAACGGGCGGGAGAACCTGCGCAGCGTGAAGACCAGGACGCCGGCGATGAGAAAAGTAGACCCGTCAAGAAGGATGGCCCACCCAGATCCGACCAGCGCGACGAGCGTTCCCCCGATCGCCGTGCCCACGATGTAGCCGCCGTTGCCCGCCACGGACATGTAGGCGTTGGCCGACTGCAGGTGCTCATCGGGAACGACGTCAGTGGCCAGACCCGGATATGCCGGGTACCACAGGCCGTTGAGCGTGCCGACGATGACATTGAGGGCGGCCAACAGGGCGATGGTCGCCGTACCTGTGATGAACAGCAGACCGATGACCGCGATGACTCCGGCAAGGACCATGTCGGTGATCGCCACCATGCGGGGGCGGCCGATACGGTCGGCGATCACCCCACCGATCGGTAGGACGAGCACCAGCGGAACCGCCTGCGCCGCCAGCACGATGCTCAGCCCGGTCGGTGATCCATCGGGAAGGGCGAGCACGCCAAAGGCCACCGCGATAACACCGACGCCGTTGCCGACGTTGGAGATCATGCGCGAAGCGAAAAGGCGGCGGTACTCGCCCATTCCGGCCAGGGTCTTTACGGACACCGGCCGATAGTAGGTCCTGCCGAAGGGGAATCAGGAATCCGCAGGGGCCGAGTCCTCGGGCAGACTCCTGCGGGCTACGACCTGCTCGATCGGCATCTCGGTTTCGCCGACGCGAAGAACGCCGCCGATGAGGACGCGCCCTGCGATCAGCCTACGGCTCATACGGGCTCGAGGACGTCCCGACCGAGGAAGGGTCGCAGAGCCTGGGGTACGACGATCGAGCCGTCCGCCTGCTGGTGGTTCTCCAGTAGTGCCACGATGATGCGCGGCATGGCGCACAGGGT
>JALQUH010000068.1 GCA_023263845.1 Candidatus Nanopelagicales bacterium | reverse complement strand
TCGACGACCTCGTGGATCAGTGCACGAGTGCCCTTCAAGCGCACCGACGTCCTCCACTCGATTGCGACCGTGCCCGGCTTCGACAGTCGCATGCCGGTCATCGCCAACAACCAGGAGATCGGGGGAGCAGCGCTGCGCTGGCTGCATGAGCAGGTCTTCGACGATGACTACGACGCGCTCACCGCCGAGGCCGCGACGGCGCCAGCGGGCAGTGAAGGGGTGCTCTTCGCGCCCTGGCTCAACGGTGAACGCAGCCCGGTCGAGGACAAGGACGTCCGCGGTGCCTTCGTCGGACTGTCCCTGCGCACCGACCGCGCCACGATGATCCGCGCGGCAATGGAGGGTGTGGCGTTGAACTCGCGTTGGCTCTTCGATGCCTATGAGAAGTTCTGCAAGCACCGGATCAGTCCGATCCGCATCCTCGGTGGAGGCGCACAGTCTGATCTGTGGTGCGCGATGTACGCGGGCGCGCTTGATCGCCCGATTGAGCAGGTGGAGCAGCCGCGCGATGCGCAGATGGTGGGCGCCGCTCAGTGGGCGCGGGTATGCCTTGGTGAGACGACGCTGGGAGAGGCGGCCAGCCGCGTGCGGGTGGCGAGGGTCTTTGAGCCGGCCGAGTGTGATCGTGAGGTCTATCAGGAGGCGTACGCCGACTACCGCCACCTCTACAAGCGCCTCAAGCACTTCCGTTGAGTGGCGCGTTGTGGACGGTTTTTCGCCCGGAAACCGTCAACAACTCGCCACTCACGGGATCGGCGTGGGCAAAAGTCGAGTGATGTGGCGGGTCTCATAGCGGGGTGAAGGCCCGGTCATCGAGTGGATCAGGTGCAGCTCGCTGACGTCGAACACCGGTCCGGCGTACTCAGCGAGGGTCTCTGCGGCCTGAGCCGCCCGACTCTCGGGTGTCGATGGGCTCACTTCGTTCGGGTCGGCTGCGGACGCGGGGCGGCCGTGCTTCCACCGGGCGATGGTGAGGTGGGGTCGCCAGGGTCGGCGCTCGATAGGGATTCGCTCGGCCCGCATGGCTCGGCGTACGGCGCGAGTGACCTGCCCCAGGGCACTGAGAGGGTCGCGTCTACTGACGCCGAAGGGGAGGTGCGGGTTGGACTCGGAGTCCGCTCGGTGGCTGACCCCCAGCCCGAGCCACAGGACCCCGGGGAAGGTCCCCGCCCCGGCCAGTTGGAGGCCTTCGACTTCCTCGTACGACGACCCGGCCGCGTCGAGGGCCGAAGCCAGTCGGGGCACAGTCTCAGGATCCACTTCGCCGAGGAATACGAGTGTGAGGTGCCAGCGTTCGGGAGGTATCCAACGCATGTCCGGGGCGGTGGAGGCGATCCGGTTCACCGCCCCGGCGGCGTGGGAAGTGGCCTCGGGTGAGGGGACGATCCCGACGAAGAGGCGCACCCGGCCAGGATCTTCGTACTCCGGGGGTTTTGCTGCGGTTTTCGCAGACAATTCCCCTAAGTACGCCGGTCATCAGGTGTCGGGGAACGGCGTACTATAGAGAGACAACTGAACAGCGGGGGTGACAGGTTTCGACGATCAGATGATTGATCTAGGAGAAGCGTGCCGAGGATGTCGGCTTATCTCGTTAACGATGCCGGTAACCAAATAACTGCCAAAAAGACGCAGTCCGAGTTCGCACTCGCCGCCTGAGGCGAGTAGCCACTCCGTCAGCCCGGGGAGTCTCCGACCCGGTGTCTGGCGTCAACTAGGAGACTTACCGAGCGCCCCGGTCACGGGGGCGTAAGGAAAATTAACAGTGAATAGGCTGTTACCGCGCAGTGCCGTACGAAGCGCGGAGGCCGATAAGCGATAGCGCGGCTACGCACGTAGAAGGCCGGATTGGCTCTGACCGGACCCGGGTTCGATTCCCGGCACCTCCACAAGGAGGGTTGAGTAGATTCTTCGGATGCCCCGGAGTAGAAAAACCCGCCGCATTGGGCCGGCTCCCTGAGGGGGGCCGGCCCAATGCGCGTTGTCACAAACTTCACTTCTGATTGCCGTGGATTGTTGTGCGCTGTTTCCGGGTCCGCGATGGGCTCCTCGAGCTTTTCTACTCCGCGGACCGCTGTCACCGGGAGTAGAGAACAGTTGGTC
>JALQUH010000288.1 GCA_023263845.1 Candidatus Nanopelagicales bacterium | reverse complement strand
GTCGTCTACGGTCTCACCCGACCACCGGGACATCACGCGACGCGGTCGGCGTACGGCGGCTCCTGCTATCTAAACAACGCCGCGGTGGCGGCGCAGGCGCTACGTCGGGCCGGGCATGATCGTGTCGCCGTCGTCGACATCGATGCCCATCACGGCAACGGTACGCAGGACATCTTCTATGGCCGTGCCGACGTGATGTATGCGTCGGTCCATGTCGATCCTGGTGCCGGATGGTTCCCGCACTACGCCGGATTCGCCGACGAGATCGGCGTGGGAGATGGAGCCGGTGCGAATCTGAACGTCCCACTCGCGCCGGGCGCCGGTGACGTTGAGTGGCTCGCGGCCGTCAGTCGCCTCGCCGATGCGGTGGCCGACGCTGATGCGCTGGTCATCTCACTCGGCGTCGATGCGGCAATCGATGATCCGGAAAGCCCGCTACAGGTGACGGCTGACGGCTATCGCCGGGCGGGTGAACTGCTCGGGGCGTTGGAGTTGCCGACAGTCGCCCTCCAGGAAGGTGGCTACCACCTGCCCACCCTCGGACCGCTCGTACGCGCGACGCTGGACGGCCTGGATTACTCCGGCAGTGGGGCGTAAGGACAGAGCAACTGTCCGGGCTGGGTGCGCTGAAGCAGGTAGCGCGTGACCGCCTTGTTGACGCACGCTGAAGGCGTCTGCAGATACGTCACGTGCTGGGTGCCGTCGTAGGTAATGAGTGACGAGCCGGCCATGAAGGTCGACATGTTGCGGCCGAAAACGTACTCGGTGCGCGTGTCACCGAGGGAGTTGATGATGACCGGTGGTGTGGGCAGCTCGAGGGGCTCGTTGAGTGGCTCGTAGCCGTGGGTGAAGTCCTCCGGAAGTCCCACGCAGAAGGCGCCCTTCTGCATCGCGGTCTGGCCCGCGTAGACGGACTGGTTGATATCAGCGGTGTACGCCGCGCGCGCGATCTGGTCGGCGCTCGGGTAGCCGGCCATATCGCGGCAGTTAATGTAGTAGATGCTGAGCGAGGAGCTCTGGTCCTCGGCTGCGCGACGCTGGAGGGCGCGTAGCGGCTTGAGGATCCTGCCGGTGGAGTCACCCCGGAGCGCCCCGTCGACCGCGTTGATCACCTTGACGATGTCGGGATACGACGACTGGTAGGAGATGTTGGTGAAGATCGCCGGCAGGACCTGCCAGCGCGTGAGCTCGGTCCCGTCTTCGGTGATGGTGCGCTCGTCCATGCCGTCGATGACGCGCTGAAGCTTCGCACCCATCTCCTTGCCGAAGAGGGAGGCGAAGACCTGCTGCACGGTGGCCCAGCTCCAAGTCGAACCGCCCATCCAGGTCTTCACGGTGAGATTGGGCGACCAGGAGCCGTCGAGGATGAGGGTACGCACCCGGTCGGGGTACTCCCGGGCATAGCGGTAGCCGATGCGCGTGCCGTAGCTCATGCCCCAGAAGTTCCACTTCGGTGCGCCGAGCGCCGCACGCATCGCCTCGAGATCGCGGATGACGTAGTAGGTGCCGAGGTACGGCGCGACGTTCTCGTTGAGGGCCAGGCACGCGGCGAGCTCCGGTGCTAGTGCGGCGATGTACGACTCGGTATAGACCTGCCAGTCGACGGGGCCGGTGGCCGGCGGCTCATAGGAGGTCGCGCGCGCCTGCGCGTCGGCGTTGAGGCAGCCGGTCAATTGCGGCTGGGAGAGTCCGA
>JALQUH010000265.1 GCA_023263845.1 Candidatus Nanopelagicales bacterium | reverse complement strand
ACTTGCGTGCGCGTACCGGTGTTCACCGGTCACTCCCTGTCCATCAATGCCGAGTTCGAGCGGCCCCTGTCGGTGGAGCAGGCGACGCAAATTCTTGCTCAGGCCGAGGGCGTGGTGCTTTCGGATGTCCCGACCCCCCTTCAGGCGGCCGGGCAGGACCCGTCCTTCGTCGGTCGGCTGCGCCCTGACCCCGGTGTGCCGGACGGTCGGGGGCTGGCGATGTTCGTCAGCAATGACAATCTGCGCAAGGGCGCGGCGCTCAACGCCGTACAGATCGCGGAAATCCTCGTCGCCAATAAATAGGTCCACGTCAGCGTCCCCCCCCGCCACGGGGATAGTTCCCGCGCTAGGCGGGACACACGGTGAAGAAAGTAGGAACGGGCCCAGGTTTAAGCCCTGAGCCCGTGCCTATGCGTCGGGGTGGCGGGATTTGAACCCACGACCTCTTCGTCCCGAACGAAGCGCGCTACCAAGCTGCGCCACACCCCGAGGGAGCCGGTGAAGTCTAGCCTCACGCTGTGGGGAGCAGGGTGAGGAGGGTCGCCTCCGGCGGGCAGGCGAAGCGGACCGGGGCATAGGGGGAGGTGCCGAGTCCACCGGAGACATGCAGCAACATGTCGTTCCGGTCGTGCTGCGCGAATTCCATCAGGGGGCGTACATGCGTTGACAGCCCGCGAGCACGCCGACGATCAAGGTCGCAATTGGTCACCAGCGCGCCGTACCCCGGTAGACAGACCTGACCGCCGTGGGTATGACCGGCAAGGGCTACGGCCACCCCGTCGGCCGCCATCGCATCCAGGACTCGCAGATACGGTGCGTGCGCAACTCCGAGGGAGAAGTCCGAATCCGATTCCGCCGATCCAGCGACGAGGGCGTAGTCATCGCGTCCGATGTGTGGGTCGTCCACCCCCCGAACGTCGACTCTAAGGTCACCAACGTGCACGGTTGAACGCGCGTTGGGCAGGTGCTGCCAGCCGCGCTGTGTGAGGGCGCTCACCAACTCGGGCCAGGGAAGTTCTGGCCGGTCCGGGTGCAGGTCAGACGGTCCGGCAAAGTATTGGAAGGGATTGATCGGACGCGGCGCGTAGTAGTCGTTGCTGCCTAGGACGAAGACTCCCGGGGCCGTGGTGAGTAAAGGGTCGAGAGCTTTTACGACCGGGTCCACCGCATCGACGTGACCGAGGAAATCTCCGGTGACCACGACAAGGTTCGGACGCAGTTCCGCGAGCGCAGCGATCCAGTCCTGGAGCCGGCGCCGGCGCGGCGTCATGTGCAGGTCGGACAGATGCAGGATGCGCACCGGGTCGGCGTCGCCGGGCAGGGCCTGCGCCGACAGGCGCCGCAGACGGTAGGAGGAGGCCTCCCACCGCGCGTAGGCGGCCACCGCCGCTCCGGCCACGATGGCTCCGCCGAGAAGTCTGCCGGTAGCCATGTGTGCAGTGTTTCATGCCCGGTGATGGACAATGCACCCATGAGCACCTTAAAGAACCAGCTGCAAAGTGACCTCACCGCCGCCATCCGCCAGCAGGATGAGATCACCATGTCGACGCTGCGCATGGCGCTCGCCGCGGTCACCAAGGCGGAGGTTGCCGGCAAGACCGCCCGCGAACTCGACGACGACGAGGTGGTTGGCGTCCTGGTGGGCGAAGCCAAGAAGCGACGCGAGGCAGCTGAAGCCTTTGACGGGGCGGGCGCGACGGACCGTGCCGACCGGGAGCGGGACGAACTCGTGGTACTCGAGCGCTATCTACCGTCGCAACTCAGTGAGGACGAGCTCAAGGACCTCGTGGCGCAAGCCGTGGCTTCGGCTGCCGCTGAGGGCAAGACCGGCCCGGCAGCCATGGGTGTGGTGATGAAGTCGCTCACGCCGCAGACCCGTGGTCGGGCCGACGGCGGTCTGGTCGCGGCACTGGTGAAGCAGGCTCTGGCCTAGCCCGGCTCGGCGGGAGTCGTGGGCTGGCCGGTCGATGGCGCCGGTGTGGGCGCCGGGGTCGGTTGTGGTGCCGGCGTGGGCTGCGGCTCCGGGCTCGGTTCAGGGGTTGGCGTCACCGTCGTGTCGTCGGTCGGCTCGGGACTGGGCTTCGGGTCCTTGGTCTTCTCCGGCTTCGGCTCCTCGGTCGGCAGGATCCAGGGCACGAACACCGGGGAGGGGCCCACACCGCGCACAGGGCCGATGCCCCATTCGTTGAAGAGTTCGAAGGGTGTCGGTGGGATGTTGGTGTGGGCGGCGATCATGACCTCGCGCCAAATAGGTCCGGGAATTTGACCACCGGTCACGTACGAGTAGTACTGCCCGTTGATCGTCACATCCGTCATCGGGTAGGCGAATCCGCCGCGAGGATCGCCGACCCAGATGGCCGCGGCCACGTTCGGCGTGAAGCCCGCGAACCAGATGGCGGCGTTGTCGTTGGTGCTACCGGTCTTGCCGGCGGCGGGTCGGTCCGGGAGGGACATGGCCTGACCTGTACGCCCGCCGAGGTTGCCGTCGATGACGTTGGTGAGGACGCCGGTGACCGCGTCGGCGACGCCGCGGGAGATGACCTCCCGGCAGCGGGGGGCCGGGACATCAACCTGCTGGCCGTATCGATCCTTGATCTCGAGCACGACGCGCGGGGCGCAGTAGACACCGTGATTGGCGAACGCGGCATACGCGCCAGCCATGGATAGCGGGGAGACCTCCATGGTGCCGAGAGAGAACGTGGGCACCCGCAGAAGCGGTTCGCCGGTGGCCAGGCGCACGCCCATCTCTTCGGCAATCTCCGCCTGTCGACACAGTCCGTACCGTTCGGCCAGGGTCACGAAATAGGTGTTGGTCGAGAAAGCCGTGGCCTGGAACATGTTCAAAAAGCCCGCGGAACCAGAGTTGCGCACGGTGACGGGGTCGAACTTCACGCCGGTGCTGCAGTTGACGAAGTTCTCGAAGGTCTTGGGGTTGGGTGCGTCAACTCCCTCGAAAGGCGAGAACCCGGCCTCCAGGGCCTCCGCGAGGGTGAAGACCTTGAACGTCGAGCCGGCCTGCATGCCGATGGTGCCGCCGTAGTCTGCGTCGACGTTGTAGTTGTACGTCGTCTTGCCCTTGCCCTTCAGGCCCCATTCGCGGTTCTGCGCCATCGCGATGATGTTGCCCGTACCGGGTTCAACCAGTGTGATGGCGGCCGCGCGCTGGCTGGGGTCTTTGACCGGGATGTACTGGGCCACGGTCTCCATTGCCGTGTTCTGTACATCGTGGTCCAGCGTCGTCCGGATGGTGAGGCCACCGCGGCGCAGGAGTGCCTCGCGCTCGATCTGCGTGTCACCGAAGGCGGGGTCGGACTTGATCGTACGAATGACGTAGTCGCAGAAGTACGGCGCGTAGGACGACGTGCATCCGTTGGGCTGCACGGAGGGATTGAGGATGTCTTCGATCGCGACTTGCTTTGCCGCTGCCGCCTCGACGTCGGTGATGAACCCAGCCTCGGCCATCTCGTCAAGTACCAGGTCACGGCGACCCTGCGAGAGGTCCGGATTGCGGGTGGGGTCGTACGCGGTGGGTTGTTGGACGATTCCCGCGAGCGTGCTGGCCTCGACGAGGGTGAGGTCGCTGGCGGCTTTGGAGAAGTACCGGCGTGACGCTGCCTCGACACCGTAGGCGCCGGCTCCGAAGTAGACGATGTTGAGGTACTTCTCCAGAATCTGGTCCTTGGTGAAACGGCGCTCGAGAGCCAGGGCGATGCGGATCTCCCGGAGCTTTCGCGAAGGGGTGCGCTCGCGCGCGGCCGTGAGTTCTTCCTCGGTGGTTGCGCTGGCCATGAGGACGTTCTTGACGTACTGCTGCGTGATGGTTGACCCGCCCTGCAATGTGCCGGAGCCGCTGGCGTTGGACACGATGGCACGCATGGTTCCGCGAAGGTCGATGCCGGGATGATCAAGGAAGCGCGCGTCTTCAATCGCGACGATGGCTTGACGCATGATGGGCGAGACCGAACTCAGCGGCACCTCGATGCGGTTCTGGTAATAGATCGTGGCCAGCACCGAGCCGTCACTGGCCAGCACGACCGATCGTTCGGGCAACTCCGGTGTGTTGAGTTCGGTGGGCAATGACTCAAAGCTCTCGACCGCGCCGCGGGTGAACAGTCCGGCCGCGGCGGCCACCGGCAGGACCATGGCTGCGGCGACGGCACCGGCGAGCAGGGAGACAAGCGCGAAGAGGCCCAGGCGCCCGAGGACAGACGCCGGACCGACGCGACCAGACGGTCGGGTCTTGCGCACGAGCGACTCCCTCGGATCGGCTAGGTCCAAGGGTAGGTCCCCGACCGAGGGGAAGTCGCGTTGGTCCAACAGCCGGGTCTTCCCAGGATTAGTTATTTCAGGCTATGGTCTGTTAGTCAGGATAGACCTGTCTGGTCACTGCCGTCCGGCGTAACGTCCGGGCGCACCAAGGCACGCCAGAGTGACCGATGAGGCGGCCGTGCTCAGCACGGCGGGAAGGGGAAGCCCGATGACCTGGTCCACGGAGTGGACAGCGCGAGCAGCCTGCCGGACGTCGGATCCCGACGCCCTCTTCGTACAAGGCGCCGCCCAGAACCGTGCCAAGGTCGTGTGCCAGGGGTGCCTGGTACGTACCGAGTGCCTCGCTGATGCCCTCGACAACCGGGTTGAGTTCGGTGTGTGGGGCGGGATGACCGAGCGTGAGCGCCGGGCCCTGCTGCGCCGCCGACCCCAGGTCACCTCATGGCGGCACCTGCTGCAGACCGCGCGCGATGAGTACGAGCGCGCAACCACGATCGACTGCTCTTCCGCGTCCTAGGGCTCTGCGGGCAGAGGTCCTAGTCCGCGAGTAGATCGCCGACGGTGCGCAGCCCGGCGAGGTCGTGCACATCCTCCGGTAACGCCACCACCTCGGTGATGGCGACCGACGGATGCGCCGACACGAACTTGCGGGCCAACTTTTCCTGCCGCTCGGCGTTGCGTAGTCGATCAGCGTGTAGGCGCAGCAGAGCCGCCGTCATCGGATCGGAGTCGGCAACCCGATCCGCACCCGCTATGGCGCGCTCAACCGAGAGTTCCGGTGCTCGGACCTGCTGGACGCGGTTGAGGACCAACCCCGCCAGGGGCATCGCGTCGGCTTCGAGTCGATCCACGAAGTAGGACGCCTCGCGCAGCGCATCGGGCTCCGGCGCGGCGACGACGACGAAGGACGTGCCCTCGTCCTTGAGCAGGGAGTACGTCGCCTCGGCCCGCTCGCGGAAGCCACCGAACATCGTGTCGACGGCACCGACAAAGGCTCCGAGGTCGGTGAGGAGTTGAGCGCCGAGAATCTTCGTGAGTACGCCGGCGAAGAGGCCAAAGCCCGCCCCGAGGATCTTGCCGATTCCGCGGCCCGCGCCCCGAGCGGGGGCGGCAAGTATCTTGATGAATCGTCCGTCGAGGAAGGTCCCGAGGCGATCGGGAGCATCGAGGAAGTCCAGTGCTGAGCGCGACGGCGGGGTGTCGACCACGATCAGATCCCAGGTTCCGTCCCGGTCGGCCTCGGCTCGCAACTGGCCGAGTTTTTCCATGGCCATGTACTCCTGCGTTCCGGCGAACGAGGACGACAGCGCCTGGTAGAACGGGTTATCCAAGATGGCCTGGGCGCGCTCGGGATCGGAGTGCGATTCGACGACCTCGTCGAAGGTCCGCTTCATATCCAGCATCATCGCGCTCAGTGATCCCCCGCCCTCGACTCCGGGGACGACGCGCGGGCTGTTATCCAACTCGGTGAGTCCCATCGCCTGTGCGAGTCGGCGGGCCGGGTCAATCGTGAGGACGCAGACGTGCCGACCCATGTCGGCAGCCCGTAGACCAAGCGCCGCGGCCGTGGTGGTCTTGCCCACTCCACCGGAGCCACAGCACACAACGATCCGCGTGTTTCGGTCAGCGAGAAGGTCGTCGATGTCGAGGTGCGGCGCATTCAGCGTGAAGGTCACTAGGCCATCCCCTGGTTGCGCAGCATGCCGGCCATCTCCTGCAATCCGGTCAGGTCCATTCCGCCGGGCAGGTAGGGCAGTTCGTACATGGGCCGATCGAGTACGGCGAGCCGCTCCCGCTCGGTGGCCTCGAGAGTCACGCGGGCGATGTGATCGGCCGCTTCACCGCGTAGAGCCTCGATGATCGGTGCTGTCGATGTGAGACCAGCCGCGGTGAGGCCGGCATCGAGCTGGGCACCCGCGGGGACCTCACAATTTCCGGCCGGCAACAGAGGAGGACGCATCATGTTGATGACGATGCCACCGACCGGCAGGGCCGAGTCGTGAAGTTCGGCGACACCATCGATCGTTTCCTGAACGGGCATTTCCTCCAAGATCGTGACCAGGTGAACGGCGGTGCGCGACGAGCGCAATACGGCCATGACCCCATCTGCCTGCTGTCTGATCGGACCGACCTTGGCGACACCGGCAATCTCGGTGTTGACGTTGAGGAAACGGGTGACCCGACCCGTCGGGGGCGCATCTAGGACGATGGCGTCGTACGGGGTGTTGTGCTTCTTGTCACTGCGGCGCACGAGCTCAACGGCCTTGCCGGTGAGGAGGACGTCGCGCAGGCCCGGGGCGATGGTCGTGACGAACTCGACTGCGCCCATCTTGCGGAGGACTCCGCCAGCACGACGCAGGTTGTAGAAAAGCTCCAGGTAGTCCAGGAGTGCTTCTTCGGGGTCGATGGCAAGACCCCACACCTCCCCGCCACCGGAAACGGTCACGAGGCGGCGTTCGGCGTAGGGCAGCGGTGGGCACTCAAAGACCTGAGAGAGTCCCTGCCGGCCCTCGACCTCCATCACCAGGACGCGTCGGCCATCGCGGGCCAGAGCCAACGCCAACGCGGACGCCACCGTGGTCTTGCCTGTGCCGCCTTTGCCGGAGACCACATGCAATTGCACGTCGGGCCAGTCAGTGGTGGGCACCGGTCGAGCCTAGTCGCCCCAGGCCCGGCACACCGATCAGAACGGGGTACTAGGGTCGGGTCATGACTCGTTGGGAGTACGCCACCGTGCCGCTGCTCGTGCACGCGACCAAACAGATACTCGACACGTGGGGCGAGGATGGCTGGGAACTCGTGCAGGTCGTGCCCGGACCTAACCCCGACAACCTCGTCGCCTACCTCAAGCGTCCGAAGGAGTAGACGTGAGCGTTTCCGCACGCCTCGCCGAACTAGGAATTGACATACCCGAGGTCGTACCTCCGGTTGCCGCCTACGTGCCCGCGGTGGCCACGGGCCGTTATGTTTACACCTCCGGCCAACTTCCCATGCGCGGCGGCGAGTTGATCGCGGTCGGGCTGGTGGGCGACGCCGTTGATCCGGAGGTTGCCAAGGATTGCGCCCGGCAGTGCGCCATCAATGCCATCGCGGCGATCCAATCCGTGGTCGGCAATCTTGAGCGTGTTTCCCGCGTGGTCAAGGTCGTCGGCTTTGTCGCCAGTGCCTCCGGATTCACTGGTCAGCCAGGTGTGATCAACGGAGCCAGTGAGGTCCTCGGCGAGATCTTCGGAGATGCAGGACGCCATGCACGCTCCGCGGTGGGCGTCGCAGCTCTGCCCCTTGATGCTCCGGTCGAGGTCGAGATGATCGTCGAGGTCGCGGACTGAGTCTGCCCCGTATGCCGCGCGAGGTTCGCGAAAGAACCCTCGCGCTCATTCGCGGCGAGTTCACACCGCCGGCCGTGCGCGATGCGACGACGGTCGTACTCGTGCCGGATGACGGGCCTGTGCGCACTTATCTCATGCGCCGCGCCACCACGATGGCCTTCGCTCCTGGGATGTGGGTCTTCCCGGGCGGCCGCGTCGATCAGTTTGACCCCACCGTTCCTATCGTCGGTGATCTTTCGGTAACCCGGATGTCGGCTCCCTCGCAGGATGCGGCCCGAGGGCTGATCGCGGGGGCAGCCCGTGAACTTTTCGAGGAGACCTCGGTGCTGCTCGCCGTCGATAGCAGTGGTGCGGTACCGCAGGAGGACTCCCGATGGGAGACGGATCGAGCAGCGGTAGCGGCCGGTGATCTGGCGTTCGCTGACTTCCTCGTGCAACGACGGCTGCAGGTCGACGCTCGAGCCTTGCGCATGTGGACTCACTGGGTGACACCGGAGATGGAAACCCGCCGATACGACGTGCGGTTTTTCGTGGCGCGCGTCCCGAGCGGTCAGCAGGTGCGCGATGTGAGCGGGGAGGCTGACCGCACCGGATGGTTCACCGCGGCCGAGGCCCTCGCGGCGTACGGAAAGGGCTCGATGCCCATGCTCCCACCGACGGTGGCCACGCTCGCCGAGATCGCGGACGTGCGCGATGCCGCGGAGGTAACCGAGTTGGCGGATACGCGCACCATTCGACCGCTCATGCCGCGACCGAGGTTGACCGGCGACGGTGAACTGATCTGGGATGTCGTGGACGTGCGTGATGACTCTGTGGTCATCTCGATGGCGCAGGAGCCGGCTGGTTCTGAGGTGGAGGGCATGTCATGAGCGGGCTTCCGGTCATCGGGTCAGCAGATCCATGGTCCGGTGGCGTGCACTCATCCCGCCTTCACTGTGTACTGGCGCCCAATCCGAGCCCGATGACCTTGGACGGGACCAACACGTGGCTGGTGGGCGCGAACGACGACCTCATCGTCATTGATCCGGGTCCTGACGATGAGGCGCACCTACGAAGGATTGCCGCGGGCGGTCGAGTTCGACAGATCCTTCTCACGCACGGTCACCCCGATCATGCCGAGGGTGCGCGTCGGCTGCATGAGATCACCGGAGCACCGGTGCGCGCGCTCGATCCCGCACACCGTCTTGGGCAAGAAGGCCTCGAGGCAGGTGATGTGGCCGTCGTCGACGATGTCGAGATCCATGTCGTCGCGACTCCGGGGCACACCTCTGACTGTCTGTCCTTCTTCGTTCCCTCAGATTCAGCATTGCTCACTGGTGACACCGTGCTCGGTCGCGGAACGACGGTCGTCGCCTATCCCGATGGTGACTTGGGGGCCTACCTTCGGTCCCTGACGACTTTGAGGGAGTTGGCGATAGCGCGGGAGGCGACCCATCTGCTGCCGGGGCATGGCCCAGTGCTCGGTGATCCGGTCGGCGTACTCGACGCCTACCTGCAGCATCGGCAAGCACGGCTCGAGCAGGTCCGGGCAGTGTGGGCTGGTGGTCGGCGCAGCGCGGACGAGATCGTCGACGTCGTCTACGCCGATGTTCCGGCCGAGGTGAGGTTTGCGGCGCTGGCCTCAACGCTCGCGCAGGTGGCCTACCTCGAGGGCCACTAGCGGGCGCGTCGAGCCAGACGCTCCATGTCGAGGAGCATGACCTCGCGTTGATCGACCTGGATCCAGCCGCGCGCGGTGAAGTCAGCCAGCGCCTTATTGACGGTCTCGCGTGACGCACCCACGAGTTGTGCAAGTTCTTCCTGGGTCAGGTCATGGTGCACCAGCACGCCATCGGATCCTGGCTGGCCGAACTTGTCGGCCAGGTCGAGTAACTGCTTGGCGACGCGGCCCGGCACGTCGGAGAACACCAGATCGGCCAGCGCCTCATTGGTGCGGCGCAGTCGCCGGGCCAGTGCCTGCAGGAGCGCCTCAGCCACCTCGGGGCGGCCGGTCAACCAGGTGCGCAGGCTCTCGTGACCGAGACCGATCACCATCGAATCGGTGACCGCGGTCGCTGTCGCGGTGCGCGGACCGGGATCGAACAAGGAGAGTTCACCGAACACCTCACCGGGGCCAAGGACCGCCAGGAGGGACTCGCGTCCATCCGGCGAGGTCTGACCCAGTTTGATCTTGCCGTCGAGAATGACGTACATCCGATCGCCGGGTTCACCCTCGATAAAGATTGTGTCGCCCCGGGGAACCCGCAGCTCTTCCATGGAAGTACGCATCGCTGCCGCGCCCTCGGCGTCCAGCGCTGAGAACAGCGGTGCGTGCATGAGAACGTCGTCCACCACTCCTCCTTCGCCCACAGTCTCTCCTATGGGGGTCGTGCCGGCCAAGGCGGAGCCGCCGAACCCGTCGTTCGTCGATTGCGGAGTGGTCCGACGTACCCTGGCACAGTGCCTGACTCGAGATCGCGTGCCGGTGGCGCGCCCGAGCCGGCGTCTCGAACTTCGCAGGTTCGTCGTGCTCGCAAGATCGGACGGGTTCTCGCCCAGACGTATCCGGACGCGCACTGCGAGTTGGACTTCACCACACCGCTGGAGCTGCTCGTGGCCACCGTGCTGTCAGCACAGTGCACCGATCGCCGAGTGAATCAGGTGACGCCGACGCTGTTCGAGCGATACCCCGACGCCGCCGCCTACGCGGGCGCCGATCGTGAGGAACTCGAAGCGCTCATCCAGCCCACGGGGTTCTACCGCGCCAAGGCCGCGAGCATCCAGGGCCTTGCGCAGGCCCTGTGCGATCACTTTGGCGGGGAGGTGCCCGATCGGCTGGAGGATCTGGTCACCCTGCCGGGGGTCGGTCGCAAGACCGCCAACGTCGTGCTCGGCAATGCGTTCGACACACCGGGCATTACCGTGGACACGCATGTCGGCCGACTCGCGCGCCGCTTCGGCTGGACCGAGCAGACTGATCCCGATCGCGTTGAGTCCGACCTCATGGCGGTCTTCCCGCGCAAGGACTGGACGGCCTTGTCCCACCATCTGATCTGGCATGGCCGTCGGTGCTGCCATGCGCGCAAGCCGGCCTGTGGCGCTTGCCCGGTAGCGGCATGGTGCCCGTCGTTCGGAGAAGGGCCGACCGACCCGGGCGTCGCCGCCGGTTTGCTGCGAACGGAGGGCCGGGCATGATCGACCGTGACCCCGCACGCGGATACCGCCTGCCCGCGGATGGACTGCCTGGTTGGCTTGATCCCATCGCGACGACGATCGCGCAGGTCCATGGCAGTGACCTCACGCGCTTCCTGCCTCCCGTCGAGGGCGCTCGGCCATCTGCGGTCCTGATGCTCCTAGGGGACGGACCGGACCTGCTCGTCATCGAGCGTGCTCACGACATGAGCCTGCATTCCGGACAGCCGGCATTCCCCGGCGGGGCCTTGGAGGCGCTGGACGCGGACCCGGTCGAGGCCGCGTTGCGCGAGGCCACGGAGGAGACCGGCCTCGATGCCGGGGGAGTAGTGCCGTTCGCGGTGCTGCCCGACCTGTGGGTGCCCGTGTCGAACTACATCGTCACGCCCGTCATCGCGTGGTGGCGCGAGCCATCCGCCGTTCACGCAGCCGACCCACGCGAGGTGGCCAGCGTTCATCGGATCCCGATCAGGCAGTTCGCTGACCCGGATCGACGGGTGCGTGTTCGGCACCCGTCGGGCTACGTGGGACCAGGATTCGATGTCGCGGGGTTGCGGGTGTGGGGCTTCACGGCCGGGCTCGTCTCGGGACTGCTGGATCTCGCCGGCTGGAGCCAGCCGTGGGATGAGCGTCGCGTGGTCGACCTGAACTCCCCGCTGGTGGTGGACGAACCGTGAACGTCGTCGATGCGGTGGTGATCGCCGCGCTGATCGTCTTTGCCTGGGCCGGCTGGCGACAGGGTTTTGTCGCAGGGCTGCTGTCCTTCGTTGGCTTCCTTGCCGGCGGACTGGCTGCCGCGCTCCTCCTGCCACCCCTCGTTGAAGGTTTGTCCCTGCCCGATCTCGGCGGTGCCATCGCCTTGGCCGTGGGCATCTTGGTAAGCGCGCTGCTGGGCCAGAGCCTGCTGTCCTATGCCGGTCGACGGATGCGCAACGGCATTCCGTGGGAGAGCGCGCGAGCCATCGACAGCGCGGGTGGGGCGGCCCTCAACGTTGTTGCGCTCGCTGTTGTCCTATGGATCGTCGCTTCCGCGGTGGGGTTCATTCCCTCGCTGAGTGTGGCCAAGGAGGTGCGCTCTTCCCTGCTGCTCAGCACGATCGATCGGGCAGTCCCAGATCCGGCCCGCAACATGCTCACGGGGCTGCGCAATGCTGTCGATGCGTCCGGGCTGCCCCGCGTCTTCTCCGGATTCGGTCAGTACGCCGGCCCGCAGGTGCCTGAACCCAACAAGCGTTTGCTCAAGGACCCTGCTGTACGCGCGGCCTGGCCCTCGCTCGTCAAGGTCACAGCCGTCGCCTGCGATGTCACGGTTGTCGGGTCGGGCTTCGTCTACGCGCCTGAGCACGTACTCACCAACGCCCATGTGATTGCCGGATCGAGCGAGCCGCGCGTACGTCTGCCGGGGGATCCGTCGGTTTACGACGCGATCGTGGTGGAGATCGATGATCGAATCGATGCGGCAGTTCTGTACGTGCCGGGTCTCCCGGCCCCGGCTTTGCGGTTCGCTGATCGTGTGGCTGACACCAAGGACAGCGCAGTCGTCGCGGGGTTCCCCGGTGGTGGCGATCTCACCGCAGGTCCGGCTCGCATCCGAGCAAGGCTCGACGCCCGGGGTGAGGACATCTACGGGCGAGCCGGGGTCGTGCGCGAGGTCTACTCGTTCCGCGGCGAGGTCGTCCCGGGCAACAGCGGTGGGCCGCTGCTCGCGCCGGATGGCAGCGTCTACGGCGTCGTCTTTGCCGCGGGTACCGGCGAGGCCGAAACCGGGTATGCGATCACGGCCGCGCAGGTAGCCGACATCGCGCAGGCGGGCGCCAGGGCGACCTTGGAAGTCGACTCGGGCGTCTGTCGTCGCTAGGTGCGCAGCCAGGACAGGAGAGCAGCATTGAAGGTTGCCGGATCCTCCTCGTGCGGGAAGTGCCCGACCCCGGGAAGTTCCAGAAGCGAGTACGGGCCCCGCACCCAGTCCGAGGATCCTTGCGCGGAACTGACCAGGACCGACGGATCCTTGACTCCGTGCACCTGTAGCACCGGAACGTCGATCGGTGTCTCCATGCGCGCGGCGTAGCGCCGACCATCGGTGCGCAGCAGGGAGCGCACCGCCCAACGGTGATACTCCACGGCGCAATGTGCCGTCGGCCACAGCGAGAACGCTGACCGGTAGACCAGGGATGCCTCGTCGTTGGGCCACGTCGGGGAGGCAGACCAATCGCGCAAGATTTCCTCGATGCGAACGCAGTCGTCCTCTTGCAGGGACCGTTCGGGGAGGAAAGGCCATTGGAAGCCGAGCGCGTAGAGCGACCGCCGACGCTGCAGCGCGTCGCGAGTGATGGACGCTCGTAGCCGACGCGGGTGCGGCATCGAGACCGGTGCGATGGCGGTGACGGCCTCGGGTTCCAGTACGGCCATGGTCCAGGCGACGAGACCACCCCACCCGTGGCCGACGATCGTCGCGGAAGGTTCACCGAGGCAGCGGATGACCCCGGCAACGTCGCGCGACAACGTCGTCGGGTCGTAACCGTGCGGGGTGTGATCGGAGCCGCCGTAGCCGCGCAGATCCATGGCCACGGCGCGGTATCCGGCGTTTGCCAACTCAGTCAGTTGCTGCCGCCACGTCCACCAGAACATCGGGAAGCCATGCAGCAGGACGACCAGCGGGCCACTGCCTGCCTCCACGATGTGGAATCGGGCACCGTTGGCGGAAATGTCGCGATGGGTCCAGGGGCCGGGTGCCCGGATGACCGCCTCGGGGTCGAGGAGCACTCAGGAATCCGACGCGGGGCGCGCCTCGATCTCGATGACGTCCACCTCATCGAATGCGGGGCTCGAGCCGCCACTGAGCGCTTCTCGCACGGCGGCCTTGGTGCGCTCGATCTCGGCGATCGTCTGCTCCGGTCCCTTGATGGCTTTGGCGGACTTCTTGCCCAAGAGCCCCAGCACCAGCGCGATGAGGAAGAGCGCGAGGGTGACGATGCCGAAGCCAGCCCACACGGGAAGTCCGAGAGCGACGAGGACATAGGCGATCGTGACCAGGAGGAACAGGCCGCCGATGCCGGCCATGGTGAGCGCGCCGATGAGCAGGCCGCTGGTCTTGCCCGCGGCCTTGCCGGTCTGCTGGAGTTCGAGCTTGGCGAGTTCGACCTGAGCCTTGATCAGGCGTTGTAGGTCACCGACCGCCGACTGTACGAGGGCCTTGAGCGACGTCTCCGTGCTCGGTGTGGCCATGATTCCTCCTCCATGGACCCGATTGTCGTCGCTCCGAGGCTAGTGGGTTGTCTCAGACGAGGAGGGCGGATCCCCCGCATCGGCCGTGGGAGCGCTGGTGCTTTCGACTCCAGTGGCCGCGCTGTCCTGATGTTGGTAGACATCCGGTACGCCGTCCTGATCCTCGTCCGCATCCTCAATCGCGGCCACCTGGCGGTAATGCCGATTGCGGCCGATGAGCATGAAGGAGGCGAGAATCGCCGACAACACCGATGCTGTGAACACGGCGACCTTGGCCCCGTCAAGCCTGAGCAGATCTCCCTCGTAGGCGAGTTCGGTGATCAGCAGCGCGACGGTGAAGCCGATGCCGGCGAGTAGACCGACGGCGAGTACGTCGCGCCAGCCGATGGACGGATTGAGGCTCGCGCGGGTGAAGCGGGCCATGATCCAGGAGGTACCCACCACTCCGAGCGGTTTGCCAACCACCAGACCGAGCAGGATGCCGATGGCGATGGGGCTGGTGAGCGGTTCGAGGAGCCCGGTACTGCGTAGGTCTACACCGGCTGCGAAGAACGCGAAGAGCGGAACGCACAGTCCGGCGCTGATGGGCAGGATCATCCGCTGCAGTCGGTCCGCGGGAGATTCGGCCTCTCCTGGATCGGTGCTGGCACGCGTAAGCAGTGCCATGGCCACACCGGCCACGGTGGCGTGGATACCGCTCTCATGGGTCGCCCACCAGATCACCAAGGCGAGCGGGATGTAGATGAAGGGACTGCGTACGCGCCACCGCTGCAGGACGGCGTACACACCAAGTAGCACGACAGCGACGGTGAAGTACGGGAGTGAGAACCCGTGCGAGTAGAACAGGGCGATGATCGTGATCGCACCGAGGTCATCCACCACGGCTAACGTCAGCAGGAAGGCTCGAAGGGCGATCGGCAGTTTGCGCCCGACCACTGCGAGCACGGCGAGCGCAAAGGCGATGTCCGTCGCCATCGGGATGGCCCAGCCGGCGAGATCACCGGACTCACCGGTGCGCGCCACGATGACGGTGAAGATGATGGCCGGCAACGCCATGCCGCCAATCGCAGCGGCGATGGGCACGGCCGCCTGCGCCGGCTTGGACAGCGTGCCGTGCATGAACTCGTGCTTGAGCTCTAGGCCTGCGACGAAGAAGAAGACCGCGAGCAGGCCATCGGCGGCCCACGTGGCAAGTGAGAGGTTGAGGCCGATGGCCGCGGGGCCGATCTGGTAGTTGGCGAGGGCGAAGTAGGCGTCCCCCCACGGCGAGTTGGCCCAAAGGATGGCGATGATGGCGCCGATGAGCAGCAGGATGCCGCCGATGGTCTCCCCGCGCAGCGCCCGGATGAGCCAGAGGCGTTCGGTGAGTGGCGGCCGCTCAAAAATCTCGTGCGGCTGCATCGCTGTGCTCATGTCGGCCTCCGGACAGGGTCGTATGGAGCCGACCAGACTTCCCGGCGCACCACCCTCACCCTATCTCGGTGATGTTGTGCAGTGCGGAAGGTGCCTGTCTAGGCGCGGGCGGTTCCGCACTTCTTGTGGCTCCACACGCTGCGCGCGCCGCTAGTCCTCGGACGCGCCGGACTGCAGCCCAGTCTCGATGAGGTTCATGACACTGGGATCGGCAAGCGTGGTCACGTCACCGAGATTGCGATTCTCTGCCACATCGCGCAATAGACGTCGCATGATCTTGCCGGAGCGTGTCTTGGGGAGTTCGGGTACGACCATGATCTGGCGCGGCTTGGCGATGGGGCCGATTTCCTTGGCGACGTGATTGCGCAGTTCAGTGATGAGTTCGGCGCCATCGGCGCCCGACTCGACACCGCCGCGCAGGATGACGAAGGCGACGATGCCCTGCCCCGTCATGTCGTCCGCGGCTCCCACGACGGCGGCCTCGGCGACAGCCGGGTGTGACACCAGGGCCGACTCGACCTCCGTAGTGGAGATGCGGTGTCCGGACACGTTCATGACGTCGTCCACGCGGCCGAGGAGCCAGATGGCACCGTCCTCGTCAATCTTGGATCCGTCGCCGGCGAAGTAGTACTGCGGCCACCGTGACCAGTAGGTGTCGACGTAGCGCTGGTTATCACCCCAGATGCCGCGGAGCATGGAGGGCCAGGGCTCGGTGATTGTCAGGTAACCACCGTGGCCGTTGCCAACCACCTTGGCATCGTCATCGACAACCTCCATGCTGATGCCCGGAAGCGAGGTCATCGCGCTACCTGGTTTGGCGTGGGTAACGCCCGGCAGCGGCGAGATCATGATGGCTCCGGTCTCGGTCTGCCACCAGGTGTCGACGATCGGGGTCTTCTCCGAGCCGATGACGTTTCGATACCAGATCCAGGCCTCTGGGTTGATAGGTTCGCCAACTGTTCCCAAGAGTCGCAGCGAACTGAGGTCGTAGTGGCTTACAACTGTTGATCCAAGCTTCATGAAGCTTCGGATTGCGGTTGGTGCGGTGTAGAAGATGTTCACGTGGTACTTCTGGATGATGTCCCACCACCTGCCCCAGTCAGGGGTGTCGGGGGTGCCCTCATAGATCACCTGGGTGGCACCGTTGGCCATCGGCCCGTAGGCAACATAGGAGTGGCCGGTGATCCAGCCGATGTCTGCGGTGCACCAGTAGACATCGCGAGTCTCGTGCAAATCAAAGACGTTCTTATGGGTGTAGGCAGCCTGCGTCAGGTAGCCACCGGTAGTGTGCAAGATACCCTTTGGCTTGCCCGTCGTGCCTGAGGTGTAGAGGATAAACAGTGGGTGTTCGGCGTTGAAACCCTTAGCCTCATGCTCGGTGTCAACCAGCTGAATCTCCTCGTGCCACCAGAGGTCTCTGCTTTCGTCCCAGTCGACATCATTGCCACAGCGACGAACTACCAGCACTCGCTCAACTGTCGGGCACTTTTCATCTGCGAGGGCAGCATCCACTGCGGGCTTCAGGGCGCTCGCGTTGCCCTTGCGGAACCCTCCGTCGGCGGTGATTACCAGCTTCGCGCCGGCATCCTGAATTCGGGCCGCCAGCGAGTCGGCTGAAAAGCCTCCGAACACGACCGAGTGAACCGCACCGATTCTGACGACAGCCTGCATGGCGATGATTGCCTCTGG
>JALQUH010000055.1 GCA_023263845.1 Candidatus Nanopelagicales bacterium | reverse complement strand
CGAGCAGGTGCGACAGGGTTGGGCCGGGTTGCCCACCGAGGCTCCGCGACAGACGAAACACTCGAGGTCCATCTCGGCGCTCGGCTCGGTGAACGGGAAGTACGAGGGGCGGAGGCGAACGCGCACTCCTTCGCCGAACATCGCCGTGGCCAGGTGCTCCAGGGTGCCCTTGAGGTGGGCCATGGTGATGCCTTCGTCGATGGCGAGGCCCTCGATCTGATGGAAGACCGGCGTATGTGTGGCATCGAGTTCATCGGTCCGGAAGACACGACCAGGTGCGACCACGTAGATCGGCAGGTCGCGTTCGAGCATCGCGCGCAACTGGATCGGCGACGTCTGGGTGCGAAGGACCACGCCGCTGTCTTCGCTCCCGACGAAGAACGTGTCCTGCATTGTTCGCGCCGGATGGTCCGGCGGGACATTGAGGGCATCGAAGTTGAACCACTCTGCTTCAGCCTCCGGGCCCTCGGCCACCTCGTAGCCCATGGCGATGAAGACATCCGACATGCGCTCCATCAGGGTGGTGAGCGGGTGACGGGCGCCGATGGTCCTGCGAGCGACGGGCAGGCTGACATCGATAGCCTCCTCGACCAACACGCGCGTGTCGCGCTCGCCCTCGAGTTCGATTGTGCGGGCGTCCAAGGCTGCCTTGACCCGGCCACGCGCCTCGCCCATCCGTTTGCCGACCTCGGCCTTGGCCGCGGGTGGCAGGGCGCCAATCTCCCGATTGGCGAGGGCTAGCGGCGACCGATCGCCCGCATGGGCGAGCCGTGCGGCCTTGAGCTCATCAAGGTCGCTCGCCGCGGCGATGTCAGCGAGCGCCGCGTCGACCATCGCCCGCACCGCCTCGGGCTCCAGACTCGACACGCTCACGGGATCGAAGGACTTGTTCGGAGCAGACACTCAGTCACCTGACAGGCGTTCGACGAGGATATCGACGTTGTCCTCGATGGACGCCGTGCCGTCGAGGTGGACATCGGGGCTCTCCGGGGGCTCGTACTCCTGGCCGAGACCGGTCATGTTCGGCAGGGTGCCCGCCTTTGCCTTGGCGTACAGACCCTTCGGGTCTCGCTCGGCGCACATCTCCACCGGAGTGTCGACGTACACCTCGAGGAACTCGCCGTCCTCGTAGATCTCCCGGGCCGCCCGACGGTCCTGTCGGAACGGCGAGATGAGCGCGACGATGACGATGAGGCCCGCTTCAAGCATCAACTTGGCGGCCTCCGCGACACGACGGACGTTTTCAGCCCGATCCTCGGGAGTGAAGCCGAGGTCCTTGTTGATACCCGTCCGGACGTTGTCACCGTCGAGCACGAATGTGTGCATGCCCAGGCCGTGCAGGCGGCGTTCGAGTGCGTCCGCCACCGTGGACTTCCCAGAACCGGAGAGGCCGGTCAACCACACCACACGCGGTGTCTGGTGCTTCAGCCGGGCACGGGCTGCCCGGTCGACCTCGTACTCGTGCGGGACGACGTTCAACGAACGCCGCAGCGAGTGCGTCACCATTCCGGCGGCAACGGTGTCAGCGGTAAGTCGATCAATGAGGAGGAACCCACCGGTGTCGCGACAGGAAGCGTAGGTGTCCAACGGGACGGGAGTGTCCGTGGCGACCTCGATACGACCGATGTCATTCATGTCAAGAACGCGTGCGGCCAGCTTCTGGCCGGAGACAACATCGAGTCGGTGGCGAACGACGGTGACCGTCGCCGGAACCGTACGCGGACCGACCGCCAGCAGGTAGGACCGGCCGTGCATGAGGGACTCTTCGCCCACCCAGACCACATCGGCGGCGAAGCGATCCGCGGGCTGAGGCCAGGCGGTCTCACCGGTCGGGGTGGTACCTGCCGCGGCGATGAGATCGCCACGCGTGACGTCGACCTCACGGTCAAGCGTGATCGTCACCGAGTCACCGATGCGAGCCTCGGCCATGTCGCCCGAGAACCCCACGATGCGCTCGACCGAAGCAGTTTGGCCCGAGTCAGCCACGACGATCGGGTCGCCCGGACGCACCACGCCGCCCGCGACAGTGCCCGCGTAGCCACGGAAATTGCCACCCGATCGGATGATGAACTGGACGGGGAGACGGAACGGAATCTCGGAGGTCGACTCCGGCGGAGTCCAGTCCTGAAGCGCCTGCAGCAGCGAGGGGCCATGCCACCAGGGCATATGGGTGGTGGGTGACGTGACATTGTCGCCCGCGAAAGCACTGACGGGAATCGTGAGGACTTCGTCGAGCCCGAGTCGGGCCGCAGCGGCGCGCACCTGGCCGGACAGCTCCTCGTACGTCGCGTGCTCGTAACCGACAAGGTCCATTTTGTTGATCGCGATGATCACGCTGCGCACGCCCATAAGGGCGACCACCGTGAGGTGGCGGAAGGTCTGGGGACGCACCCCGCGTGCCGCATCGACGAGGAGGACGGCGACCTCCGCATTGGAGGCGGCCACCGCCATATTCCTCGTGTACTGCTCGTGACCGGGAGCATCCGCGATGATGACTCGACGACCACTGGGAAGATACATGTGGCGGTAGGCCACGTCGATGGTGATGCCCTGCTCGCGCTCAGCCTCAAGGCCGTCGGTGAGCAGTGAGAAGTCAACCTCGCCAACCGGAACCATCGAGCCGCCACGACGGGTGCGCCGCGCGTAGTCGAGCTGGTCCTCGGGAATGGAGCCCGTCTCGGCCAGGAGACGGCCGATCAGCGTCGACTTGCCGTCATCAACAGAACCGCAGGTGACAAGGCGGACGACGGGTGTGACGTCGATGCCTGAGGATCGTTCGAGCAGAGCGGTCATCAGAAGTAGCCCTCCGCCTTCTTGGACTCCATGGAGCCGCTGCCTTCGCCGTCGATGAGGCGACCGGCGCGCTCAGAAACATTGGATTCGAGCATCTCCGCGATGAGGGTGTCGATATCCACGGCGGCGGTGGATTCCACCGCACCGGACAGCGGGTAACAGCCCAGCGTGCGGAAGCGGACGCTCAGATGCTGTGGGGACTCGCCTTCCCGAAGCGGCAGACGGTCATCATCGACCATGATGAGCGCACCCTCACGCTCGACCACGGGGCGTTCGCGGGCGAAGTAGAGATCCACGATCGGGATGTTTTCCCGGCGTATGTAGCGCCACACGTCGAACTCGGTCCAGTTGCTGATCGGGAAGGCGCGCATCGTCTGCCCCTCGGCCAACATCGTGTTGGCCGTGCGCCAGAACTCCGGACGCTGCTTGCGCGGATCCCATCGGTGGCCCGGCTCTCGCAGCGAGAAGATGCGCTCCTTGGCGCGCGACTTCTCCTCGTCACGACGAGCGCCGCCGATCGCGCAGTCCGCCTGGAGCTCGTCCAGGCCCTCGCGCAGTGCGACGGTCTTCATGATGCGGGTGTATTCGTGTGTCCCATGGCTGAAAGGCGTGACACCTTCGGCGACCGCACTCACATTGGTCTGCACCTTGAGGTCCAGGCTGAGCTCCTCGGCCATCCGATCCCGGAATTCGATCATCTCCCGGAACTTCCAGGTGGTGTCGATGTGCATCACCTTGAACGGGATGGGGGCCGGGTGGAAGGCCTTGCGGGCGAGGTGCAGCAGGACCGATGAGTCCTTGCCGATCGAGTACAGCAGGACCGGGCGGCGGAACGCTCCAGCTACCTCGCGGTACACGTGGATGGCCTCGGCCTCGAGCGCGTCAAGGACGTCGTCCTCGGAGACGCTCATGGGAGCAGGCGTCGACACGGGCATCTTCCCTATCGTCAGGCGCGCGCGAGACCAGGTCGCCTCGCCGCGACGGTGTAGTGCCCCACGCTACCGGCGCAGGGCGGCCTCGGCGAAGTCGCCTCAGGCCTCACTCATGACATCAGCCATGGCCCCGGACTGCGCCTCACGGGCAGCGCGTCGGCGGGCAACCTCGGCCTGGGCCTCGGCGATGACGGCCTCATCCAGCGGCGCGTTTTCCACCCGGGAGACCGCATGTTTGCTTTGCAGGTAGGCCTGCAACTGCGGACCAGACTCCCAGGAGGTGATCAGGCAGTAGCGGGGCTCATCTCCGTTGTGCCAGACCGCGTGCCAGAGGCGTTGGGTGTCGATGATCACCTGGGCGCCTGCCGGTAGCGGGATGCGAGTCTCGGTGCTGGGGTCGTCCTTGTCCTCGCGCAAGATCATGTAGGAGTCGGGGTTGTCCGTCAGGTTGAAAAATCCGCGGACGATCCACCCCGTGCCCTCGGGGTTGAGTCGATTGTTGTCGTCGAGGTGGAGGTTCCAGATCGAGTCGACGTAGGTGTTGGGCAGCAGTTCGATCACGCGGCATCGGCCGATATTGGAGCCCGGCTCTTCGGCCCGCGCCTTGAGGACCGGTGCCTTGGCGATATTGGACTCGACCCACACCCCATCCTTGTCGGTCTTGGGCGGGTTGTGGTGCCAAAAGCCGTTGCACTCGAGTTCGCCATACGCTGAGGCGAGCGGGGCGAAGCGGGTCTCGCCAGAGGACTTCCAATCAACGAACTCGATCTCCTCCCATTCGGCCGGATCGGCCGCCTGGTCGTAGGCGTCGAGAACGACGTAGCCGGTCTCGTCCAGTTCAGCGAGCTTGATGTAGTCCATTGACAAGGGTCCCTTCAGCGATCCGTGCCCCCGTGGGCCGCTGCCATTGTCCCCCATCGACGTGCCAGCGCCTATTCCAGACGCGCCGCAGCCACGCAGATGAGGGTGGTCGTCGTCGTGGTGGGCGGATCGACGTGACCTTGGTCCCCCTCGGTTGCGAGCGGGCACGCGCGGCGCTGACGACATGGTCGATCGTGGCCATGCGAAGCGCAGGATCAATCGTTCATCCCGCTAAGCGGGAGACACGGCGTCCGGATGCTGGGCGAGGCGGGTGGAGTACAGGCAGATGGCGGCCGCGGCAGCCATGTTGAGGCTCTCGGCGCCTCCGGACATCGGGATCGACACGGTTTCGTGGGCGGCGGCTCGCAGGTCTTCGTGGACGCCGTGAGCCTCGTTGCCGATCACCCAGGCCACGGGGCCAGACAGAACCGCCTCGGCCCCCATCGTGCCCAGGCACACACTCCCGCGCGCATCTGCGGCCACCAGGACATACCCGGCGGCAGTCAGGGCCGCGATGGTCGACTCCACCGTCACGTCGACCGCGATCGGGATGTGAAAAATCGAGCCCGCCGTGGACCTCACCACCTTGCCATTGTGCGGATCGACCGAGCCGTCGGTGAGGATGACAGCCCCCACGCCGAGGGCATCCGCGGTGCGGATGACGGTGCCGGCGTTGCCCGGATCATTCGCCCGGTCGAGAACGACGACGCACCTCAGGGGGCGCTGCCGCGCCGCTGCAAGGGTCTCATCGAGGGCGAGCGCGACGAGGGGGCACACCGCGATCAGCCCCTGCGGCTGGCGGGTCTGCGCCATGGCGGCGAGAACGTCGTCCGTGACGGTGTAGACCTCCGCCCCTTGAGTTTTCGCCTGTTCCACCAGCGCGGCGTGCCGACGGGCCGCATCGGTCGTGACGTAGAGCTCGTGAACGGCCGAGGTCAGCGCCGCCTCGACAGCCTGGGGACCTTCGACGACGAAGGCACCGCGCTGGGCGCGGTGCCTTCGGTCGTGCAGTCGGCGAACCTCCGCCACCCGAGGCGACCTCGTCGAGGTGAGGTCGGCCATGGTCAGGCGGAGGCGGTCGCCGGAAGCGCGTTGCGGGCGATCTCAACGAGCGCATCGAACGCCGTGGGATCGCTCACCGCGAGTTCGGCGAGCATTCGACGGTCCACCTGGACATCCGCAGCCTTCAGGCCCTGGATGAACCGGTTGTACGTCATGCCGCGCGATCGGGCGGCGGCGTTGATGCGCTGGATCCACAGACGGCGGAAGTCGCCCTTGCGGTCCTTGCGATCGTTGTAGGCGTAGACGAGCGAGTGGGTAACCTGCTCCTTCGCCTTGCGGTAGAGCCGGGAGCGCTGACCGCGGTAACCGCTGGCCTGCTCCAGGACCTCACGGCGCTTCTTCTGGGCGTTGACGGCCCTTTTCACGCGTGCCATGTGGGTTCTCCTTCTTCAGTGGGGCAGGTCACTTGCCAAGAAGGCGCTTGACCTTCTTGACGTCGGCGGGACTGACGGTCTCATCGAGCATGAGCTTGCGGGTGCGCTTGGAGCGCTTGCCCTCCAGCAGGTGGCGACGGTTCGCCTGCTCGTGGGTGATCTTGCCCGATCCGGTGACCTTGAATCGCTTCTTGGCCCCGCTGTGGGTCTTTTGCTTCGGCATTGCTGTTCCTTTCGATCGGGCTGTGCTCAGGCCTCGGCGGCGATGGACTCGTCAAATTCCTCGGGCGCGGCCACAACCTTGCCCTGGCTGGACTTCGTCCGGTGCGGTGCGAGCACCATGATCATGTTGCGGCCGTCCTGCTTCGGTGTGGCCTCGACGAATCCGAGATCTTCGACATCCTCTGCGAGCTTGGCGAGTAGACGCAGTCCGAGTTCGGGTCGGGACTGCTCGCGGCCGCGGAACATGATCGTGATCTTGACCTTGTCCCCCGCCTTCAAGAACCGGACGACGTGACCCTTCTTGGTGTCGTAGTCGTGCTGGTCAATCTTGGGGCGAAGCTTCATTTCCTTGATGACCGTGTGCGCCTGGTTCTTGCGAGACTCACGGAGTTTGACGGCGGCTTCGTACTTGTACTTGCCATAGTCCATGAGTTTGCAGACCGGGGGCTTGGCCATGGGTGCGACCTCGACGAGATCGAGATCGGCCTCCTGAGCGAGGCGGAGGGCATCATCGATACGGACGATGCCGACCTGCTCACCCGCAGGGCCGACGAGGCGCACCTCGGGGACACGGATCCTGTCGTTGATCCTGGGCTCGACGCTGATGGCGCCTCCTCGACGTCATTCACCGACGACCTTCGTCGGTGTGATCGTGAGGGCGGGCCTCCACGCAAACGGGCCCGAGGCGAGGAGCGGCCGCAAGGGCCGCTGGCGCAACCCGACGCCCGGAGGCGGAGGGTGGGACTCGGGGTCCGCTTGGCGCGAAGTCGGCCGTGGGGCCGACAAGCGATCGGGGAGAAGGCTACCAGGGTCGCGACGCTGAGCCGAATCGCCCGATCACAGGCGGCCACCACGAAGGCTTCGGATGCCCCGGTGACGAAGCGCCTGCTTCCAGCCCGGTAGAGACGGCCTAGGCGTCCCGACGGGCAAGTTCGACCAGCAACTCGCCATCAATGGCAAACGCGATCGGACCGGCGACGTCGACGAGGACGCCCTCGGCACCTTCTTCCTGCGCAGCGGCCGCAATGTCGGCGACCCGGGCCGGCACAGGCCGCGCCTCGGCGTTCCAACGCGTCATCGTGCTCAGGCTGGTGAACGCCAGTAGCCCCCGTCGGCCATCACCCTGGACGATCGAGACCGAAGCCATGTGGCTGGACTTGTCACCGCCCGCACGGTCCTGTTCATCGAGGACGGCGACGATCGGGACGAGCAAGCGCACCCCCGATCGGAGAATATGCGCGACCGCTTCCGCGTTGTCGCTCGCGAACGCCGCCGCCCAGCGGGGGTCGGCGCCCCCATCGTCACCGCTGAATTCCGTGGGCGTCTTAATGTCCCGGCCCCCACCCTCCACGGAGGTCATAGACGACAAGCGTGAATGGCCGTCACGAGAATGCCGCGTGCGCCACGCTCGTAGAGTTCGTCCATGATCCGGTGCACGTCAGTGCGGCGAACCATGGCGCGCACGGCGCTCCACTCCGGATCGTGAAGTGAGGAGATAGTCGGCGACTCGAAACCCGGCGTGATGCGGCAGGCCGCGTCGATCTCGCTGGTGCGAATGTCGTAGTCCAGCAGGACGTACGCGCGGGCGACAAGGACGCTCGTGAGACGTCGGACGAATGTGTCGACCGCCGGGCTGATCGCCACTCCCGATCGCTGCACGACGACGGCTTCGCTCACCAAAATCGGCTCGCCGATCACCTGCAGGCCCGCTTGGCGCAGGGTGGTACCCGTCGCAACAACGTCGGCCACCGCGTCCGCCACCCCGAGGCGAACGGCGTTCTCCACGGCACCGTCCAGTCGCACAATCTGTGCCTCTAGGCCGGCTCGCTCAAGGTAGTCGGCGAGGACACCCGGATACGACGTGGCGATACGCGACCCGGCCAGGTCGTGGACGGTCATGTTCGCACCCCCCGGAGCGGCAAGCCGGAAGGTGGAGTCACCGAAACCGAGCTCGAGGAGTTCGGTGGCATCGGCCCCCGAATCCAGCAGCATGTCGCGGCCGGTGATGCCGACGTCGAGGGTGCCCGCCCCGACGTAGGTGGCCACATCCTTGGGACGCAGCAGGAAGAACTCGACGTCGTTGTCCGGATCGGCGATCACGAGGTCGCGAGGAGGCATTGAACGCAGGTAGCCAGCCTCGCGCAGCATGTCACGGGCGGGCTCGGCCAATTGACCCTTGTTGGGCAGGGCGACGCGCAGCATGTCAGAGCCGCCTGTAGACGTCGTCGAGGCTCACACCACTTGCGATCATGAGGACCTGGGCGTGATAGAGCAGTTGAGCGATTTCCTCCGCGGCACGGTCGTGCCCCTCGTGCTCAGCGGCCATCCATGACTCGGCGGCCTCTTCCACCACCTTCTTGCCGATCTCATGCACGCCCGCATCCAGGAGGCGTCGAGTATTGCCCGTATCGTCAGCGAAGGCAGCCTTGGCTTGAAGCTCGGCGTACAACTCGTCGAAGGTCTTCACGTGGCTCAGCCTAGGACGTGCGTAATGCGCGCAAGGTGAGGGCCGTAGCCAACGCGGCCTCCGCGGCCTCGCGCCCCTTGTCCTCGGACGATCCAGGCAGTCCCGATCGATCGAGTGCCTGCTGCTCGTCATCACAGGTGAGTACTCCAAAGCCAATGGGAGTGCCGCTGTCGAGCGCCACGCGAGTCAAGCCTGACGTGACCGCATCACATACGTAGTCAAAGTGCGGCGTTCCCCCGCGAATGATGACGCCGAGCGCTACTACGGCGTCCGCTCCGGATCGGGCACACTCGGCGGCCACGATCGGCAACTCAAACGAGCCCGGGACGCTGATCACGCGTACCGCCGCCCCGGCGGCCTCGCAGCGGGCAACGGCCGAGGCAGTCAGAGCGTCCATGATCGTCGAATGCCATCTCGACGCGACGACGTCGACCTTCATTCCCTGCGCGTCAATATCATCCATGCGCACCGCGCCTGCTCCGCTCATGCGCTCCCCTCCCCGAGGTCATGACCCATGCGCTCCGCCTTGGTGGCGAGGTAATGAGCATTGTGCACGTTGGGCTCGATGATGAGCGGCACACGCTCAGCAATAGAGAGCCCATACCCCTCAAGACCGGCACGCTTCGCTGGGTTGTTGCTCAGCAGGCGCATCGATCGGACGCCGAGATCGGTAAGGATCTGCGCGCCGATGCCGTAGTCGCGGGCATCAGCGGGAAGTCCCAGATCGAGATTGGCATCTACCGTGTCCCGTCCAGAATCCTGCAACTGGTAGGCCTGCAACTTGTGCAGAAGTCCGATGCCGCGGCCCTCGTGGCCGCGCAGGTACAGCACGACGCCGCGCCCTTCGTCTGCGACAGCCCGCAGGGCGGCGTGCAACTGCGGACCGCAGTCGCATCGCAAAGATTCCAGGATGTCGCCGGTCAGGCACTCTGAATGAACTCGGACGAGGACGTTGTCGCCGTCGCCGATGTCCCCCACGACCAAGGCAACGTGCACGATGTCGTCAAGTTCGTTGCGGTAGTCGATGGCCGTGAATTCGCCGAATTCCGTTGCGAGGGGTGACTGCTCCCCACGGTGCACGAGCATCTCGTGCCGGCGCCGCAGGGCCACAAGATCGCTGATCCGGATGGTGGGAAGTCCGAGGGCGCTCGCCACCTTCTGCACACCAGCCTCATCGAGAAGGTTGCCGTCGTCATCCACGAGTTCGGCGTACGCCGCCACTGGCCGCACGCCCGCTAGGCGGGTGAGATCCACGGAAGCCTCCGCGCGAGCAGGTCGGCGCAGCACGCCGCCGGGAACGGCCCGGACCGGGAAGACGTGACCCGGACGGCGGAAGTCCGTGGCACGGCTCGCCGGGTCCGCCAAGGCGCGGATCGTGAGCGCGCGATCCGCTGCGGAGATGCCCAGCGGCCCGGCCCCTCGCGCATCAACGGGGACCATTGCGGCATCAGAGCCAGGCATGGAAGCAAGGGACAGATCGTCCAGAATCTGTGAATCGATGGCGACGCGAATCATTCCCGAAGTGCGCCTTAACAGTTCCGTCACGACTTCGGGTGTCGCATGCACTGCGGGCACTACCAGGTCACCGTGCCATTCCTCAACTCCGTCATCAACGACGACGATCGGGGCACCGGACTTGAGGTGGGCGAGGACTGCGTTGAGAACGTCATCGCTCATGACTCACCTCGCGCCTCGAGGAGGCGTTCGACGTACTTCGCCAGAACGTCGACTTCGAGGTTCACGGTCTCGCCCGGCTGCCGGTGACCCAACGTCGTAGCGGTAAGGGTGGTCGGGATCAGCGAGACTCCGAAAGACGATGTGCCGTCCGGGTCGTGGTCGACGTCGGTGACGGTGAGGGAAACTCCGTCAACCGTCACCGATCCCTTCTCCACGACGTAGCGCACGAGGGACGGCGGCAGCGAGATGCGCACGAGCTCCCAGTTCTCGCTGGGGCGACGACTGATGATCTGACCGGTTCCATCGACATGACCCTGAACGATGTGGCCCCCAAGTCGCGCATCGGCACGGACCGCACGTTCGAGGTTGACCGTCACGCCGGGTGCCGCGCCACGCAGGGAAGAGCGCTCCAGGGTCTCGCGCATCACGTCGGTCGTGAAGTCGCCGTCGATCACCTCGACGACGGTGAGGCAGACGCCGTTGACGGCGATGGAGTCACCGGGAGCAGCGTCGCTGGTCACCAGCGGCCCCCGCACGCGCATGCGCAGCGAGTCATCAGGAAGTGGCGTGACCTCGGTGATGTGACCGAGCTCCTCCACGATGCCGGTGAACATGGGCCTCCCTCTAGCGGATCTGCCCCACGATCCTCGCATCGTCACCCAACTGCTCGACACGAACCTCCCGCAAACGCATCGCTTCGGCGATCGTCCCGATGCCGAGATCGCCAATCGCGCTCGGTCCGGCGCCCACGATCACCGGAGCGACGTACCAGACCACCTCGTCGATGAGGTCGGCCGCCAGGAACGCCGCTGCCAGGGTCGGACCGCCTTCGAGGAGCACATGACGGACCTCTCGTTCGGCAAGTTCGTCCATCACGGCGCGGGGGTCGTGCGTGCGCAGATGGAGGGTGGGCGCAGCATCATCGAGGATTCGTGCCCCCTGCGGGACATCGGAGTGCCCCACGACGACGCGCAGAGGCTGACCGGTCAGCGGCACAGGTGCGTCGCGCACGGTAAGGGTCGGATCATCCGTGAGCAGGGTGCCCGTGCCGATCACGATGGCGTCGCACCGTGCTCGCAGACGGTGAACGTCGCGCCGTGACTCCGGGCCGGAGATCCATCGACTGGTGCCATCGGCCGCCGCGACACGACCATCGAGGGTGGTGGCGACCTTCCACGTGACGAAGGGGTACCCACGAGCCGCTGCGGCTGACCATTCGCGGTTGAGGTCCCTCGCAGCATCCACCTCGACCTCGGCCTCAACATCGATCCCCGCGTCCCGCAATCGGTCGGCTCCTCCCGCGGCGATCGCGTGCGGATCCGGCTGCGCGAAAACGACGCGAGCAACGCCCGCGTCAATGAGCGCCTGGGTACAGGGCCCGGTGCGACCCGTGTGATTGCAGGGTTCGAGGGTGACAACGGCGGTTCCTCCGCGGGCGGCGGCACCCGCAATGGAAAGGGCGGCCACCTCTGCGTGCGGCGTCCCTGCGCCTCGATGGGCACCCTCCGCGACCACCGCGCCTGAGGAGTTCAAGATGACGCAGCCCACACGGGGATTCGGGCCGTCCGCAAGCGGCACCTCGGCGGCAAGGGCACAGGCCCGCGCCATCGCCGCGAGTTCGGCGGCCGTGGCCACTATGAGTCCGCGGCCGCGGCCGCCATCTCCCGCAGGGTACGCACCATGCGGTCAGGGTCCTCGGCGCCAAAGACAGCGGACCCGGCGACGAAGACATCGGCACCGGCCTCGGCGCACCGCTCGATCGTCTTCTCGCTGACTCCCCCGTCGACCTGGATCCACACGTCGCACCCGCTGCGCTGCACCAACTCGCGCGTTTGGCGAATCTTGGGCAAGACCATGTCGAGGAACGGTTGGCCGGCAAAACCGGGCTCGACGGTCATGAGCAGCACCATGTCAAGGTCCGGCAAGAGTTCGGCGTATGGGCCGATCGGCGTTGTGGGGTTGATGCCCAATCCGGCGCGCGCCCCGATCTGGCGCAGCGTGCGCGCGAGTCGGACCGGTGCCTTCGCGGCTTCCGCGTGGAAGGTGACACTGCCGGCACCGGCTTCGGCGTACGTCGGCGCCCACCGGTCAGGGTCAGCGATCATCAGGTGACAGTCCAGCGGAATTCGAGTGGCCTGGAGCAGGCTTTCGACTACGGGCAGGCCCAGCGTGAGGTTGGGCACGAATTGGTAGTCCATGACATCGACGTGGATCCAGTCAGCGTCCGGGACACGCGCGATCTCCTCGCCGAGGCAGGCGAAGTCAGCCGACAGGATGCTCGGCGAGATCTGGACGGCCATGAACGCAGGGTAGCGAACAGATCCGTGCTCCACGGCGGCGACGACTAGGGTGCGGAGATTTCCTAGTGATCACTCCTTGCGCAGGAGCGCGAGGTACATGCCATCGGTGCCATGAAGGTGCGGCCACAGGCGAGCGGCCGGCCCGGGCCCCAGGTCGGGCACGCCGGGCAGGAGAGGGCGCACATCTTCCTGAACGACATCCGAACGGCCCTTGAGTACGTCCTTGATCACCAGGTCCGTCTCCGCCACATGCGGTGAGCAGGTCGCGTACACGATCACTCCCCCGGGCCGCGTCGCGTCAATGGCCGCCGCGAGCAGTTCCCGCTGCAGTGGCCCGAGCGTCGCCAAATCGGCGGCACTTCGCCGCCAGCGTGCCTCGGGGCGCCTTCGCAAGGCCCCGAGGCCGGTACACGGTGCGTCTACGAGAACCCGGTCAGCGGTACCCGGCACGATCGCCTCTCGCCCGTCAGCCACGCGAACCTCGTGAGCGCCATCGGGCAACGATCGACGTACCAGCTCAGCGCGGTGCGCGTGTGGCTCTACCGCGATGAGGTGTCCACCGTGTTTCGCGGCGCCGCGCGCGAGAAGTGCCGCCTTGCCACCCGGTCCGGCAGCAAGGTCGACCCAGGTCGCATCAGGCCCGGCGACATCTGCATTCATGAGTGCCTGCGCCACCAGCTGGCTTCCCTCGTCCTGCACGCCCGCCGCACCCGATCGGACCTCGGCCAGATCTTCCGGGCGCCCCTGCGTTAGCACGCCGGCCACGGGTGACCAGCGTGCCGGTTCGACTCCCGGGAGCTCCAGCAACTCATGCGAACTCAGGTCGCGGGCGACCAGCACCGGCCGAGCGGGTGCGTTGTCTGCGTCGAGGAGCTCGCGCAGGCCCTGCGGGTCGGGCTCACCCCGATGCACCGCCAAGGCCTGAGCAAACGCATTGACGATCCAGCGCGGGTGGGAGGTGGCAATTGCCAGCGCGTCGGTGTCGTCACCGGGCGCCACGCCGGCAATCCAGGCATCCCGATCACCGCCGGCAATGACCTTGCGCAGAACCGCGTTGACCAATTTGGACGGGCCGTCCCCGGCGACCTGTCGAGCAAGCGTCACCGTCTCACCCACCGCTGCGTGCTCCGGCACACGCATCGCGAGTAGTTGGTGGACGCCGAGCCGCAGCAGATCCAGCACCCGGCCGTCGAGTTGATCGAGTGGTCGATCAACGCATTCGGCCAAGATCGCGTCGTACAGACCTCGCCAGCGCAACGTGCCGTACGCGAGCTCGGTGGCGAAACCCGCGTCGCGCGCGTCGAGTTTCGACTCCGCGAGGATCGTTGGCCACACGAGATTGGCGTACGCGTCGTCGGCCGCTACGGCGTGGAGAAGGTCGTACGCCGCTCCGCGGGCACCGCGCGGTGTGCGCTCACGCCGCGGCGGTGTACGACGGCCGGTGGGTCGGCGCGAAGCGCTCCCGGCACCGCTCACGCGAACAACTCCCCTGCTTCCAGCCGCAGGCCCCGAGCCCAGTCGGTGGCCGACATCGCTCGCTTGCCCTGAGCTTGGATGTCGCCCAGCGCGATGTCCGCGCTCCCGGTCCCGACAAGGACCTCACGGCGTCGGACCGAGATGACCCCCGGCGCAATGTCACGGGATTCGGTGAGGGTGATCGGCCCGACCTTGATGCGCTCGTCGTGCAGCGTGGTCCACGCTCCCGGCGCCGGAGTCATCGCGCGGACGAGGCGTTCGATCGCCCGTGCCGGCATCGACCAGTCGATGCGAGCGTCCGCGACGTCGATGCGCGGCGCAAGGCTCACCCCGCCCGTAGGTTGCGGGCGCGGGTCGAGGTCGCCGTTCTCGACCGCGGTCAGCGTCATGACCAGCAGATCCGCGCCATCGACGGCAAGTCGTGCGAGCAGATCGCCGGAAGTCTCTGCTGGACCAATCTCGGTCGTCATCTGTCCCAGGATTGGCCCGGTATCCAGCCCCTCGTCGAGGACGAACGTCGTCGCCCCCGTCACCTCGTCGCCAGCGCGGATGGCGTGCTGGACCGGCGCCGCTCCCCGCCAGGCTGGCAGCAGTGAGAAGTGCAGGTTGATCCAACCCTGCGGGGGCAGGGCCAGGGCCTGGGGCGGAATCAGGGCGCCGTACGCCACAACCGGGCAACAGTCGGGCTGAAGCGCATGGATCTCGCCGAGCGCTCGCTCATCGCGCAAGGACGAAGGGGTCAGGATCGGCAGGCCATGCTCCAGCGCGCGGTCGTGGACGGCGCTACGCCGTTCGCCACGTCCGCGGCCCGCGGGTGCCGGCGGTCGGGTCAGGACGCCGACGACGTCGTGGTGAGAGGCCATCAACGCATCCAGACTGGGGATGGCGACCTCGGGGGTGCCAGCGAAAAGCAGGCGCATCGGCTAGAGCCACTTGGCGGAGATGGTGTGCGGGCTGACCCGCACCTCCGGCGGTTGCTCGCCGAACCATTCCGCGTCGCGGATGGCCTTCATCGCTTCCTTGCGCAACTCGGGGTCAAGTCGGTCGATGAAGAGGATTCCGTCGAGGTGATCGGTTTCGTGCTGCAAGGCACGGGCGAGTAGATCGCTGCCCTCGACCACGACCGGCTCGCCGTGCATGTCCATGCCCTTGGCCACGACGCGGCGAGCACGCTTGGTGTCAAAGGCGAGATCGGGAATTGACAGGCAGCCCTCGTCGCCGTCCTGGATGTCCTCGGACAGATCCAGCGTCGGGTTGCACAGATGGCCGAGTTCATCGTCGACCCACCAGGTGAAGACCCGCAAGGACACGCCGATCTGCGGCGCGGCCAGGCCGCTGCCGGGAGCGTCCTTCATCGTCTCGGTGAGGTCAGCGACGAGTTTGCGGAGCTCCTTGTCGAAGGTCTCGACGGGCGCGGCCGGCGTACGCAAAACCGGATCACCGAACAGTCGGATCGGCTGAACCGTCACGTGAACTCCCTCGACCGATGACGCGGGCGGATTCTGACAGTCTACGGACCCGCGCCCAGCCTCATGCGAGGTCGCTGCCCCAGTCGAGCGGATCGACATGGATCGCCAGGGCTCGGGGGTCCTTGCGGGCCGAGCGCTGGGATTGCACCGCGTGCAGGGCCGAGGTCAACGACGTGCCAGAGGAGCGCGGCGCGGTCACGAGCAGCCGGGAGAGTCGCTCCGGCGCATCGTCGTCGACGCTGAGCCGATTCCGAACATCGCCGGGAAGGTCCAGCGGTCCAAGTTGCCGTACGTCGCGGGGCAGGCTGTCTGCCACCTCCGCCACCAGCGCGGGGTCCCCGATCACGCTGGCGCACCGGACAGCCGGTGGAAGGCCAAGGTCGGCGCGTTCTGCGAGTTCGCGCGCGGCGTATCCCGCGGGATCCCAGCGCACAAGGGCTTGTACGAGCGGCACGGTCGGGGGCGCGGTGACGACCACGGGGGCACCGGGCCGCGCCAGCGCTGCGACGCCGAACCACCGACGCGCGGTCTCCTCTCCGGCTCGCAGCGCCGCACGCGACAGATGCGCGTGGGCGTCAAGGATGAGTACCGCGGCGTATGCCCCGTCGGCCACCGGCTCGGCGCCAGGAGTGGCCACCACCAAGCCACCTCCGTCCACGCGATCGAGGATGTGATCACCGCTGGAGGACACGATGCGGGTGCTGGGGAATGCTCGGCCGAGTTCTTCGACTGTGCGTGCCGAGCCCACACTCAGGGCGCGCAGCCGATCGCCTCCGCAGGCGGTGCACTGCCAACGGGGAGAGGGCGTCGCGCACCAGCGGCACACCGGGGCGCCGCCGGAGTGCGGCAGCTCCAAGGGCCCCGCGCAGGCCGAACAGCGGGCAGGGGTGCGACAGCGCTGGCAGGCCAGTCCGGGAAGGTAGCCGCGGCGTGAGACTTGAACGAGTACTGGCCCGGACTCCAACGCCGTGCGCGCGATCTGCCAGGCCCGGGACGGCAGCCGAGCCGGGCCCTGTTCGTCGTGCGCGTCATCGGCGGTGACGCGCGGAGCCGCACCACGCAGAACCTCGCGTTTTGGAGACACCGGCTTGGCCCAATCCGACTCGACCCACCCTTGCGCCTCGACCGATCGAGCCATCCCTCCAGCCACGAGGGACGCTCCTGACAGGTGTGCGCGCAGCGCCAGTACTTCGCGCGCATGCCAGTAGGGAGCATGGGGTTCGTCGTAGGAGTCGTCGCCGTCATCCCAGATCATCAGCAGGGCTGGATCCACCACCGGAGCGAACGCCGCCGCACGGGTGCCGAGCACGATGCGCACGCGGCCGGTCACGGCTCGCAGGAAGTTGGCGTAGCGTCTCTGCGGACCAAGTTGGGCCGTGAGTCTCACGTGCGCGTCGTCGCCCAGACGGTGGCGGAGCGCGGCATCCACTCGGTCAACATCGCGAGCGTCGGGGACGACGATGACGACGCCACCGTGCGGCTGGGCCGCCGCGGCCAGGTCTGCCATACGAGTGGGCCAATCGCCCGCCTCGCTCAACCCCCCACCGGGAGCGGCGTCCCACACCGCACGCAATCCTTGAGCGCCCTCAGAAATGCGGTGCAGGAGTGCGTCCCCGCCGACGTATGCCGACCAAGCCGAAACGGCCTCGGCCGTCGGGGGGGCTGACAGCACGTCGTTGTGCGCGGGCTCCGCGAGGACCTGCGCTTCCGCGCGCGCATGGCGAGGTGGCACGGCGGTGCGCACAACATCGGACATCGTGCCGGCGTATCGGTCCGCCACGGCACGCGCGAGAGTAGCGATCTCCGACGTCAGGACTGGCAGCGGCGACGTGACTCGTTGGATCGGTTGCAAGCGGGAATGTTCACTGGCGGCGACGCGATCAACGACAAATCCGTTGACGAGGCGGCCCGCGAACCGAACACGGACGCGAGCTCCCGGCACGGCGTCAGCAGCCATGGCCGCGGGAACCGCGTAATCGAAGGGCCGGTCCAGGTGGGAGAGAGGCACGTCCACCAGCACACGAGCAACGGGCATCCCTTCCATGCCCTGATGGTGTCAGCCGCATCCGACACAGTCTCGGCGGCCACCCTCAACGCTGACCTGTGCACGGCCTCCGGCGGAGTTCACCTTAAGCGCGGCCTTACTTCGCGCCGGCAGCCGCCTTTAGGGCGCACCTACTTCGCGCCGGCAGCCGCCTTGAGCGCGTCGGCCCGATCGGTGCGCTCCCACGTGAAGTTCGGCAATTCCCGACCGAAGTGCCCATACGCCGCCGTCGGCCGGTAGATAGGCCGCAGCAGATCCAGGTCGCGAATGATCGCGGCCGGGCGCAGATCGAAAACCTCGAGCACGGCCTCCTGGATCCGCTCATCCGGCAGCACACCGGTCCCGAACGTCTGGACGAACACGCCCACCGGGTGCGCTTTGCCAATCGCGTAGGCCACCTGGACCTCGCAGCGATCCGCAAGACCGGCTGCCACGACATTCTTGGCCACCCAGCGCATCGCGTACGCCGCTGAACGGTCCACCTTCGACGGATCCTTGCCACTGAAGGCCCCACCGCCATGGCGGGCCATACCGCCGTAGGTATCCACGATGATCTTCCGTCCCGTCAGGCCCGCATCACCCATCGGTCCGCCCACCTCGAAGCGACCGGTCGGATTGACCAGGAGCCGGAAGTCATCGCTGGGCAGGTCGACCTGCGCCAGGATCGGCTCGACGACATTCGCTCGAACCTCCGGAGCCAATGTGGCATCGAGATCGATGCCCTTGGCGTGTTGACTCGAGACCACGATGGTGTCGATGCGCAGCGGCTTGTCCTGCTCGTCGTACTCGATCGTCACCTGGGTCTTGCCATCCGGACGCAGATAGTCCATGGTGCCGTCCTTGCGTACGGCGGTGAGTTGTTCGGCTAGGCGATGCGCCAGGGAAATGGGCAGCGGCATGAGGCTCGGTGTGTCGGTGCTGGCATAGCCGAACATCAACCCCTGGTCGCCGGCGCCCTGACGATCGAGCGGATCGGCGCTGTGGCCCTCACGCTCCTCGATCGCATCGTTGACGCCCTGCGCGATGTCCGGTGACTGCGCCCCGATCGAAACGGAGACACCGCAGGACTCACCGTCGAAGCCCTTTTCCGAGTGGTCGTATCCGATGTCGAGAACAACGTCGCGGACGATATTCATGACGTCCGCGTATCCATCCGTGGTGACCTCGCCGGCAACATGCACCTGGCCTGTCGTGAGCAAGGTCTCGACCGCGACACGACTACGCGGGTCCTGCTCGAGAAGGCTGTCGAGGATCGCGTCGCTGATCTGATCGGCCATCTTGTCCGGGTGACCTTCAGTGACGGATTCGGAGGTGAACAGGCGACGTGACACAAGCATCCCTTCGTCGGGGTCGGGCGACCCGCGCTTGCCCGCTGCTGCGGACCTGGTCCTCACCCGGGGCACCCCACCGCGGTTGCCGAGGGTTGCCGGCCAGCGAGCCGGGGCTTGATGCTGGCGCTCTTGACCCCGACACCCTACAAGGTCAGGAGGCGTGCAGGCGATCGGCCACGGCGGCGAGGAGACGAACGGCCAGATCTGCCTTGCTGCCCGCCACGTCGGCAATCACCGCACCGTTGCCATCCAGCACCAGAGCACGAGTGCCTTCGTGACCGAAGACACGACCTTGGCCCACATCGTTGGCCACGAGGAGGTCACATCCCTTGCGCGCCAGTTTGGTGCGGGCCAAATCCACAAGCGCTTCGTCATCAGCGGCCGTTTCGGCGGCGAAACCGACGATGACCTGGCCGGGCGTTCGCCGCTCGACGAGATCGACGAGGACATCGGGGTTCTGGACCAGCGTGATCGGAGCCGGATCGACGCCGTCCACCTTCTTGATCTTGCCCTCGCGTACAACGTCCGGACGAAAGTCAGCCACCGCGGCGGTCATGACGACGACGTCAGCGTCCTGGCTGGCGTCGCGCATCGCCTCGAGAAGGTCCGCGGCCGTCTCCACCGTGACCACGGCAACTCCCGGCGGGACGGGAGCGCCGATGTGCGCAGCCACCAAGGTCACCTCAGCCCCTTGACGCACCGCCTCGGCCGCGATCGCCACGCCCTGCAGGCCGCTCGAGCGGTTGCCAAGGAAACGCACCGGGTCGATCGGCTCGCGTGTTCCGCCCGCAGAGACGACCACCCGCCGGCCAGCCAGCGGCCCGGATCCAATCGTTCCTGCCACCAAGGCGAAGAGATCCTCCGGCTCCGGCAGCCGACCCGGCCCAGAGTCCGCCCCGGTCAGTCGGCCCACGGCTGGTTCGATGACCTGAACACCGCGCGAGCGCAAGGTGGCCACGTTCGCCTGGGTAGCGGCATTGAGCCACATCTCAGTGTGCATCGCCGGGGCGAGCAGGACCGGGCACGTGGCGGTGAGCAACGTGTTGGTCAGCAGATCATCGGCAAGTCCAGCCGCAGCACGAGCCAGCAGGTTGGCTGTGGCCGGGGCGACGATGACCAGGTCGGCCCAGCGACCCAGCGCGACGTGCGGCACCTGGTCGACGTCCTGCCAGACCTCGGCCTGTACGGGGTGCCCTGAAAGGGCCTCCCAGGTGGGAGCGCCGACGAACTTTAGGGCGGATTCGGTGGGAACGACACGTACGTCGTGACCAGCCTCGCGCAACAACCTCAGGAGGGTGCACGCCTTGTAGGCGGCGATGCCTCCCGAGACGCCGAGGAGGATGCGTGCGGTCAGGAAAGATCCTCATCGACGGGCGCCTCAACCACGACCGGCTCAGCGGCGGGGTCGTAGGGCTCGGAGGTGAGAAGGCCGGCATCGATCTCGCGCATGGCGATGGACAGCGGCTTCTCCTGCACGTGCGTCTCCACGAGTGGCCCGACGTACTCCAGCAGGCCCTCACCGAGTTGGCTGTAATAGGCGTTGATCTGACGGGCGCGCTTGGCCGCATAGATAACCAGCGAGTACTTCGAATCAGTCTTGTCCAGCAGGTCGTCGATGGGCGGGTAGGTGATGCCCTCGGGGCGCGTGGATGCGGACATGAAGCGGCCTTTCGAGAGAAACTCGCGGATAGGTAGGCGGCGGGAGCCGAGAACCGAGGATGAAGTCTACCTGAGGGGCAGTCCCGGCGACGAGTCGCCGGGACCACGACCGCAAACCCCGAGGCGGTAGGCGCCCGGCGGGCCTCGTGGTTCTGCTAGGCGCCGGGCCCGGCGGAGGTGCCCACGCCGAGCAGGCCTGCGATCTCGTCGGCCGCCCGCGCGACCACGTCGTTGACGACCGTGAGATCGAACTCGGTCTCGGCGGCCAGTTCGACCTGAGCCGTCGCCAACCGCTCGGCTATGACCTCGGGGGCCTCGGTACGGCGTCCTTCCAGACGCGCCACCAAGGTCTCCCACGAGGGCGGGGCCAAGAAGACGAAGACCGCCTCCGGCGCGCTCTGCCGCACCTGGCGCGCCCCCTGCAGCTCGATCTCGAGCAGGACCGGGCGGCCAGCATCGAGCAGGTCGTCCACCGGGGCGGCCGGGGTGCCGTAGCGGTTGCCCGCGAACTCGGCCCACTCCAGCAATTGCCCCTCGTCGATCATCCGATCGAAGGTCCGTTCGTCGATGAAGTGGTAGTGCACTCCATCGATCTCACCAGGTCGTGGGCGTCGTGTGGTCACCGACACGCTAAAGGCGATCTCCGGGTGACGTTCGCGCAAGATCGTCACGACGCTGGACTTGCCGGCACCGGACGGTCCCGACAGTACGAGCAGCCGGCCGCGCGGACGCACCGCCTCGGCAACCCAACTCATCAGACAACGCTCCTGGTGCTCGCCGAGTCCCCGCATGCGCCGGGAGTCGGCGATCTGACAATCGGCCATGATCTGGTCGGTGCGCGCATCGCCGATACCGGGAAGCGCGTGGAGGAAGTCCCGAACTCGCATGCGACCGATGACCGGGTCGTCCAATCGTGCGGCGATGACGTCCCCGGGCTTGCGGCGTCCCTGGGCAAGATCGGCCTTGATGGCAGCGCGCGCCCGTCGAGCGATCAGCGCCTGCTCGCGACCGCGAGCCCGCGCGTCCTCGTCGAGAGGCCCTGGCTCAGACATCGCCGTGCGTGATCTCAGCGGCGATGGCCGCGGCCGCCGCACCCGGATCGGGCGCACCGGTGATGGGCCGGCCGATCACCAGCAGATCAGCTCCTCGATCCAAGGCTTCGCGAGGCGTCGCCACCCGGCGTTGGTCGCCCAGGGCCGCCCCGGCCGGCCGGACGCCCGGCGTAATGAGGACGACGCCGTCCCGTCCATTCGCCGCGAGGGCCGCCCGTATGTCCCCGACCTCCTCCGGGGAGCAGACGACCGCTCCGGCACCGGCACCGGTCGCCTCAACGGCAAGTCGGACGGCGAGAGCGCGCACATCGGGCGCGTCGGCACCGTTGGGCAGCAGGCCCATCGCGCCGAGGTCATCGACCGTGAGGGAGGTGAGGACGGTGACCGCCACGATGCGCGTGTCGGGTAGCGCCTCGGCGGCCGCCGAAATCATGGCAGCGCCTCCGGAGGCGTGAACCGTCAACAGGTCCGGGCGTAATGCGCTCACGGCGTGGGCCGCTCCTGCGACGGTCGCCGGGATGTCATGAAGTTTGAGGTCGAGGAACAGTTCGGCATTCGGGGCGCCGCGCCGCGCCGCAGTGACCGCTTGCGCTCCGTCGCGTAAATAGGTCTCCAGTCCGACCTTGACAGTCGACACGTACGGACCTACCGCACACGCCCATCGCTCGAGAGTGGTCAGGTCCGGTGCATCCAGGGCAACGGCCACGGGAGCGACGGTCACGTCCACTCCGGCACATCGAGATCGTCGATGGAATCCTCGTCAATCTCCGGCTCCCGATGGGCGAAGGACACCGCATCGCTGAGACGTGCGAAACCGCGTTCGGCCAGAGCCACGGCGAGGTCCTCGTGGACGCGCATGGGCGCCGAGGGATCACGGAAGACGCTCGTGCCCACCGAGACGGCGTTCGCCCCCGCCAGGATCAACTCCAGCGCGTCCTTGCCCGAGGCGACACCGCCAACCCCGAGGATGGGGATATCCGGCAGCACCTCACGCACCTGCCAAATGCAGCGGACGGCGATGGGTCGAATAGCGGGGCCAGACAGGCCACCCGTTATCCCCGCCAGGGCGGGTCGCATGGAGTCGGTATCGATCACCATGCCCAGGGTCGTGTTGATGAGGGTCAGTCCATCTGCGCCAGCACGTTCGCAGGCGAGCGCGATGGTTGCCAGATCGGTCACGTCAGGGGAAAGTTTGGCGAACACGGGGATGCTGGGGTCGCTCGATCGACGCACGCTTGCTACGACGCCCGCAGCCGAATCGGCCCGGCAGGCGAAAACCTGGCCGCGATCGGCAACGTTCGGACACGAGATGTTGACCTCAATCGCGTCGATGCCCTCCTGAAGACGCAGAATCTTGGCGATGTCCTCAAACTCCTGAGTGCTTCCGCCCGCGATGGACACGATGACCCGCGCACCGCGTTCTCTGAGCCACGCCAGGTCGTTTTCGATAAACGATGCAACGCCGGGACCCTGCAAACCGATGGAGTTGAGCATGCCGCTGGGCGTCTCGGCGATGCGCGGGGTGGCACGCCCGGAACGCGGCTCAAGCATGATGCTCTTGGTGACAATGGCGCCAAGTTTGGTGATATCAAAAAACTGATCGAGTTCACGTCCGGACGCGGCGCAGCCCGACGCGGTCAGAATCGGACTTGGCATCTCGAAGGTGCTCAGCGACGTCGACATATCGACGTCCGGGGTCGGGGCCGCGACATCTCTGCCGTAGCGCACCACCGCCCGCGTCATCAGTGACCTCCGGCGGTGGCCGGGGCGCCAAGAGTGTCTGCGGGAATCGTGCCGATGTCGTCCCAACGAACGCGCTCGCCACGGAAGACCGGACCCTCGACACAGGAACGCAGCATCCGGGTGACTCCGTCATCTCCCACGACAGGCACCACGCAACTCATGCAGACTCCAATTCCGCAGGCCATAGCCTCCTCGACAGCGCACTGGCTGTAGGCGCCGGCTATCTGAGCGACCTCCGACACCGCGGCGAGCATGCCCATGGGCCCGCACGCGTAGACGACCTCGGCACCCGCGCGTTCCATAACCCTCTCGAGGTAGTCGGTAACTCGCCCCCGCTCCCCCGCCGATCCATCCTCGGTGGTGATGGTGACAGTCGTCGCACTGCGCTTGGCCTCGAGTACGCCGAAGAGTCGCTGCTCGGTCGCCGCACCGAGAACGATGTCGACGCGGCAACCACGCTCCCGCAAGTGCTCCGCCAACATGAACAGCGGCGCCGAGCCGTAGCCGCCGCCAACCAGAGTGCACGCCACAGGTTCGCGCGGCAGAGCGAAGGGGCGGCCCAGCGGTGCGATGATGTCAACCGCATCACCGCGACGTCGCTGCAGCAGCCAGTGCGTGCCCTCGCCAACATCGGAGACAACCAGATCAATGGTGCCTCCGTAGATCCCGCGGGATTGGACACCGTGAATCGAGAAGGCGCGGCGCAGCAACAGGCTGCTGGTCTGCTGATCGCCGATTGCCAGGGCAGCGAAGTGGCCAGGTCGGGTGAGTTCTGGAACGCCGGGTGCTGTCACGGTCAGGACCGAATACGCTCCGGCGCGCCGCACACTCACCACCTCGCCTCGTGTCTGTACGGGCATCAGCCACTCCCTTCCTTCGCGCCGGCGGCCTGGACGGTGCGCAACGCATCGAGGTCGGCGGCGTACTCCTGAATCGAACGCACTCCGATCGGCTCGCCCGCCTCGCTCGCCACCAGGGCTTCGATGCCCAGCACGGTTGCCGCAAGCCCCTGGATCGTCGTGATGCAGGGAACGCCCTTCAGCACTGCCGCGGTGCGGATCTCGTATCCGTCAAGGCGAGGCCCCACGCCGAGCGGCATATTGATGATGAGATCCACGTCGCCAGCCATGATGGCGTCGACGGTAGTGGGCTCCCCGGCCGGGCCGGTGCCGAATCGCGCTTTGCGCAGCAAATCCACCTTGAGGCTGTACCGGCGCAGCACCTCAGCGGTGCCCTCGGTGGCCAGGATGGTGAAGCCCAGATCGGCCAGGCGCTTGATCGGAAAGATCATGGCGCGCTTGTCCCGATCGGCGACCGACACGAACACACTGCCGTACGTGGGCAGGCCCCGCGCGTAGGTCGCGGCCTGCGACTTGGCGAACGCAGTGCCGAAGTGGGTGTCGATGCCCATCACCTCACCGGTGGACCGCATCTCAGGTCCCAGGACCGTGTCGACGCCATGGAAGCGGCCGAAGGGGAGCACAGCCTCCTTGACCGCGACCGGACCGCCGACGGGAGGGGATCGGTGA
>JALQUH010000048.1 GCA_023263845.1 Candidatus Nanopelagicales bacterium | reverse complement strand
GCCTGGAGCCGGCGCACGGTACGGCGATCCTCCTCCGGCATGGCCGCGAGATCGCGCGCCTGCACGTCGATGAGATCGGGATGGTCAAGGGCGAAGTCGACGTGGAAGTCGATGAGGTGCTCAAGCGCAGGTTCGTCCTCGGCCCGCTCACGGCCGCCCTGCAGCAAGCGTTCGCTGATGTCGACGAGCATCGCCGACAGGATGGACTCCTTGTTGGCGAAGTAGCGATAGAGAGCTGGACCGGACATTCCGACGGCAGCGCCGAGCTCGTCAATGGACACGCCGTGGAAGCCGTCGCGGGCGAACATCCGCGAAGCCGCGGACAAGATCTCCTCCCGCCGAGCTCCACGCGTTTCACTCATGTCGACCATCCCGGACTACTCCAGGCCGAGAATGTGCACCAGTACGCGTGCGGATCGGCCACCGGACTCCAGCGCGACGCCCAATGCTCCGGAAACATCCACATCGTCGAGAAGGCGTCGAAGGATCTCCTGCTCGGCGGTCTCACTGGTATCGCGCCGACCCGCGGAAGCGTGCAGCGCATCGAGTCGCCCTTCGGCTTCCACGAGCTTGGCCGGACTGTAGTCCCACGCCTGACTCCAGGGTCGGTCCAAGATCATCAGCCGCACCGCCGCGGCGCGGTGCTCAGTCAGCAGGTCGGAGATCAGCACGAGATTGCCGGTGGACTTGGCCATCTTCTCCCCGGCAATCCCCACCGTGCCAACTCGCATCCAGGCGCGGGAGAAGGGGCTCACTCCGGTCGCTGCCTCAGCCTGCGCGGCTTCGTAGGCGTGGTGGGGAAAGGCAAGGTCGGCGCCACCAGCGTGGATGTCAATGCTTGATCCGTACGCCGACAGAACCATCGCGGTGCACTCGGCATGCCAACCCGGGCGACCCGGACCCCACGGGCTCGGCCATGCCGGATCGTCACCGCGCGAAGCACGCCACACGGGCACATCGACGGGACTCTCCTTGGCCGGATCCGCAAGGTCCTCCCCGAATTCGGTGAGTCGAGCATGCGCCTCGGCCGTCGTCAGGCCGGAGGACTCGACGGTGCCCGCGCCACGGAAGTAGACGGTGCCGTTCACCTCATACGCCGCCCCGACTTCGAGAAGTGCCTGGGCTAGGCGGACGACATCACCGACGTGGCGATGGGCCCGCGGCTCCCGATCAGGGCGTCGCACGCCGAGTTCGCTCATGTCGTGCTCGAAGGAGTACTGATGAATCGCCGCGTACTCGTCGTAGGGCGATCCCGCCTTGCGTGCCGCCTCGGTGAGGACGTCGTCAACGTCGGTGACATTGCGAGTGACTTCAACAGCCAGATTGGCGTGACGCAGGGTGCGCACGAGCGCGTCCACCCACACGAAGGTGGCGGCGTGCCCTAAATGGGTGACGTCGTACGGCGTCACCCCGCAGACGTAGACGCGCACCGGCCCCACCGCGGGCAACGATCGGCCGCCGAGGCGAAGCGGCGCCGGGGGCAGGAGATCATGACCCATAGGGGCAGCCTACGCAGGGCGCCCGGGTCAGAGTGCGGCGACCGGAGAGCCGATAGCGTCACCGCATGGCCAAGCCCATGGAAGAACTCGTTCACCCCGAGTGGCTGCCCATCTTGGAACCGGAGCGGGAGAACCTCACCGCTCTCGGGGAGTTCCTACGGGCCGAAGGTGCCGCCGGACGCCCCTGGTTGCCCGCCGGAGATGACATCCTGCGCTCCTTCGCAACCCCGCCCCAGGACATCCGTGTCCTCATCGTCGGCCAGGACCCGTATCCCACACCCGGGCATCCCATCGGGCTGTCCTTCGCGGTCGCGCCGGATGTCCGGCCACTGCCACGCAGCCTGCAGAACATCTTCCGCGAACTCGTCGACGACCTTGGTGGGCCGCGGCCGACCAGCGGTGACCTCTCGCCATGGACGCACCAAGGCGTCATGCTGCTCAATCGCGTCCTCACCGTGCAGGCCGGCGCACCAGGAAGTCATCGCGGGAAGGGTTGGGAACAGTTCACCGAGACGGCGATCCGCGGACTCGTCGAGCGCATTGACGAGCCACTCGTGGCGATTCTGTGGGGCCGAGACGCACAGTCACTGGAGCCGCTCCTCGAAGATGTCCCGGTCATCGCCAGCGCACATCCGAGTCCGATGTCCGCCGATCGCGGCTTCTTCGGCAGCCGCCCCTTCAGTCGGGCGAACGAACTTCTCGAAGAACTCGGGGGCGATCCCGTGGACTGGTCGCTTCCCTAGCGATGGCTTGCCAGGGCATCGTCGACGGCCGCGACGAAGCCTGCGATGTCCGCGTCGGTGATTTCCAGGCTGAGGGCGATGAATCCCCGCGGCGCCATGTAGTAGCCGCGCTCCAGCAGATCGAGGTACAGCAGCTCCCGCAGGCGGTCGTCCGCATCAGCGATGTCGGCATACGTATTGACCGGACCGGGGACCGGATGAATTCCGACCATCGATCCACGGCCGGTGACCGCCCAGCCGTGGGGCACCATCACACCTTCGAGTTCAGCTCGCAGGAGAGCACCGCGTCGGTTGAGATCTCGCAGGCGCTCGTCATCAAGGATCTTGGTCAAGCCAGCGATGCCGGCGGCCATGGAGAGCACGTTGTTGTTGAAGGTGCCCGCGTGGGGCAGCGCATCCGGCTGCGACGGATCGAAGCGCGCCATGAGATCGGCACGCCCGCCGAACGCGCCGAAGGACATGCCGCCGCCGAGGTACTTGCCCACCGTCATGAGGTCGGGCGTCACGCCGAAGAGTTCGCCAGCGCCCTGCGGTGATAGTCGCGAGGTCATCACCTCATCGAGGATGAGAAGAACGTCGTTCGCGGCCGTTTCGTCGCGCAGTGCGGAGAGGAACTCCTCATCGCCGAGGATCACTCCCCCCGAGCCGAGCACGGGCTCGACTATCACGGCCGCCAAGCGATCGGCGTTGTCGCGGATGGCCTCGCGCGCGCCTTCGATGTCGTTGAACTCCATCACCACGGTCTCGAAGGGCACGTTGACCGGAGACGAACCTTGCCCGCCGAAGTAGAGCACCCCGCCGTGGTAGGCGCCTCGCATCACGCCGATCGCCGAACGCCCCGTCACCACGCGCGCCAGCGAGATGGCCATGAGGTTGGCTTCCGTCCCGGAGTTGGTGAATCGGACCAACTCCATGGCGGGGAATCGATCGACCAAGAGGCGAGCGAGCTGGGCCTCATAACGATTGTGGGCACCCAGGCTGATGCCCTCGGCCAGCACCTCACGCACGGCGTCGAGGATCGGCTCAGGACTGTGGCCGTAGAGCCCGGCGGTGTACTCACCGAGGAAGTCGACGTACTCATGGCCGTCAACGTCAACGATGCGCTGATGCTTGCCGCTTGCCACGCGAAGCGGGAACGGTGGATGGTAGAGAACCGTCCGCGTGTTGCCCCCCGGCATCACCCGCGTGGCCTCCGCGTGGAGACGGGCGCCCTCGGGACGGCCGGCAATGTAATGCTCGCGCGCCTGCGCCAACACTTCGCTGAGCTCGATACCGGGACGTTCGGTCATGACGACAGCCTACGCAGCGGGACGGTGGACCCGGCGGCAGACCGAACCAACGCGGCACGGACGCCGCGACACCAGGTGAGCTAGTGCCCTACAGTCCCTCGGGGGTTGCCGGTACGTCGACCGCGTGCTCGCGAAGCGCCTCGATCGGGATCAGTCGCAACGCCGCGGCGTTCGTGGATTCCAGGACCACGGGCGCCGCAGCTCCGTCGTCGTAGGCGTGCTTCCACCGAGAAGCACACACGCACCAGCGGTCTCCCGGCTTGAGCCCGGGGAAACGGAACTCAGGTCGCGGCGTTACGAGGTCATTGCCCGTGGCGCGCTGATGCTCCAGGAATTCTGCCGTCACTACCGCGCAAACGGTGTGCGACCCCAGATCGTCCGGGCCGGTGGAGCAACAGCCATCGCGATAGAAACCGGTGAGGGGGTCTCGTCCGCATTCACCGAGCGGACCACCCAGGACATTGCGTGCCTCCGACATGGTGCCAGTCTGCCCCCTCGCCGCGCGGGGGCAAGAATGGGTGGATGCAGACCCGCAGTGTCCACGTGCCGGCCGAGCGCCTTGGTCGATGGATCAGCGGCTTTGGCGAGCGCCACGCCGGTAGTTCCGCGACGTGGACGGACGGTGCCTGCACGCTCACCGGGGGCGACGGGTCGACCGCTACCTTCCGGCCGCCGTTCCCAGTCTCCGCAGACACAGTCGACAGCCTGATCGCTGGCATCGCCCACATCCCGCGAACGGCGGTCATCGCCGTACGACGGGGTGGGTTCCTCGCCGCCATCGTCGACGGATCGACCGTCGTCGCCGGCGATGCCGGCAAGCGTCATGTGCAGGGCCGCACGGCGGCCGGCGGCTGGTCGCAGCAGCGCTTCGCGCGGCGGCGCGACAAGCAGGTGCACGAACTCAGCCAGGCGGCGGCGGACTACGCGGCACGGGTGGTGCTGCCGGAAATCCCCGTGGACTACCTCGCCACCGGCGGAGACCGGCCGCTCGTCGAGGACGTCCTGCGTGACTCCCGGCTGCGTGTCCTTGCCGACATCCCCCGCGGCCCTCACCTGTCCCTTGACGACATTCGCAAGGCGACCATCGCCGAACTCCCGGCGCTGCTGGCGACCTGCCGAATCGACCTCGTCGATCCCTGATCTCACTGGCGGTCAGTCATTCTTTACGATGACCACCATCTCGACCGGCATCAGCTTCACGGCAGCACGTCGCTACCGCGCTCGCTTGTAGCAGGATGGGCCCGTGACCGACCTGCGCGCCTGGCTGCCCCGCACCGTTGACGCTGTCGACTCCTGGATGGCCCAGTACGGCGATTTCGCCTCTGACCCATCGACCCGGGTACGCGAAGCAGATCTCGAGCGGGCGTTCGCGACACTCACCGAACGCCTGAGCGACAACTACCCGTTCGGCCATCCCCGCTACGTCGGGCAGATGCTCAAGCCGCCGCATCCAGCGGCTGTCCTCGGCTACGTCACCGCCATGCTCATTAACCCGAACAATCACGCCCTCGATGGCGGACCGGCAACCGGTCGTATGGAAAAGGAGGTCGTCGCGCGGCTCGCGACGATGTTCGGACTCCCCCAGCACCTCGGCCACCTCACCTCCAGCGGCACGATCGCCAACCTCGAGGCGCTCTGGGTCGCACGGGAGATCCACCCGGACCGTGGCATCGCCTACAGCGCCGATGCGCACTACACCCACCCGCGCATGTGCCAGGTGCTCCGCATGGATGGTGTCTCAGTAGCGGTCGATGACGCCGGGCGCATGGACCTCGGCGACCTCGAACGCGTCCTAGCGACCGGGGAGGTCGGTACCGTGGTCGCCACGTTGGGGACGACCGGCCTCGGATCCCTCGATCCGCTGCCCCAGATCATCGAACTCGCTCGCGCTCACAACGCCCGGGTGCACGTGGATGCGGCGTACGGCGGCTTCTTCACCCTCATCGCCGACGACTCCCCCGACGGTGTCGCCCGTGCGCCATTCGCCGCGATCGCTGACGCCGACAGCATCGTCGTCGACCCGCACAAGCACGGACTGCAGCCCTACGGCTGCGGAGCCGTGCTCTTCGCCGACCCCGAGGTAGGCCTGCATTACGTCCACGACTCCCCGTACACCTATTTCAGTTCCGACGAGTTGCACCTGGGTGAGATCTCGCTGGAGTGCAGCCGAGCCGGTGCGGCGGCGGCCGCCCTGTGGCTGACTCTTGAGGTGCTGCCACTCAGCGACGACGGCCTAGGCCAGATTCTGCGGACTTGCCGTCGTGGAGCGCTCGAGTGGGCTGATCTGCTGCAAGGGTCGCGGTCACTAGCGCTGTATCAGCGCCCCGAACTCGACCTGGTCGGCTTCCTCCCCCGCGCCGCGACCATGTCCGCCATCGACGAGGGCAGCGAGCGACTCTTCCGTGACGCGGCCTCCCTGGACCCGTCCGAGCAGGTGCATCTAGCGACGTACGTCGTCACGGCCCCTGCCCTGGCCGCACGCGGATTCACCGTCGAGCCCGACCGGGAGCGCGCTCGCATCCTGCGCAGCACGGTGATGAAGCCCGAGAGCGCCGCGTTCATCGGCGAAGTGCACGCCCGACTCGAGGCCCTCGTCTGACCACCAGGGTCGGGCCGCTCGAACGGGCTGCGGCAACGATCGAATGGCTCTACCCTTCGGCCATGGCCCTTTACACCTGCCCGCAGTGCGGGATGTCCGTCAATACCTCATGTGGTTCCTGCGAGGCCCCCCTCGTGGACGCGGTGCTCGTCCTCGATGGCGGCAACGAGGTCCGCATCAGCGAGTGCCCCAACGGGCACGGCAAGATCAAGTCGCCCCTGTGCTGCGGCTCAGACATGGCCTGCGCGGTCTAGTCACCCGCTTCCCACCCCCAGGACTGTGGCCAGCACGGTTCTGCTTTCCTCCACAGCGGCGTAACCTCGGCCCTGACTCGTTGGAGTCGTCCTCGCCGCCCCACTGGGTGAGGCTCATGGCACAGCGAAGGAGCAGCGAGTGCCGTCAGCCGCTATCTCCTCCCCCATCCGACTCGTGGTCGTCGAGGACGAGCCCCTCTACCGCGACCTCCTGGTCTCCAGCATGGTCAGCCGACTCGGCGAGGTCGACGTCGTGGCGTCGTACGCAGATGCGGAGAGCATGCTCGACGATGTTGATGTGAGCTCGGTCGATGCCTTACTCGCCGACATCGACCTCGGACCGGGCATGGACGGGACCCAGGCGGGCATTGCGCTACGCCGTAGACGACCCGGCCTTGGCGTGATCCTGCTGTCCAACCTCGCTATGCCTGGGCTGCTCGCCACACTCCCTGAGGATGTCCAAGGGGGGTGGGCCTACCTCCTGAAGACGTCCGTGACCGACATCGACCAGCTCGGTCTAGCCATTCACGAGGCCATCGCCGGCCGCGTCGCCGTCGACAAGGCCGTGACACGCAATCTGGTGCCCACCGCTGACAGTCCACTCCGGCACCTGACCCAACGGCAGATGCAGGTGCTGAGCGGTATCGCGAATGGCTGGTCCAACAAGCGCATCTCGGAGGAGTTGCTCGTCTCCGTTCGCACCGTCGAATCCAACGTCTCCGACATCATCGCGGCCCTGGACGTACCCCGTGATATCGACGGGTACAACACGCGCGTGGCCCTGGCCGTCACCTATCTACGTCATTCCGTCACCGACTCCACGCAACGGCACACGCCGCGATGACCCTGCTCGCCAAACGTGAACTGAAGGTTACGGCGTGGCCCTATCTTCTTGCTGCTCCCGGCCTGGTGTGGTTCAGCCTTCTCTATCTCGGCCTGGTGGGTATCACCAGACCATCGGGAATCAATCTGCTCGTCGCCGCCGCGGCCACCGGCACGATGGTGGTGGTGGAACTAGTCCTCACCCTTCTGTGGTCGCTCGCCGCCCGTCGCCACCGAGCGCTGCGCACCAACGCTGCATCCGTGTCGGCGTACATCGCCATCGCCGTGCTGGCCGCCCCCGCCTATCTGGCCATCATCAGTACCCTTCGTCCGGACGAACAGGAGTTCCGTTCCACGCTCTCGATCGCCTTCATACTCTTCCTTGCTCCAACCACAGCGGTCCTGGCGATCATCGTGCAGAAGGTCATCACGGCGACGCAACGTTTCCAGCAGGTACGGGACGTGGCCAACCGACGTACTCGTCAGGTGGCCGAGCTCAACGAGCTCCTGGAGGCGGCTGAGGATCGACTCAAGCGTGAATCGTTCTCACGGGTGCGTGATGAGGTGGCCGAGCCGCTCGCCGCCCTGGCATCGACCGCTGCGCTGCGGACTGATGAGGAGCTCGCAGACGCCCTGGACGAACTCTTGGACAAGCACTTGCGCCCACTCGCCCACGAACTCCACCCGGTGACGGTCCGCCTTGGACTGGTCACCGCGGTGCGCGCACTCGGACCACATCACACGATGACCGCTGATCCCGCGATTCAGCGCCTTGATGCCGACGGTCAACTACTCGACGACAACGTCCGACTTCAGTTGTACCGCTGGATCCGCGAGTCCTTGGCCGCGACTCGGGCATCGGCAGTCGCAATGACGCTCCGCTCGCGAATTCTTGTGGTGACCGTCACCACGCACGGGGCGCTGCCCCCGCTCGATGGCATCCACCTAGCTGCTGGACTGACCTCCATCGGAGCGGGCTCGGTGGCGGTCCCTCTTCGCGGACAGCCGATCCAGGCCGTCGAGCCACTCCCATCGGCGCGCGGGCGACTGCCACTTCGCACTGACTTCTGGCAGGCCGTGACGACTCCCCTGCCACGTCGCCTCCTCCTGGTCCTGCTCCTCCTTGCCGGGGCTTTGCCGGGCCAGGTTGTCGTCGCGTTGGGAGTCATCAACAGCACGACGGTCACGGTGTTGCTCGCCTGGACCTTGATTCCCCTCGGTCTCACCTACGGGTACGTGCATTTGCCGCAGCCGACCCGCGATTGGCGCGGCGGCTTTCGCATCATCATCGAATGGGTGTTGATCGCCGTCCTCGCCGGTGCGTCCTACGCCGCCATCACCACGGCGACCATTCCTCTCACGACGTTGGGCGGGGTCTTCGACGACATCGCGCGAGCCCTCGTTCGATTCACGATCCCGGGTCTCGCGCTCACGATCTCCTACGGATTTGCCGCCGTCGCGGAATCGATGCTCATCAGCGCCGAGGCGAACCTTCGTGCTGAAGCTGCCCGACGCGACTCCATCTTGGCGGACGCCGCTCACATGGAAGAAGCGGTCGCGGAGGGCCTCCATCGCACCGTGCAAGGTCGGGTAGCCGCCATCATCGTGATGTTGCGAGTCCACGAACGCTCCGAGGCGCTGGCCTACCTTGACGACTTGGCGACCAATGTCGTCCCTTCCCTGCTCGAACGTCTTCGACCGCAGACCGACGACACAGTTGACGTCCTCGTTGATGTGCCCCCCAGCATGGTGATGCGCCTCGTCGGCACGTTGCCCGACCTGCCAAGCGACGTCCTCATCGACGTCCGACGGGTTATCGGGGAAGCGGCCGTCAATGCGCGGCGACACGGAGGTGCCACCCACATCGAGGTGCAGGTGGCGATCGAGGATGGACTCCTGACCGTGTCCTGCGCCGATAACGGTCGCTCCCCGCTCAAGGCGTCACCCCCCGGATTGGGGTCTCGAGTGTTCGATCAGGTCTGCATCCAGCGCGGTGGGTCGTGGACCCTGTCTGCCCTAACACCCGGCTATCGGCTGGAACTACGCTTCCCCCTACCGCCTGCCATGCCGGAACGGCAGGATGACCTCACCGATAGCCACGCCACTTAGGAGATCCCATGCGCGCCCGCGCCATTGCCGCTCTGTTCACAGCCGCACTCATCACCACCCCGGTCTTGGTCGCCCCCGCTGCCACGGCCGACAGCAAGGTCAAGACATTGACCTTCGAGGTTGACTACGTGAGCACCCAAACTGACCTGACGACTCTGCCGGGCGACGTCACCTACGGCTGGAACCACCTCGTCGGTCCGACCCGCTGGGGCAAGAAGCGCGCGGAAAGCGTCTTCTTGGGCAGTGTGGACTACATCAACGGCTCAGGTGGTTTTGGCGGTTTTGTCACCTTCATCCGATCGGACGGCGCTCGCTTGGCAGTCTCGGTCGATGGATGGGCGACCTCCCCTGACACCCCTGGCACGGCGAATACCCACTTCAATGGTGCGGTGCGCGTGATCGGCGGATCAGGCGCGTACGCGGGCGCACGTGGCTCGGGCACGATGACGGGCTACCGCAAGGCCGACCTCGGCAGCCCCGTTCAATTGACCTTCACCATCACAGTCCGCCGATAGTCATCACGACGCCCTTGCTTGACGGCGCCGCAGTGATGCGGGACGGTGTCGGTATGAAGCGAATCTTCGGCGCCCTGGCCGCGACGGCCCTTGCCCTGTCCATCGTTGGCTGTTCAGGGTCGTCCGGCGACAATCCCGAACCCAGTGACAGCATCCTCACCGGGGTGCCAGCCCCGACCGAGAGCAACCTCACCGGGGTGCCAGCGCCGACGGAGGGGTAGGCGCAACTCGGGCAAAGTTCAGCCCACGTAGTACGTGTAGACCTTACGGAAGGCCTTGTAGTCCCCGACCGCAGCAGCGGTGGCAATGACCTTGACCTTGACCGGAGATGCCGAGATGACGGTGACCTCGTAGCTTGAACCGCGCTTGCGCACCGTGCACAGCGGGACGTCTTTCGGGTCCTCAATGCTTCCCCGCGGCATGACGCGCTTGGTCTTCACCAGGCGACACTTCACGTCGTAGTTGATGTCCATGCCCACGTCGGTCTCATCGTCGTCCGGAAGGACGAAAGGGCCTCCAGGAACAACCTCGTCGGGAAGTTTCGGATCGAAGTCCGTCTGGGGTCGAGTCTCGATGATCCCGTCGTCGTTGCTGTCGTCGTCCTTGCCGTCGGGGATTCCGTCGTTGTCATCGTCGTCATCTCGGTTGTCCGGGATGCCATCACAATCGGAGTCCGGATCGTTGGGGTCTTCGAGGCAGGAGTCGTCAGGCGGTTCGATGGCCGGCAGGCGACACCCGTTGTTGAAGATGGCCTGCCCCTCCGGCGTCCAGTTGGCGCCGGGCGTCACTCCGTCAACCGGAGGGATGATGTCGCCCCAGTCGCCACCGTTGGGCTGATCCGGGGTCCAGATCGGTCCGGTGTGCTGACCGAGGTGGTCACCGGATCCCTCACCCCGCTCCCGCACGCCGTCCACCGCCGAACTGTCCACGGTGATCATCACGTAGGGATTCGATGTGGCGTTGGTCCGGTGACACAGGGTGACCTTGACGTTGGTGAACGTCACCGTGTCCTCCGGCTTGCCGGGCTTATCCGGCTTACCGGGGTCGTTTGGCTTGCCGGGCTTATCCGGCTTGCCGGGGTCGTTTGGCTTGCCGGGCTTATCCGGCTTGCCGGGGT
>JALQUH010000134.1 GCA_023263845.1 Candidatus Nanopelagicales bacterium | reverse complement strand
GATGGGATTAGCCGCGGTCGGCGATCGCGCCGAGGTCACGCACGCCGGATTCGGTGACTCGCTCATCGAACTCAGCGCCCCGGGCGTCACCAAAGCCACCACCCTCGCGAGAGTGGCGGCGGGGGAAGGACATGGACCGCTGCATGTCGTTGCCGCTGGGGACGGCCCCAACGACATCCCGATGCTGGCCTGGGCGGAGTCGTCGTATGCGATGGGCAATGCGCGCCCGGAGGTCCTGGCCGTCGCGACCCACGTGCTGCCGACGAACGACGAGGAGGGCGTGGCCGATCTCATCGAAGCCGTCCTTGACGAACGCTCGCCGTTCGACTCGTAAGCGTCCCGACGACCGGCGACAGGACTCAGCGGGTGAGCAGGATTTTGCCGGTGATGCCACCGTCCTCGAGCGCGCGATGGGCCCGCGTGGCCTCAGACATCGGGTAGCTGCGATCGATGACCGGCTTGACGATGCCCGCGGCGATCCAGGGCCAGATCATGCGCTCAGTCTCGGCGCAGATGTAGGCCTTCTGCTCTGGCGATCGTGCCCGTAGCGACGTGGTGAGCAGTGTCGCATTGCGACGGAGCATGACGCCGAGATCAACCTCGGCGCGCACGCCCCCCTGCATGCCAATGACGACGAGACGACCGCTAGGTGCGAGGCAATCAACATTGCGCATCAGGTACTTCGCGCCCATGTTGTCCAAGATGACGTCGACACCGCGACCGCCAGTCTCGGCGGTGATCACTTCGACGAAGTCCTGCTTGCGGTAGTCGATGAGCACCTCGGCCCCCAACTCCTCGCACCGTGCAAGTTTGTCTGGCGAGCCAGCGGTAACAGCGACTCGGGCCCCGAGGGCACGCGCAACCTGGATCGCCATCGTGCCGATCCCGCTGCCGCCGCCGTGGATGAGCACCCACTCGCCGCGCTGAAGACCGGCGACCATCACCAGGTTGGACCACACGGTGCAGGCCACCTCGGGTAGTCCGGCCGCGGTCACCAGATCGACACCGGCCGGAAGCGGCATGGTCTGACCGACCGGTACAGCGACCAGTTCGGCGTACCCGCCACCGGCGAGCAGGCAGCACACCTCCTCGCCGACGGACCGTGACACCACGCCCTCGCCCAACGAGGCGATGCGTCCAGAACACTCCAGTCCCGGCCATTCGGGGGCACCGGGTGGAGGTGGGTAGAAGCCCTGTCGCTGAAGTAGGTCCGCTCGGTTGACGGCGCTGGCGCAGATATCGACCAACACCTCACCGGGGCCCGGTGTGGGGTCGGGCACCTCCTGCCACTGCAGGACGTCGGGTTCGCCGTACTCGGTGATGATGACGGCGTGCACGTCAGGCCTCTGGTCGAGGCTGGACCGAGTAGTCGCTCTCCTCGGTGTGCCGGATCACCACCAGCTGATCACCCTTCTGCAGGATGCGGATGTCACTGGTGTCGAAGCGATGCACGACCTCGTCGCGGATGACCGCGAGAACGATCTCCCCTCGCGCGTCGACCTCCTCCGGGGAGATGCCCAACTCCTCCTTGGTGATTTCGCGCTGGACGATCTCCAGGCCACGTCCGGCGTCGAGCAGATCCTCCATCAAGGTGCCCGCCACGGGCGAGACGAGGGACAGTGCCATGAGGTGGCCGGAGGATTCCGCGGTCGGGATGACGCTTGTTGCCCCGGACTGGCGCAGAATTTGCGCGTTGGCAGCCTCACGGGCGGCGGCGACGATGTCGGCCTTGGGGGCCAGCCGCCGGGCGGTCAGGGTGACGAGCACGGACGTGTCGTCTTCATCGGTGGCAACGATGATCTTGGACGCGCGCTCGGTCGCGGCGTCGCGCAGCACATCCTCGCGACGGGCATCGCCGAGTACGCCGGCTAGGCCCATCCGGTTAGCTTCTTGGATGGCGTCCTTGTCGTTGGCGACGACGACGATGGACAGGGGTGACGCACCGTTGTCAAGCAACAGTCGAGCCGCCGAGCGACCTTTGACGCCGAATCCGACGATGACGGTGTGATCGTGCACGCGCTGCCTCCAGCGGGTTGTGCGGAAGTCCTCGCGAGTCTTACGGGTGAGCACCTCAATGGTGGTACCGACGAGGACGATCAGGAAGACGAAGCGAAGTGGAGTGACGACGAAAACGTTGACGAGTCGCGCGGACTCGCACACCGGGACGATGTCACCGTAGCCGGTCGTGGAGAGGCTGACGGTGGCGTAATAGAACGCGTCGGCCCAGGTGATGGCGCCAAGTTTGCCGCTATCGGAGTAGCAGTCGCCCTCGGCGTATACGACAGAGGCCGTGATGACAAGAGCGGCCACCGCGATGAAGAGTCGAACAGCGATATTGCGAACCGGGCTCCACGAACGGCTCGGGAGCCTGATGCGTGCGTTGAGCGCCTCACTGTCCGCCTCACTCGTCACGGTGAGGGGCAGGGGGCGCTGCCGCTTGTCGGCCACGGTGTCTGACGCTATCGGACGTCGGCGCCGTTGCCGGGCAGTGGCAGGACTTCGACGTCACTATCGCGGTCACCGCTGCCGGGTGGGATCGCAGCGAGGGCATCGGCGAGGGCGAGGCTGCGAAGCATGGCGGGACCGTCGTATCGGAGTGGATGGGCGAGGTCGTCGCGGAGCACGACGGGGATGAGCCGCGTGTCACTGGGATGGGCACGCACGGTCTCGGCGAGGCGGGCGTGGTGCTGAACCGAGGGTGCGCCGCGCATCGCGTTGATGACGGGCACGGCCAGGGTGACCAGGCCGCTGACGGCAGCGAGCGGATTGCCGGGAAGTCCGATGAAGGGGCGGCCGTCGGGGAGAACCGCGAGCAGCATCGGGTGGCCCGGCCGCACCTGGACGCCGTCGACAAGCCAATGCACGCCGAGGTGATCAAGGACGTCGTGCACGAAGTCGACCGGACCCGATGCCGTCGAGCCGGTGGTGACGATGACGTCCGCGGTTGAGTCCTCGATCTCGTCAAGGAGACCGCGGTGGGTGTCAGCAACACGGAGTGGCGGATTGGCACGAGCGCCAGCGGCGGCAAGCCACGGAGGGACCATCGGTCCCAATGCGTCGCGCACCCGACCGGGTCGCGGGATACCACGCTCAAGGAGTTCGTCGCCGACGACGAGGACGGCAACGGTGGGCGGAGGAATGACCTCGAGTGCGTCGTATCCGGCAGCGGCCGCGAGACCGAGGATCGCCGGAGTCACGGTCGAGCCAGCGGCCACCAGCGGATCGCCGACCGCACACTCCTCACCCTGCGGTCGCACGTCGGTGCCCGCGGCGACCTCACCGCCCGCGTCATCAGGCAGGCCGGTCAGTGGATCGCGCGCGTAGAGCCGACTGCCGTGGAGGGCAGTTTCCAGGGCGGCATGTTCGCGGCGCAGCACCGCGTCGGCG
>JALQUH010000259.1 GCA_023263845.1 Candidatus Nanopelagicales bacterium | reverse complement strand
ACCCCCGGGAGCCAACTAATCGCCCCACGGCTGGGGGTCTAGCCGCCGAGCAGCTTCTTGAGATCGTCCGGGAGCTCGAAGTCCGCCGCGGCCGCCGGCTCGGGGACCGTCGCCGGCTTCATGGCCTCGTCCCGCTCCTGGGCGGCGCGCTTCGCGGGGTTGCCGCTGCGCCCCTTCTTGGGCTTGGCGGGCGCCTTGCCCGAGCGCCCCTTGGACTTCTTGCCCCCGCCTCCACCAAAGCCCGGCATCCCGGGCATTCCCGGCATCCCCGGCATGCCTCGACCGCCGCGCATCTGTCGCATCATCTTCTGCGCCTCGCCGAAGCGCTCCACCAGGGAATTGACGTCACTGACCTCGGTGCCTGAACCACGCGCGATGCGCTGACGTCGGGAAGCATTCAGAATCTTGGGATCCTGGCGCTCGGCCGGCGTCATCGACTGGATGATCGCCGAGACCCGGTCAAGTTCACGCTCGTCCAATTGATCGAGCTGGGCCTTCATGTCTCCCATGCCCGGGAGCATCCCGAGCATTTTCCCCAGCGACCCCATCTTCTTGACCGCCTGCATCTGCTCGAGGAAGTCCTCGAGAGTGAAGTCCTCGCCCTTGGAGACTTTGGCGGCCAGGCGCTCGGCCTGCTCGGCATCAAAGGCGCGCTCAGCCTGCTCGATGAGCGTCATGACATCGCCCATGTCGAGGATGCGCGACGCCATGCGGTCGGGGTGGAAGGCCTCGAAGTCCTCGAGCTTCTCCCCCGTCGAGGCGAACAGGATCGGTCGACCCGTCACGTTGACGATGGAGAGGGCCGCGCCACCGCGCGCGTCACCGTCAAGCTTGGTCAGGACGACGCCGTCGAATCCAACGCCGGCCCCGAACTCCTCCGCCGTGCGTACGGCGTCCTGGCCGATCATCGCGTCAACAACGAGGAGAACTTCGTCAGGCTCAACAGCGTCTCGGACTTGACACAGCTGATCCATGAGTTCGGTGTCGATCGCGAGTCGTCCCGCGGTATCGACGATCACGATGTCATTGAGGTGGACCTTTGCGTGCTCGACCGCATCCCGCGCAACCCGGACCGGGTCTCCAACGCCATTGCCCGGCTCGGGGGCGAAGACCGGAACACCGGCGCGCTCACCCACGATTCGAAGTTGGTCAACCGCGTTGGGGCGCTGCAGGTCAGCAGCGACGAGGAGAGGTTGGTGCGAATGCTCGCGTAGGTGCGCGGCGAGTTTGCCGGCCAAGGTGGTCTTGCCGGCACCCTGGAGGCCCGCGAGCAAGATGACCGTCGGCGGATGCTTGGCGAACCGGAGTCGTCGTGTCTCACCGCCAAGGATCTCCACCAGTTGCTCATGCACGATCTTGACGACCTGCTGAGCCGGATTGAGTGCGCCGGAGACCTCGGCGGAAAGTGCCCGCTCCTTGACAGTGGCGCAGAAGGAGCGCACCACGGGAAGAGCGACATCGGCATCAAGGAGAGCAATGCGAATCTCGCGCACCGTCTCGTCAATGTCAGCCTCCGACAGACGCCCCTTGCCGCGCAGGTTGCGGAAGGTCGCTGACAGACGGTCGGACAGCGAAGCGAACACCTGATGCACTCCCGTGGACGGTCTGCCGGAATCTCCGGATGCTGCCCCAGCCTATGCCGTGCGGCCGGACCGGTCGGTCAAGCCGTCCCGCTCCCCTCACTCGCGACGTTGCTCACACCCTCAAGGAGACGGTCGAGGACCGTGCCCACCACCCGCGCGCGGTCATCGGTAGACAGCCGAGCCCCGTCAGGTCGGTTGAGGTAGAAGGCGTCTACGACTTCGGAGCCCAACGTGGCGACACGTGCCGCAACGATGGTTACGTCCGCTTCGCTGATCCCTCGGGCGATGAGGTTGAGCAGACCCGGTGCATCGTGGGCGCGCACTTCAAGAACATCCGCTTCGGAGGCCGCTCCGGGGACAAAGTCCACACGAGGCGGGGCGAGCCGCTCCGATCGTCCCCGACGGCGTTCGGCCAACTTGCCCTCGACGTTCAGATCACCCGCCAGAGCACGAATGACATCCGAGCGCACGAGCTCGAGGGCGGGAAAATCCCCATAGAACGGTACGACGGTCCACGCGGTGACCGCTCGGTCCCCCACTGTCTGCGTGTCGGCGGACTTCACCTCGAGTCGATGCAGTGCGAGGACTCCGGCAATCGTCGCGAGGAGGCCGCGTCGATCCGGTGCGGCCACGATGATCGAAGCGGTCGGTTCGCCGGACTCCAAAATCACCTCCACCCCGGACGTAGCGAGGAGGTAGGCGTGACGGTCAGCCGCGGACGGTGCCACGACGGGCTCGTCGCCGCTCAGCGCGGCAGCGGTACGGCGCACCAGGTCATCGACCAAGGCGGCCTTCCACTCACTCCACGCGCCCGGGCCGGTCGCGTGGGCGTCCGCGATCGTGAGACCGCGCAGCAGTTCCAGGCAGCGCTGACCTTCGACAGCCTCCGCCACCGCCTGAATCGTCAATGGATCGTCGAGATCTCGCCGGGTCGCCACGTCAGCCAGCAGCAGATGATGGCGGACAAGGCGCACGAGGGTGAGCGTCTCGTCTTCGTTGAAACCCAGTCGCGGCGCCATCGCGGCGGTCAGTTCAGCTCCTACGTCACTGTGGTCACCACCGCGCGCCTTGCCGATGTCGTGAAGGAGAGCAGCCACCAAGAGCAGGTCCGGCCGCGCTACATCGCGCACCTGATCGCAGGCGCGGGCCGCCGTCTCGACGAGGTGGCGGTCGACCCGGTACAGGTGAACAGGATTTGACTGAGGCGCCGACCGCACGGCCTCCCACTCGGGGATCAGCCGGCTAATGAGTCCCTGCCGATCCAACGCCTCCCATACCGGCACCAAGCCGTCGCCGGCCCCCAGCAGCGACACCAGTGCATCGCGCGCTGGCTGCGGCCAAGGACTGGGCATGGGCGCCGCTTCACGGGCCAGCCGCGACACCGAGGCCGGGGCAAGCGGGAGACCGGCCTGGGCCGCAGCGGCCGCCATTCGCAGGAGCAGAACAGGATCGCGATCCGCGCGTGCATCGGCGGCGAAGACGACCTCTCCGTCATGGGCAACGACGCCGTCCGCGAGCGGCACGCGCTCGGGTCCGAACTTGCGCATGCGGCGTCGACCCAGGCGCGACGTGGGTTGGCGGAGCAGTCGATCGACCCGCCGCCAGGTGGTGTCCGCAGCGTAGGCAATCGTTCGCGCCGATTCGCTCACGACGCGCAGCAACTCTTCGCGATCACGCAGGTCGAGGTGTTCAGCCACACTCGGCTGATCTTGAGTGCGCAATGTGTCGTTCGGACGCCGCCCATTGGCCAGCAGGACTTCGTGAAGGGCGTCGCGTACATCGAGCAGACGTTCGTGGGCCTCGTCGAGCCCGTCTCGCGGAACATCGGTGACCCAGGAAGCAGACACCGCACGCAGCACGGTCGAGTCCCGCAGCCCGCCGTAGGCCTCCTTCAGGTCAGGCTCCAACATATGAGCCAGTTCCCCCTGGGTTCGACGACGTTCGATGGAGGCCTCACGCAGTTCATCGAGTCGGGTGCGCGCCAGGGCACGCCAATCCGACAGGATCGCGGAAGCCGCCCGCTCGCCAAGTTCGCGATCCCCTGCGATGACTCGTAGATCGAGCAGGCCCAAGATGACGCGGAAATCTTGTGCAGCCATGCGTCGGGCCTGACCCACAGTCCGCAGACTGTGATCGACACGAACGCCGGAATCCCAGATGGGATACCACAGGCGCTCACCGGCTCCTTCGATGCGCGCGTCCTGAGTATCGAGATGGTCCGGGAGAACGAGAACCAGATCGAGATCGCTACCGACGGTGAGTTCTCGCCGGCCGTAGCCGCCGACAGCCACCAGACACGCGCCGAGTTCCTCGGCGCCACTGTCGCGCCAAATCTCGGCCAACCAGTCATCGGTCAAGGCGCTCAGCGCACGACGGCGCGCTGAGCGTGACGCGACCGGACGGCCGAGAAGTTCCTGGCGGGCTCGCCGGTAGGTCGCTGCTGGGGTGGAGGGCACCTCGGCGCCCTCCACCCCTTCACGCCCTAGGGCGGCGTCGGAGCTCACAGCGCGTCCGGCCCGACCTCTCCGGTGCGAACCCGGACGACCGATTCCACGGGGACGACCCACACCTTGCCGTCGCCGATCTTGCCGGTCCGTGCCGCACCCACGATGGCCTCAACCACAGCATCGGCGTCGGAGTCTTCGACGACCACCTCGATGCGAACCTTGGGGACTAGATCCACGGTGTACTCCGCGCCGCGGTACACCTCGGTGTGACCTCGCTGTCGACCGAATCCGCTGGCCTCGGTCACGGTGAGTCCGTGAATGCCCTTGCCCTCCAAGGCGGACTTCACATCTTCAAGTTTGAACGGCTTGACGATTGCAGTCACCAACTTCATGTCCTACTCCCTTCCCAGCGAGCGCTGACCGACGCCGGCGAAGTGTCCGCCGCCACCCGAGTCTCCCAATTCGTATCCCGACTCGGCGTGGACCGCCAGGTCGATACCCAAGACCTCGTCGTCGGTCGAGACCCGGAAGCCGCGGACCGACCTGATGATCAGGGCAATGATCGCGGTGATGATAAGCGAGTAGAAGAGCACCGCGAACGCGCCAATTGCCTGCTTTCCTAGCTGCTCGGCGCCGCCACCGTAGAGCAATCCGTTGACGCCGGTCGGCGCCACCTCGGTCGCCAGGAAGCCGATCAGCAAGGTGCCGACGAGGCCACCCACCAGATGGACGCCCACAACGTCGAGCGAGTCGTCGTAGCCGAGCTTGTACTTCCATCCGACCGCCAGTGCACACAGAGCACCGGCGACGACGCCGACGATGATGGCCCCGACCGGGCTCACCGACGCGCAGGATGGCGTAATCGCCACCAGTCCGGCCACGATGCCGGACGCGGCCCCAAGGGTTGTCGCGTGCCCATCGCGGACCTTCTCAACGATCAACCAGGCAAGGGCCGCAGCCGCAGTGGCCGCGAAGGTGTTCACGAAGACGACCGAGGCCGCGTTGTTGGCCGCCAGGGCACTGCCGGCGTTAAAGCCAAACCAGCCGAACCACAGCAGACCAGCACCCAGCATGACCAGGGTGAGGTTGTGCGGACGCATCGGTGTCTTGGGCCATCCGACACGGCGACCGATAACGATCGCCAGGGCGAGAGCCGCCGCACCGGCATTGATGTGTACCGCGGTTCCACCGGCAAAGTCGATGACGCCCAGTTCAAAGATCCAACCCCCTGCACTCCACACCCAGTGGGCGACCGGGAAGTACACGATGATGGCCCAGACGGCGCCGAAGAAGAGCCAGGCACCGAACTTCGTTCGGTCGGCCACGGCACCGGCGATGAGGCCGACGGTAAGTGCCGCAAACATCGCCTGAAACGCCACAAACGCCATGGCTGGCAGACCCGCCTCAGGGTCGTCGGCCATCAGACTCTCGAGTCCCAGGTATTCGACCGGGTCGCCGATGAGACCGCCAATGTCGGTTCCAAAAGCCATCGAGTAGCCGAACAGCACCCACAGGATCATGACGACGAAGGCCGCGCTCATGACCATCATGAGCATATTGAGGACAGATTTCGAGCGAACCATGCCGCCGTAGAACAAGGCCAGTCCGGGGATCATGAGCAGCACCATGGCGGCTGCCGTCAACACCCAGGCGGTATTGCCGGTGTCAAGCATCGATTCCATTCGCCACGCTCCTTGGGTTGGTGGTGTGAGCCACACCCTGCTGAGCGCGGGTTTCCCCGGATGCACTTCCGAGTTACGGGTTCATCACGTCCGGCGCGATTTTGTTACAGGTGTGTGAATCGTCACTCGGCCAAGAGGGCGTCGACGAACTCGGCGGCATCGAAGGGTGCCAGGTCGTCCGGGCCTTCCCCGAGCCCCACAAGTTTCACCGGCACACCGAGTTCGCGCTGGACAGCGACGACAATGCCCCCCTTGGCCGTGCCGTCCAATTTGGTCAACACGATGCCGCTGACGTCGACCACCTCGGAGAAGACGCGAGCCTGGGTCAGACCGTTCTGGCCCGTGGTGGCATCCAGCACCAGCAGGACCTCGTCGACCGGACCGCGGCGCTCGAGGACGCGCTTGACCTTGCCCAGCTCGTCCATCAGGCCCACCTTGGTGTGCAGGCGTCCGGCCGTATCGATGACAACCGTGTCAACGTCGGCCTCCGCACCGACCGTGACGGCGTCGAAGGCGACGGCCGCGGGGTCACCACCTTCGGGTCCACGCACAACCGCGGCGCCCACGCGATCGCCCCACGTTTGGAGTTGCTCAGCCGCCGCAGCACGGAAGGTGTCCGCCGCGCCCAGCAACACGGTGCGGTTCTCCGCGACGAGGAGGCGACCCAACTTGCCCGTGGTCGTCGTCTTGCCGGTGCCATTGACGCCCACGACGAGAATCACGGCAGGACCCCCAGCATCGCGCGTAGAGTGCACGGTGCGATCGAGGCCGGGATCGACGAGTGCGATGAGTTCCTCCCGCAGGAGCGCTTGGGCTTCCTGTGGTGTCGATGGGGATTCCGCACGCACGCGCGTGCGCAAACGGTCCATCAATTCGGTCGTTGCCGCTACCCCCAAGTCGGCAGTGAGCAACGTTTCTTCGATTTCGTCCCACGTATCGGCATCGAGGTTGTCGCGGGAAAGCAGGCTGAGCAGTCCCCGACCCAGCGTCGTCTGGGAGCGAGCGAGCCGACGACGCAGCCGGGTGAAGCGACCGGCCGCGGGCTCCGGCGCCTCGAGGCCGATCTCCTCGACAGTGGACTCGTCCAGGACGGCGATGCCCACGCTGTCCGGACCTGGCGGCTCCTCCACAAGTCGGCGAGGCGTGTCGCGGGATGTCGTGTCGTCAGGGCGCACACCCGGCCGCGACGTGGGTGGCTTCGGTTCGCCACGTCGGTTGAGGACGAGCGCCACCCCCACGACCACAGCGACGAGGAGAGCAACAGTCAATGCGACGTACACGAAGGTCATTTCCACGCGTCGATCCTAGGCGCCCCCGTGTCGGGACGGTCAGGCGGAGACAGGGTCGGACTCGCGCAGCCGCTGTCCGACCACCTGCGTTACTCCGTCCCCACGCATCGATACGCCGTACAACGCATCGGCAATTTCCATCGTCCGCTTCTGGTGAGTAATGACGATGAGCTGCGAACTCGTGCGAAGTTCGTCAATGGCATCAATGAGGCGCCCGAGGTTGACGTCGTCGAGCGCAGCCTCCACCTCGTCAAGGACATAGAACGGGCTTGGGCGAGCCTTGAACAGCGCGATGAGAAAAGCGACCGCCGTGAGCGAACGCTCGCCGCCGGACAGCAGCGACAGCCGCTTCACCTTCTTGCCCGGAGGCCGTGCCTCGACATCGACGCCGGTGGTGAGCATGCTGGCAGGATCCGTGAGGACCAGTCGCCCGTCGCCGCCGGGAAAGAGCCGGGCAAAGACGTGCTCAAACTCGCGGGCCGTGTCTTCGTAGGCCTCGGTGAACACGCGCTCGACGCGCTCATCCACCTCCTTGACGATGTCCAGAAGGTCCGCGCGCGAGCGCTTGAGATCGTCGACCTGCTCGGTGAGGAAGCGCAGGCGCTCCTCAAGGGCACTGAACTCCTCGAGCGCGAGCGGGTTGACCCGACCTAGGAGCGCAAGTCCACGTTCGGCGGACTTCAACCGGCGCTCCTGTTGGACGCGGTCGTACGCGTAAGGCTCAGGCTCGGGAGCTTGGGGATCAACGTCGTCGCCGGGAGCTGCGGGCGTGGGCGGGATCAGTTGCTCGGGGCCGTAGTCAATAACGAGTTCATCAGGCTCAATGCCGAACTCCTCAATGACACGGCCCTCAAGTTGTTCGATCCGCAGACGCTGCTCGGCCCGCGCGACCTCATCGCGATGCACCGAGTCGGTGAGACGCTCGATCTCGACGGACAGTTCCCGATGCTCATGGCGTACCTGCTGCAACGAGCTCTCCCGCTGAGCCTGACGCTCCTCGAGTGCGCGACGCTCAGTGTCAGCCCGGTGCAGGGACACCTCCATGCGGCGCAGGACTGCTTCGGCACCACGAGCAACCGCCGACGCCACCTCCGCCTCACGCTTACGCTGTTCGCGCCGCTCCGCCGCCCGACGACGTGCCATGCGCTCATGCTGGGCGGCACGCTCGAGCGATTCGACGCGGGACTCCAACGATGCCAATCGTTCTTCGCCGGTGCGCAGCGACAAACGAGCCTCGACCTCACGTGCCCGCGCCTGCTGAGCGGTCGCCGCGGACTCGGCCCGACCATCGACCAACGGTTCAGCGGATTCCTCGGACTCGGCCTGTGTCAACCGTTGCTCGAGGTCGGTCAGCGTCGCCTGGTCGGACGCCGCCGCCTCCAAAGCGGCCTGCTCGGCAACAGCAAGCCGATCGGCCTCTGCGGTGGCAGCCCGCGCAGCTTGCCCGAGCAGTCCGAGTTGTTCGGCCACAGCCGCGAGTCGTGCGTCGGACTCATGCAGCCGACCGAGCGCCGACTCGGCATCGGCCGCAGCGGCCGCCTGCTGCTCCAACGCCGCGGCAAGGGCGAAGCGCACCCGCTCAAGGTCATGCTGTACCTCGGTGAGTTGACGTTCGGCCTCATCGACCGCGGCCTGCAGTTCGAGCAGAGTGGGAGCTTCACCGGAGCCCCCTTCGGCATGGTGCGGTCCCAGGACATCGCCGTCGCGGGTCACGGCCACCGCTCCCGCAGCGCGGAGGGCCACCGCCTCATCGAGGGTTTCGGCGAGAACGCGACCAGCTAGCCGCGGCGCCAGCGCTCGCATGAGATCCGGCGGGCCTGTCATCACATCGACCAGCCAACGAGTTCCGGCCGGTGGCGGCACCGTCGGAACGCTTTCCATGGGCCCGTCCAGGACCACGACGCTCGCCCGCCCGGCGGAGTCACGATGCAACAGGAGGAGTCCGGCCATGGCGGCAGCGGCATCACGAACGACCACCGCATCAGAGAGGTCACCTAGCGCCGCGGCAATAGCACGCTCATAGCCCTGCTCGATCGACACCATCTGCGCCACGGTGCCGAGCACACCGGCCTCGGCCCCGGTTTGAAGCAAGGCGCCGGCGCCGTCACCGCGAGTCAGGCCGATCCGCAGCGCCTCGGCACGCGCCGACAACGCGGCGCGCTGCCGCTCGGCATCTCGCTCCTCGCCACGCAGGCGCTCGACCTCGGCATCCGCGGCGGCGAGCAGCCCCTGCGCTTCCTCGTAGTGGGTGTCGAGCCCGAGTTCGCCGGCGTCCAGCCCGGCGATCTTGCTCTCCACGGCGGCGAAGTCGCGCTGTGCTTCGCTGGCACGCGAACGGGCGTCTTCGCGTTGAGCGGCCAAGCGTTCGATCTCCGCGGTACGCGCCTCAAGGCGCGAACGTGCAGCGGCGACACGGCCAGAAAGCCGCACGAGGCCCTCGCGACGATCGGACGCCGCCCGTGTCGCTTCAGCGACGCGTCGTTCCTCGGCGCTGTGGCCGTCCTCAGCGACCTGCCGAAGTGCCGCCGCATCGGCGAGTTGGACACGTTGGCCCTCGACCTCGCGGCCCAGTGCGAAGAGTTCCTCCCTTAGCCCAGCCGCCTCGGCCTCCAGCGCCTCCGGATCACGAGTCGATTCGCTCACGACCTCGGGGTCATCGCCAATGAGGCGTAGGCGTTCGGCCGCCAGCGACGCGGTCCCCAGAAGGCGTTCGCGTAGCGCCGATAGGCCGAACCACGTCTGCTGCGACAGGGCCAGTGCAGGGGCATCCACCTTCGCCTGCTCATCCAGCTCGGACTCGCGGGCAGCGACAACCGCGAGTGCGGTCTCGACCTCGCCTCGGCGTTCGCGCATTGCCGTCTCGTCAGCAACTTCCGCGGCGAGAGCCTCGCGCATCTGCACAAGATCATCCGCGAGCAGGCGAAGTCGCGCATCACGCGCCTCCGACTGGATGATCACCGCTCGGCGCGCCACCTCCGCCTGCTTGCCCAACGGCTTGAGTTGACGGCGCAGTTCGCTGGTGAGGTCGGTTAACCGCGTCAGGTTGCCCTGCATGGCATCGAGCTTGCGCAGGGCCTTCTCCTTGCGCTTGCGATGCTTCAGGACGCCGGCGGCCTCCTCGATGATCGCGCGGCGATCCTCGGGCCGAGCGTTGAGGACAGCATCGATCTGCCCCTGACTCACGATCACGTGCTGCTGCCGGCCGACGCCGGCATCGGGGCCCGGCACGCGGTGGCGGCGACCGTGGCCCGGTGGCTCGAGCGGCGCCGGGACCCCGGGCGGGAGCTCGCGAGCGTGCCGTCGGGCTGGCGCAACAACCCCTGGCGGCCCCAGGAGGAGCGCTTCGAGTGGGCTGGAGCGCCGCTGGCGGTGCGCTACGTCGCGGGGGCGGAGCGCCGGTTCGAGGTCGAGGTGGATCCCGACCCCGGCCTCGGATCGCTCGAGGTCCGGCTCGTCGCG
>JALQUH010000100.1 GCA_023263845.1 Candidatus Nanopelagicales bacterium | reverse complement strand
GCCCCCCCCCACGAAACCGACTTACTTGCGCATCCACCACGTCATCGGGAGCGGACCTGTGGAGATTGTCCAAATCCTTGCCTTCGGAGTCTTGATGGGCGGGGTCTACGCCCTGTTGTCATCCGGCGTCACGCTCATCTTCGGGGTCTTGGACGTTGTCAACGTGGCTCAGGGATCCTTCCTTGTCTTCAGCGCACTGCTCACCTGGCAGATTTGGGACGTCACCGGGATCGAGCCACTTCTTCTCATTCCGGTGATGGGTGCGCTTATGGCCCTCTTCGGCTGGGTCATCTACCGAGGCTTGGTTAAGCGTGTGGTGCCCCAAGGCCCCGGAATGACGGTGCTGCTGATGTTCGGTGTTGCCATCGCGATGGAGGGCATTCTCAATGTCGTGTTCGGCAACAAGTTCAAGTCGGTGACACCGCCGTACTTCACCGAATCCCTGCGCATCGGCGAACTGGTCCTTCCCTACCCGCAGCTCATCTCCGGGATCACGGCCGTCATCGTGCTCGTGGGCCTGTTCTTCTACCTGAGATTCTCCTGGGCCGGTCGGGCCCTGCGCGCCTCCGCTCAGAACAAGGACGGAGCAGCGCTCGTCGGCATCTCCTCCATCAAGGCCTCGTCCCTCGCCTTCGCCATCGGGGCGCTGACGGCCGGTGTCGGAGGTGTGCTCCTGGTGATCATGTACCCGATCTACCCAGCCACGCAATACGACTGGATCGCCAAGCTCCTCGGCATCATCGTGCTCGGGGGAATGGGGAGCATTCCCGGTGCGGTCATCGCGTCAATGATTCTCGGTATCTCCGAGGCTTTCGCCCAGGCCTATATCCCGCAGTGGAGCGCGGCGATCTTCTTCGGCGTGATCCTCGTCGTGCTGCTGTTTCGCCCTGAGGGCATCATGGGTGAGAAGACCCGTGAGGACGTCACTACATGAGCGTCCTGAAACGGCCCGCGAACATCGTGGGCGTCGTACTCATTGCCCTCCTCTTCATCTACCCGATCATCGGTGGAGACACGCGCTACTACGAGTCGGTCCTCATCGTGTGCATGTTGTACGCAATCATGGCTTCGGGCTGGAACATCATCAGCGGTCTCGCGGGGTACGTGTCGCTGGGCCACAGCGTCTACCTCTACATCGGCATGTACACCGGTGCGATCCTGGGGAAGATGTGGGACGTCGCCCCCATGTACCTCATGGCGGTGGGCGGCGTAGTCGCGGCCGCGATCGCCGTGGTCGTTGGATTCATCACGCTACGCACGAGAAGTCACTCGTTCGTCATCATCACGATCGCTGTTCTGCTCCTGGTGATGACGGTTGCTCAGAACTGGAAGAGCCTGACCGGTGGCACCGATGGATTCATCGTCAAGCAGCCCGAGTGGAACAAGGACAACCCAACGACGCCGTACTACTACATCTTCCTGGCCCTGATGGTCCTCACGGTCCTCCTGGTCGCCTTGATCATGCGGTCACGACTCGGCGCGGGCCTCGTTGCCATTCGCAATGACGAGGGCAAGGCTGCCTCGATTGGCATCAACACCACGCTGTACAAGGTGACCGCCTACTCCCTGAGTGCCGTTCCGTTTGGTTTTGCCGGCGCGGTTTACGCGCAGTATCTCGGCTTTGTGACGCCGACGACCGCGCTCGCCATCTTGATGAGTGTGTTCCTCGTTCTTGCGGCGCTCGTCGGTGGACGTGGCACCCTGTGGGGCCCGGTCATCGGCGGCTTCATCGTCTGGATCGCGAATGAGGCTTCGACGGTGCTTGCCGGCGAATTCAGTGCCCGCCTTCTCATTATGGGCGTCATTCTCATTCTCACAGTCATGTTCATGCCGGCGGGTCTCCTGCCCACCTTGAGTCGGTTGTCACATCGGCGAAAGAGCAAGGGTTCCTCGGTCGCCTTCATCGACCAGGCTGCCATCGCCGAGACCCATGACGTTGCGGTGGACAGCATCCTGGCCCGAGCCGGTGAGTCGGTCGATCCCGGTGTCCCGGTCCTCGAGGTCCGCGGCATCGTCAAGCGTTTCGGGGGCGTCACCGCGGTAGACGGGGTGGACATGCGCGTGGAGCGGGGCAGCATCACGGGCTTGATCGGCCCGAATGGCTCGGGCAAGACAACCCTGTTCAATTGCATGACCGGCACCTTCCAGCCCGACGGCGGCACGGTTTTGCTGAACGGCGAGGACATCACCCGTCAGAAGGTGTGGACACGCGCACATGAGGGGTTGGGGCGTACCTTCCAGATCACCCGTCTCTTCAAATCGATGACAGTGCTGGACAACCTTGTCGCGCCGCTGGAGAAGACCAGTGTTCGGGAACTGGTGGCCGGTCGGTACGCCGGCGAAGAGGTTGAGCGGGCACGTGAAGTCCTTGACTTCATGGGTCTTGCGCAGTTCGAGAACCAGGAAGCAGCGGCGCTCAGTTTCGGGCAGCAGAAACTTGTCGAACTTGCGCAGGTGCTGATGCTGCGACCGAGCATCATCTTGTTGGACGAGCCTGCCAGCGGCATCAACCCCACGCTTATCGAGAAGCTCGCCAGCGTGATTCGTCGGCTCAACGCCGCCGGCACCACTGTCCTGATCGTTGAGCACAACATTCCGCTGGTGCTGAGCCTGTGTGACACCGTCCATGTCTTGGCCGAGGGCGAGATCCTCATCTCCGGCCCTCCGGATCAGATCCGTAACGATCCGCAGGTCATCGAGGCCTACCTCGGTCCGGACCACATGCTGGAGGTGAATGATGCCTGAGGTCGTCCTCGCGATGGCTGATGTGCAGGCCGGCTACGGTGGTGGACTCGTCCTCCAAGGTCTCGATCTGCAGATCGAAAAAGGGACCGTCACCTGCATCGTCGGGCCGAATGGCGCCGGCAAGAGCACGGTGTTCCGCGTCATCAGCGGGCTGATCAAGCCGAAGTCTGGATCGGTCACCTTCCTCGGCAAGGAAATCACCGGGCAGTCCCCAAGCGTGGTCCTGCGCGCCGGCGTCGCTCAAGTGCCCCAAAATCGCGCGCTGTTCCCTGAGATGACCGTTCATGAAAACGTCCTGCTCGGTGGGTACGCGATTCGACGGAATCGTGCGCTGCTCAAGCAGCGCATGGCCATGGTCGAAGAGATGGTGCCCCTGGTCAAGGACCGCGCCAAGGACCATGCCGGGAACCTCTCCGGTGGTCAGCGTCGCATGGTCGAGATCGGCCGCGCGCTCATGCTCGACCCAAGCCTGGTCCTCATGGACGAGCCATCCCTCGGTCTCGATCCGAAGTCTGTCGCCAAGGTGGCGACCCTCATTCGGGAGATGGCCGAGACCGGTCGCACCGTCCTCATGGTCGAGCAGAATGTGCGACTCGGGATGAATTTGGCCACGCACGGTGTCGTCATGGAGCAGGGCCGGGTGCGGCTCACCGGGGACGCCGCGGGAATCGCCGACAATCCCGAGGTCGCGACCATGTACCTGGGCAAGGCGCGCGAGGCCTGACATGGACGTCCTGCGTCACTCCTTTAGTGATGACGAGTTCGATCGTCGTCGTACGCAGACTCTGCAGTTGGCGGCTGGCGTTGATGCATCGACCGTCCTTGCCTTCGGAGAGAACCGCTCGGGTCTGCACGTGACCTACCTCTCGGGCTGGGCGCCGACGCGGCAAGCCTGGCTTCGGTTGAATTCACAGGGGACCGACCTGTGGGTGTCCTTTCACAATCACGTGCCCGCCGCCCGACGCATGGCCAAGGCTGATCGAGTGGGGGATGTGGCGGATGTTGAGCCTCGTCACCTTCTGGGGACGGACCGAGTCATCGGCACGCTGGGGCAGGTCCCGCTGCACATTCGCCAGGCCGCCGAGGAGGCGGGGGCCACCTTGATCTCTCTCGACAGGGCGCACGCTGATCTCCGTTCGGCGAAATCCGATGAGGAGGTTGACGCCCTGCGTCTAGGAGGCAGGGCCAGTGACATCGGAGCGAGAGCGCTCATTGAGGCTTGTCGACCAGGGGCGACCGATTGGGATCTGCTCGCCGAGGCCCGTGCCGCGTACACGCGGGCCGGTGCCCGGGATCACATCTGCTACATCGGTGTCACGGATATGGATGCGCCCGCCCGTGACGTTCCCAGCCAGGTGCCCGAAGGGCATGTGCTTACGGATCGGTCGGTGGTCACATTCGAATTGAGCGCGGCGGTCGCGCCGGAGTATCCGGGACAGATCCTGCGCACGGTGTTCCTCGGCGAGCCGACCGACGAGTATCTCACCCTTCACGAGGTCGCCAGTCGTGCGCACGAGCGGATGCGGTCGCGGGTCAAGGCGGGTGTTGCTGCACGGGAACTGGTCGAGGCGGCCGGTTGCGTCGAGGAATCAGGTTTGACGACGACAGATGACCTTTTCCATGGGCTGGGCATGGGCTACCTCGATCCGGTAGGAGTGAGCCCCTCCCGCAGGCCGTACGCCGAGCCGCGCGGTGATCTCCGAGATGGAATGTCGATCGTCATCCAGCCGAATGTCACCACCATTGATCACCGAGCTGGCGTGCAGACCGGTCAGATGATCGTCGTTCGCCCGTCGGGATTCGAGGATTTGCACAACCTTGAGGAAGGGCCGGTGATGGCGGCATGAGCCAAGAACAGGATGTCCTTGTCCGCGAGGCGATCTCGCACTGGGCTCCCAGGTTCACGACCAATGGCGTGGCGGTCGCAGATTTCAATCGCGTCACTGCGTCGGTCATGCGGTGGGAGGACTGGGCCGATGCCTGGGCGCAGGCCGGTGATGTCCACGCGGCCCTTGGGCGTGAAGCCTTGGCCGAGGGCCGCGGCCGCTCGGCCGGCACTCACCTGTCCACGGCGGCTGTGTACTACCACTTCGGCAAGTTCGTATTCGTCGACTACCCGGACACGATGAAGCGAGTTCACGCACTGGCCGTCGAAGCGTTGACCGAAGCTCTACCCCACCTCGATCCCACCGGTGAACGAGTGACGATTCCCTTCGAGGGCACGCAGCTAACCGCCATCCTGCGTCGTCCTCACGGTGTAGCGAGTCCGCCGGTTGTGATTATGGCGCCAGGTCTGGACTCGACGAAGGAGGAGTTGCGCAGCACCGAGGCGCTCTTCCTCGAGCGCGGAATGGCCACCCTTGCCCTTGACGGCCCAGGACAGGGCGAGTCCGAGTACGACCTTCCGATTCGGGGGGACTGGGAGAACGTCGCGTCGACCGTGGTCGATTGGATCGAAGCGCGTCACGATCTGGATGCGGATCGCATCGGCGTCTGGGGAGTCTCCCTGGGCGGCTACTACGCACCCCGCATGGTGAGTGGTGAGCACCGCATCAAGGCGTGTGCGGCCCTCGCCGGACCCTACGACTGGTTCGAAGTGTGGGATGGCCTACCCGAGCTCACCCGTCGTACCTTCACCTTTCGATCCCATCTGGAGAGCCAGGACGAGGCCAAGGAGTATGGGCGGCAGTTGAGCCTGGCTGGGCGTACGGCAGACATCACCTGCCCGTTGCTGGTCGTCTTCGGCGCTCTTGATCGGCTCATCCCGCCCGATGGCGCCCAACGGCTCGCCGACGAGACCGGGGCCACGCTCCTCATGCTCCCCGATGGCAATCACGGGTGCATGAATGTCGCGGCCAAGCATCGCTACAAGACTGCCGATTGGCTCGCACATCACCTTTCCGCAGCTCCAGATACCAACGCATAGGGGACGACACGATGTCATCGCAGCAAATGACGGCCGGCTGGATCGGCCTGGGGAACATGGGCGCACCCTTGGCAACGCGCTTGGTCAAGGCCGGGTATGACGTCGCAGTGTGGAATCGCACTGCAGCAAAGGCTGCTCCACTCCAGGAAGCCGGAGCGAGCATCGCTGCGGCCATTCGCGACCTGTCTGATCGAGACGTGGTCTTCAGCATGGTCAGCACCTCGGCCGATCTCGAGCAGGTCATGCTCGATGACGAAACCGGCCTGCTCACGGGGCCAAGGGTGCCCAAGGTCGTCGTCGATTCCTCCACCGTGAGTGTGGAGACCAGCCAAAAAGTGCGCGAGGCAGCGGAGGCTCGAGGCGTGAGATTCTTCGCGGCTCCGGTGTCGGGCAATGGCAAAGTGGTGGCGGCGGGCAAGCTATCGATCGTCTGCAGCGGTGACGAGGAGACTTTCGAGCTCGTTCGTCCGATGATCGAATCTCTCGGTCGATCGGTCACCTACGTCGGCGAGGGGGAGGCCGCTCGGCAGGTCAAGATCTTTCACAACCTGCTTCTGGGCATCTACACCCAGTCGCTCGCTGAGATTCTTGTCCTCGCTGAGCGGGGCGGAGTCAAGCGCGAGGCCGTCATGGAGTTCATCAACAACTCGGTGATGGGTTGCATCTTCAGCCAGTACAAGACTCCCGCGATGGTGAATCTCGACTTCCATCCGACATTCACCCCGGTGCTGCTGCGCAAGGACTTCGACCTAGGACTCGCTGAGGCGCGCAAGCATCAGGTGCCCATGCCGATCACCGGCCTGACACGGGACATCGTCGAATCCAGCATTGGCCTCGGCTACGAGAAGGATGACTTCGCCACTCTGCTCCTCGTGGCGGCAGCCAACGCCGGTGTTGAGCTGGAGAGTGAAAACGCAGATGTGACCGATGGATTGGATCCCGAATGACGTTCGTAGAGCCGGAAGGTGAATTCATTCGCCGACGCCAGGTCGCGGGAACGACCCATGCCACCATGCGAACGGTCCTCGACTACGCCGAGGCGGGAGTGCAGGTCACGGACGAGCCGGCGGTGGCTGGCGGCGGCGGTTCTGGACCCACGCCCCTACAGAGCGTGCTCGGCGCCCTCTGCGGCTGCGAGGCGGTGACCTTTCGGCGTACAGCCACGGAGTTCGAATTCGACTATGAGCGCATCGACTTCGAGGCGGCTTGCACCATCGACATCCGTGGGCGAAGCGGGGATCGCAGTGTGCGGCCACACTTCCAGACCGTCCGACTGTCCGCGCAGGTCGTGACGTCGTGCACGCAGGCACAGCTCGACGAATTGGTCGAAGAGGTCGAGGCGCGCTGCCCGGTCCTCAATCTCATGCAGGACGCGGGCGTGACCCTCGATATTCGCTGGCGCGTCGTCACGCCGACCCGAACCTAGCCGGGGAACTCCAGGCCGAGGTCCTTCATCATCACCATGGCGGCGTTGCGGCCGGGTGAGCCGGTGATGGATCCGCCCGGGTGTGTGGTGCCGCCAGTCTGGTAGAGCCCGGAGATCGGCATGACGTGGCTCGCCCATCCCGCGGCCGGGCGCAGCGGACCGCTGAAGGGCACGCCCTTGTCGCCGCCATGAGCGCACCCGTTGATCATGTGCGGATTCCACCGTTCGATGTCCAAGGGGCTCTTGACGATGCGAGCCTCGATGTGATCGCCATTGACGTTCGGAATCTGCGTGGCGACGTACTCCAACATGCGGTCGGCGTGCTTCTCCTTTGCCTCATCCCAGGAGTCATACCCGTAGGGCGGCACGTGGCTGCACGGCACCAGCATCTTCACCGTCTGCATGCCCTCCGGCGCGCGGGTGGGATCGACGATGCTCGGTGTGGCGATCAACGTCCACGCGGAACCATCCACTGGACGGCGATCACGAATCGCGCGTACCTGCTCGACGACCTCGTGGGGCCATAGCGCGAGTCCACTGCTGACCGCAGTGTCCTTCGGGCCCTTGCCCCGGAAGGTGGGAACCTCGTCCATGACGAGGAAGGCGGCGAAGAGCGGAATGCCGATGTCGTAGGTTTCGACGCCGTAGGTGAAGGACTCGCCCCACGCTTCTGCGGGTGCCATGTCGATGAGGTGCTTGACGTGGATCGTCGACAGGACCGCCTCGCGTGCGAGGAACTGCCGCCCATCGGTCGACTCGACCCCGACGCACCGATCTCCGTCTAGGAGCAGACGCGAGACCAGCGTATCTCCGAAGAATGCGCCGCCGTGCTGCTCGATGACGGCCATGAGTGCGTCGGTGAGCTTGCCGGAACCACCGAGGGGGATCGTCCAACTGCGCTTCTGGCGGCCGCCCATGATCGAGTAGGGCAGCACCCCGGACCCGGGAAGATCCACCGACCCGAAGGTCTGGCACGCCTCCCACAGCAGGAAGGCCTGGATGTGCTCTTCGGTGAACTCGTGCATGATCACATCGACCGCACTAAGCGCCCGTCGGCGTCGCCACACACCTCCGTTGGGCAGTTCGTCGAGCAACTGATCCAAAGACGGACCCCAGCCGATTGGCGTGTTGTTGGCCTTCCCGAAGGCGACCTTTGCGCGCTCCCAGTCAGCGAGGAAGTCCATGTAGTAGTCGGCATCACGCTGGCTGAAACGAGCGAATTCCGCGTGCGTGCGCTCGGGGTCGAGGTACATCCCGACCTGCTCGCCATCCGGCATGGCGACACGTGCGACCGGATCGGGGTCGACGTAGGTCAGCCCGTGGGCGGCCACGAGCCCGAGGGTGTCGTCTCTGATGACGGGGTTGGCCTGAATGATCGTGTGTCCGGTGGAGCATGAGTCCATGAAGAATCCGGGCAGGTACTCCTCGGTCGCGACGCCGCCACCCGGGATCGAGCGGGCGTCCACGATGACAACGGACTTCCCCGCCTTGGCCAGGTAGGCCGCGGCGATGAGCGCGTTGTGTCCCGCGCCTGCGACGACGATGTCAGCCGTATGCACTTCGGTCATGCAATCGATTGTATTGAGTCACGACAGCCCCGTCCGGGGAATGGCATCTACTCCTCGGCCATCGCCGCCACGATGTTCTCGGCCGAAAGAGGCAGGGTCCGGACGCGGACACCGAGGGCGTGGCGCAACGCATTACCGAGGGCTGCCGCGGTCGGGCCGGAGGCCGCCTCTCCGGACCCCAACCAGGGCTCGTCGGGAGCCGACACGATGGTCGTTGTCACGGCGGGCACGCTCGGGAAACGCATGATGGGGTAGGACTCCCAATCCGACGAGGTGACCGCGCCAGCAGCGAAGGTCACCTGCTCCATGAGCGTCCAACTCGCGGACTGGATCGCGCCTCCCTCGATCTGATTGCGTACGCCATCGGGGTTGACGACGCGCCCGCAGTCGACGGCAATCCACAGGTGCTTCACTGTGACCTGATCGACCGCCTCAACGTCGGCGATCACCGCGCACCAGGCGCCGGTGTTCTTGTATCGCGCAAAGCCGATTCCACGACCGTTGTTCTCGCTGGCCACATCGCCCCATCCGGCAAGTTCTGCGACCACTTCGATGACACGCCGTGAGCGCGCATCGGAAAGGTGCCGCAGCCGGTACTCGACGGGGTCGATTCCATGCGCGCGCGCCAAGTCATCAATGTGCGATTCGATGGCGAAAACGTTCGTGTAGGCACCCAGGGAGCGCATGGCGGATGCGCGCATGGGCATGGTGGTGAGCCGATGCGCAACCGCGCGCAGGTCGGGGATGTCGTACGCCGGAAGCGCATTACGGCCCGTTCCCTGGCCCGCGGCGAGTGGAGGGTCCTGCGAAGGCGGGATAGCCGTGCCGTCCGTCTGACTGGCGTAGGCGAGCAGGCTCGGGGTGGGCAGCGTGGACGGTCGTGACGAATGCCCGTTGCCGTAGCCGTCCCACCGCCACGACGTGATCTGGCCCGATAGGTCCGTGGTCGCGCTGATGTCGACGCACATCGCCGGCGCCATGGGCGACCAACTCAGCTCGTCTTCGCGTGACCACGTGACCTGGACGGGCACACCTGGAAGATGGCGGGCCGCGAGGGCTGCGTCGTAGGCGACGTCGTCCGCGGGATTGTGCCCATAGCACCCCGAACCCTCGACGTGATGGACCATTACTCGCTCGGCGTCGATCCCGAAGCGGTACCGACGTGGAGAGAATTCGCGCGAGGAGTTGTGGACGGAGTCCTCACAGCGTGATGTGCCGTAGGGGATGGATGTGTGATGTCGTCGCCGTCGGGTAGTGGTGAGCGCATCCACATGAGCAATCCACGCCGGGTAGTGGACTACCGTGCTGTCCTGTGAGTAAGGGTTCCCTGGTGGCCATTCCCGCGTGGAACGAGGAGGCCTCCATTGTGGACGTGATCATGAAGGTGCGATCCCATCAACCGGGCGTGGACATCTTGGTCGTTGATGACGGATCGACGGATCAGACGGCTGCACGCGCTCGGAATGCTGGTGCCACAGTCATCTCCCTGCCTTTCAATGTGGGTGTCGGTGGCGCGATGCGCACGGCTTTCCTCTTTGCCAAGAGAGAGGGCTATGAGGCGATCGTGCAGGTGGACGCCGACGGCCAGCACGATCCCGCAGACCTGCAACGGTTGCTCGATGGCTTATCGGAGGCCGACATCGTTGT
>JALQUH010000007.1 GCA_023263845.1 Candidatus Nanopelagicales bacterium | reverse complement strand
CGGTGCGGTGAGGACGGGCACAGCGTCTGGGCCCCAGCCGACGGCCACGACCATGGCGACCGGAAGCAGGACGAGCACGGCGACGAGCGCCAATGGCAGTACCGCCCACAGCGTGTGCCGAGTCGTCGCGGTGGTCATCAGCGAAGGACTGTCTGTGTCCACTCCCCGATCCACCGGTCACGTTGGGCGGCGATGACGTCGGCGGGGAGTTCCAGGGGGACCTGTGGCCGCGTGACGAATTCTGCGAACACATCGGGGAGCGGCGTATCGGCCCGGGCGGGGAAGACGAACATCGACAGCGGTACGTCGGCCTGCACCTGCGGCGAGATGAGCCAGTCGATAACGCGCTGAGCGGCCTCGGGCTGATCCGATCCGGCAAGAACGCCAGCGAACTCGACCTGTCGGTAACAGCTGTCGAGCATCGTGGACGTGGAGGGACGATCGGGCGGGGTGCCTTCCGCGTAGATGATCTCGGCGGGTGGGCTCGTGGAATAGGAGACGACCAACGGACGATCTCCGCCACCTCCGCCGCCGGTGAACTCGGTGTAGTACGCCTCGGACCAGCCGTTGACGACGAGCACGTCATTGTCGCGTAGGCCGGCCCAGTAGTCGATCCAGCTCTCGGTGATGCCGCCCCCACCTTCCCGGTAGCGCGCGATCGTGCCGAGGAGGAAGGCGAGGCCGGGGGATGAGGTTGCGGGGTTTTCCACCACGAGCAGGCCGCGATAGGTCGGATCGAGAAGCTCATCGAGGGTCGCGGGCGGCACGATGCCGTTGTCGGCGAACCACACATTGTCGACATTGATGCAGACATCACCGTCGTCGATAGGCGTGACCACGCCAACACCGAGGTTCGCGAGTTCCGGGCGCAGTGCACCGGCGTCCGGGCTGGTGTAGGGCGCGAAGACGCCAGCCTCGACCGCTCGGGTGAGCAGGGTGGTGTCGACGCCGTAGAGCACGTCGGCCTCGGGGGCGCCCACGGAGAGCACGGCACGGTTGACCATCTCGCCGGCGTCCCCGGCGGGAATGAACTCCACGGTAATGCCCGTCTCGGCGGTGAAGTCGTCGATGACCGACTGGCTGAGCGCGAAGGAGTCGTGGGTGAGTACACGAACGGTGGTGTTCTGCAGGGCCGCGCTGCTCGATGACTCTGCCCCTGCCGATGACTGAGCACCGGTGGTGTTCGGCGACGTGCAGGCCGTGAGCGCAAGTGCGGCCGCAGCCATGCCTAGTGTGAAGGTGCGCATCGAATCCCTTCCTCCGCTGGCATTACCCAGATCAGGTGTGAGGGTCGGTGACGGCGCGTCACCCTCTCAGCCCGCCGATCCGCGAGCTCCCCTTGAGTGGGGTTGAGCATAGAACATCTGCGGATGCCGTGCTGCACGGAGGCTGTCAGGCTGTGCCCATGACAGACGTGCAGGATCGCTCGATCGTCGTTGTCGGTGCCACCGGTGGGCTTGGCTCTCCGCTGGCTCACTTGCTTGCCCGTGCCGGTGCTCGCCTGACCCTGGTGGGGCGCTCGGCCGAACGCCTGGCGGGGCTCGGCATTGACGGCGAGGTGGTGGCGATCGACATCCGCAAGTCCGGATCCGCCGATCGGGTCATCTGCGCCGCGCTGTCGCGGTGGAACGCCGTTGATGGTGTGGTGTTCGCCGCTGGGGCCGTGGCATTTGGTGCGATCGCCGACACCGAAGACGACGTTCTGATCGATCTGTTCACTGTGAACGCATTGGCGCCTATGCGGTTGATTCGTGCGGCGCTGCCCGCACTGCGCGATTCGGCAGCGGCCGGACATGACCCCTTCATCCTCAATGTCTCGGCTGTTGTCGCGGAGCAGCCGATGGCCGGCATGGCTGCGTACTCGGCGGCGAAGGCGGCGCTGGCGGCTTACGACCAGGCGGGTATGCGGGAGCTACGCCGTGAAGGGATCCGTCTGGTCGATGCCCGACCGCCGCACACCGAGACCGGCTTGGCGGCACGACCGTTGGCAGGTACGGCCCCCAGAATGCCGGAGGGCCTGTCGCCACAGGCGGTGGCCGAGCGGATGTTCAGTGCGATCACCGACGGTGAGCGCGACCTGCCGAGTAGCGCCTTCACGAGTTGAGCCCCACTCGCGCCCGCGAGGGTGCGGAGGGCGTCATCAGGTGCGCAGGGTCGCGATGGCGCGACTGATGCGCTGTTCGGACACCGGGTGCGGCGTACCGAGATCCTGAGCCCACAGGCTGACGCGCAATTCCTCGATGTCCTGCCGGACGGCGGAGCCTTCCGGAGAGCGGCGCGCGGCCGCTGGCAGATCCGCGAAGGCGGCATCCAACCGCTGGACCTGCTCCATGCGCAGCAGGTCCCGCGCAGCATCGCCGGGCAGGGCGTCCAGCCTGCGCTGCGCGGCTCTCAGGTAACGCAGGAGGTCGGGGATCCCGGCGCGTCCGGTTCGCAAGATCGCACCCGGCGACAGCAGGTCGTTAACCTGGGAGCGGATGTCATCCCAGGCGCGTTGCAGTGGCGCGGATGGCACGTCATCGAGTCGGCTCGTGACCGCCCACCAGCACTCCATCACCGGCACAAGGTCCAGGAGAAGGGAGCGGACAGCCGCGGCCTGTCGTTGCCGAAACGCCGTCCGCACGCTGACGAACTCGTCTTCGGTGAGTGGCGCACCGCCAGCGTCGTCCATGACCTCGAGAGCAACCGCCTCAGAGCATTCCTCCAGCAGAGCCCGGACCGATCCCTGCGGGTTGCGGGCCAGCCTGAGCTTGTCCGAGTCGTGCACGCGCAGATCCTTGACGCGCAGCGGCTCGATCAGGCGCAGCAGTCGGGCCACGCCACGCGGCATGAGCCGATCCTGTTCCAAACGTGTGGGCAGCGCCACCAGCGACACGGTGCCGTCTGTCTCTGGCACTAGCGTGGGGTACGCCGACACCCCGTTCGTGGTGACCTCGTCGACGAAGTCAGGCCAGGTCTTGACCGTGCGGCGGTCGAACTGCGGCGCTGATCGGCGTACGGCGGTCGCCGCCTGTCGGGAAAGACGTGACCGTAGCTCGGCGACGTCGCGGCCGGCGTCAATCTCGTGGCCGGATTCGTCGACGACGCTCACGAGAACGCGAAGATGGCTCGGTAGATCCGTGAAGGGCCACGCATTGGGCGCGATGATGACATCGAAATGAGTACGTGCCGCGACACTGAGTGACTCGCGAACATTGTCAACGTCCAGATCGCGCAGGAGTCGCGCGGCTGCGTCGGGCGCCGGGCCGATGTGCCGGCGCACATCTTTCGGCAGTGCACGCAGGAGCGCGACGAGCATGTCCTCGCGGAATCCGATCACATGCGCTGCGAAGAAGTCGTCCGGAAGCGTAGGCAGGGCGGCGACCGGCACCGTTGCCGTGACGCCATCACGCGGATCGCCCGGGGAGAAGGTGTAGTGCAGGTCTAGGTCGGTCCCGGGCCATTCGCCGGGGTATTCCGCTGGCGCTGGACGACCGAGCGATTGCACAAGATCGGCCGGAAAGTCGAGAAGATGTCGATTGCTCTGGCGTGTGCGACGCCACCAGGCGTCGAAGGCACGTCCCGAAGTGACCCGGGGACCGATGCGGTCGGCGTAGAACTGCACGACGAGGTCCTCGTCCAGTGAATCCTCGGGGAGGCGGGCGCGGACAAGGCCTTCGCGGATCTCGTCCAGGAGCGCGCTGTTCGCTTCGAGCTCGCGATGTCGGTGCTGCCATTCGTCGCGCACGAGGGCGTGGCGGATGAACATCTCGCGAGCCGCCGACTCGTCGACGCGTGCATAGGGGATGGTTCGACCGGCGACGACGGGCAGGCCCAGTACGGTCACTCGCTCTCGGCAGGTGGCGCGCGACTGGCGGGTGGACCACATCGGCTCGGAGTACGCACGGATGGCGAGGTCGCCGGCAGCCTCCTCGACCCACGAGGGGTCGATCCGTGCGACGCGACGGGCCCAGAGTCGACCAGTCTCGACGAGCTCGGCGGCCATCACCCAATCCGGTGCCGACCCGGCGAGGGCGGAGCCGGGCCAGAGGGCAAAGCGGGTATCTCGGGCGCCGTGATACTCCGGTCGGCCCTTGCGTCGCACGCTGTCGACCTTCTCCTTCATGCCGACGTGTGCCAGGTGACCGGTGAGCACAGCCCGGTGGATGGCATCACTGTCCCGGTTGCCGCCCTTGGTGCGCTTGAGGCCGAGGGCGCCGCGGATCTGCCCGACCAGGTCCTGCCACTCGCGCACGCGCAGGTAGTGGATGAACTTTGTCCGACACAGTGCTCGGAACTTCGTCGACGACAGTGCACGCTGACTCTCCTCAAGGTAGTCCCAGAGGTTGAGCGTGGTCAGCAGGTCTGACGTGGGGTCTATGAACCGCTTGTGGGCGGCATCGGCGAGCCCGGCCCGATCCTCGGGGCGTTCTCGCGGGTCACGGATGCTCAGGGCGGCTGCCAGCACAATGACGTCGTCGATACAGCCGAGTTCCTCCGCTGCCAACACCATGCGGCCGAGCCGAGGATCCACCGGCATACGGGCCAAACGACGGCCGACTTCCGTCACGCGTTCAGCCAGCGGTTCGGTCCCGCGCCGCACTGCACCGATCTCCTCGAGGACGGCGATGCCAGCGGCGATGGCCTTGCGCTCCGGTGGATCGAGGAACGGGAAGTCGGAGATGTCCCCGAGGCCGAGGGTGGCCATCTGCAGCAGGACGGCGGACAGGTTCGTGCGCAAGATCTCCGGATCGGTGTACGCCGGGCGGCTGTCGAAGTCGGCCTCGTCATACAACCGGATACAGATGCCATCCGCGACGCGGCCGCAGCGACCGGCGCGTTGCGTTGCGCTCGCCTGCGAGATGGGCTCGATGGGGAGTCTTTGGACTTTGGCACGGGTGCTGAAGCGCGAGACGCGCGCGGTACCCGTATCGACGACGTACCGAATTCCGGGGACGGTCAGCGAGGTCTCCGCGACGTTTGTGCTGAGGACGACGCGACGTCCGGTGTGGGATGCGAACACGCGGTGTTGCTCGTGCGCCGACAGTCGGCCATAGAGCGGGAGAAGTTCGGTGCCGGGGGGAACGCGACCGCGCAGCGCGTCGAGGGCGTCACGGATCTCGCGTTCGCCGGAGAGGAACACGAGGATATCCCCGGGAGGCTCACGGAGCAGTTCGTCAACCGCCGCGCGCACGGCGTCAACTTCGTCGCCGTCCGCATCGTCGCAGGGGCGATAGCGCACCTGTACCGGGTGCGTCCGTCCGCTGACCTCGATGACCGGTGCGTCACCGAAATGCTCCGCGAACCGCGAGGTTTCCAGGGTGGCGGAGGTGACGATGACACGCAGATCGGGCCGCTGGGGGAGAAGCCACGCCAGGTAGCCGAGGAGGAAGTCGATCGACAGGGATCGCTCGTGAGCCTCATCGACGATGATCGTGTCGAAGCGCTTCAACAGACGGTCGTGTCGGATCGATGCGAGGAGAAGCCCGTCGGTCATCACCGTCAGCAGGGTGTCGTCACTGGTCTCGTCGGTAAATCGCACGCGATAGCCGACGGTGCTGCCGAGGGGGGTGTTCAGTTCCTCGGCTATGCGCTCGGCGACTGCCCGGGCAGCGATGCGACGGGGCTGGGTGTGGGCGATGCGCGGCGGGCGCTCGGCGCGATCACGGTCCACAGCGCGTGGACGGCGCACGCCGGCGGCGAGCGCCATTTTGGGAAGTTGAGTGGTCTTACCGGACCCGGTCTCCCCGGCGACGATGACAACCTGGTGCTCGGCGAGGGCCGCCATGATGTCGTCGCGGCGTGCGGAGACAGGGAGGTCAGCGGGGTACTCCCAGATGAGTTCGCCGCCTGCGAGCTGGTCCGACACCACGGGCAAACCCTAGGCGCGGCGTTCATGGAGGTCGGGTACGGCATACACGGGGCGTGAGGTGGTTGCCCGGCGTGCGTTCATCCCATCGGTCGTGCCGTCGTGGTGTCCATTCCGCAGTTCGGACGGGCGTGGGGGACATCACCCGGCGCCGATGCGCGTGCTGTGCCCAATTCGGGGTCTAATAGAGCCCATGGTCTGGCTCTGGCGCGGCTTGGCGGCCGTGGGCGTCCTTGCGGTGCTGCTCGGCGTCGGAGTCGCCGTCGCCACGGGACCTGTGACCGCCGGCTCCCCCCTGGCAACCGCGCCCACCTCGGACACGGCAATCGAGGCTCCGGCGCCTTCAGGCCCCGAGCCGTTGCCGACCGGCGACGGCACCGGTGACCTGACCGAGGTGCTCGCCGAGCCGCCGGCGTACATCCCGGTTGAGGAACGACCTCGGGCGGTCTTCCTCGGCGACTCGATCACGCGCGGCTACACCGAACCGTCCTCGGGTGCGGTCGGACCCAATTCGTGGTTTTACGGCCTGCTCGATGACACCACCGGGGTCGTCCGATACGGCGGCACCGTCGCCGAGGTCGGTATGACGATCGAATGGATGGCGAGCCAGGCGTGGAACGCCCTCGCTCTGTCCCCGGACATCCTGATTGTGCACGGCGGCACGAACAACATCGATGGGGAAGTGGACATCCCCATCCTCATATCGAGTTTTCAGCGCATCAAGGACGCCGCGGATGTCCTAGGGATCCCCGTGGCCGTGTGCACGCTGCCTCCGAGGGACGACCCCGCTGCGGACGCCCGCGTGGTGGCCCTGAACGATGCCCTGCGGCTGTGGGCCGACGAGCAGGGGGTCATCCTCCTCGACACCGGCACCCCGCTGCGGGCTCCGGGTGGTGGCTGGATCTATGGCTACAGCGGCGATGGCACGCACCCGACGGCCGAAGGTGCCCTCGTCATGAGTGAAGCCGCCGCAATCACATTGCGTCGGATACCCCTAGGGGTATAACCTGAGGAGACCCGACCAGGAGGCTCTTTCCCATGACGACCGCAGGCGTTCCCCGTGTCATCTCGCTCGACTCCACCGGCCTCGGTGATCGCAGCTACATCGTCCACGACGGCCAACAGGCCCTCGTCGTTGATCCGCAGCGCGACATCGACCGCGTCGAGCACCTCGTCGCTGAGCACGGCCTCGAAATCGCGCACGTCGTAGAGACCCACTTCCACAACGACTACGTGACCGGCGGGTTCGAGCTGGCCAAGAAGCACGGAGCGAAGTACTCGGTGCCCTCCGGATTCCCGATCGAGTTTGACGCGATCGAGGTCAACGACGGGGACACCTTTACCGTTGGCGATCTCGATGTCGAGGTGTTGCACACGCCGGGGCATACGCCCAACCACATGTCGTACGCCGTCGGTGTCGGTGACAACAAGGTCGTCTTCACCGGTGGCTCGCTGCTCTTCGGCAGCGTGGGGCGCCCGGACCTCGTCGCGCCCGACCTCGCGGTGCAGCAGGCGCACGATCAGTGGCACTCCGCACAGAAGATCGCGAGCAAACTTGCCGATGAGACCCCCATCTACCCGACGCACGGCTTCGGCTCCTTCTGCTCGGCGACGCAGGCCGGCGGTCTGGCCTCGACGGTTGGCCACGAGAAGGCCATCAACCCTGTCCTCACCGAGGACGAGGAAGCCTTCGTGCAGGGCATGCTCGCGGGCCTCGATGTCTTCCCGGCGTACTACGCGCACATGGGCCCGGCCAACACCGAAGGCCCGGCCGACGTCGACCTGAGCACCCCGGAACTCGTTGATCCCGATGAGTTGCTCGCTCGTGCGCGCCGCGGAGAATGGATCGTCGACCTTCGCAGCCGCGAGGTTTTTGCCGCCGGTCACGTGCCCGGTGCCGTCAACTTCGGCCTCGACGGTCCCTTCATCAACTACCTCGCCTGGATGATGCCGTGGGGCACCCCGGTCACGCTGCTCGGAACGACGCCGGAGCAGGTCGAAGAGGCGCACCGCGAGCTGGTGCGCGTGGGCATCGATCAGATGACCGGCGCCGCCGTCGGCGGGCCGGATTCCTGGCTGGCCAACCCGGCCGAGGCCGCAACCTTGCGTCGTTTGTCGTTCGATGATGTGGCCAAGGAGATCGACGGCGACGCCTACGTCATCGACACCCGCCAGATCCTGGAGTGGGAGTCCGGCCACGTGAAGGGCGCCAACTTCATCCCCTTCTATGAGGTGGCCGATCGCCTGGCGGAGATTCCTCGCGACAGGAAGGTCTACGTCTACTGCGGCTCCGGATACCGCGCCGCAGCGGTGGTATCGGTCCTGCAGCACGAGGGCTACGACAACGTTGCGCTCGTCGATGACAGCTTTGGCAACGCGGCGGCGCACGGCTTCGAGATCGAGGCGACCGCCGCTCCCGAGCGCGAGCCGGGCTGGACCTGGATCGCCTCGCGCGGTGCCGTTCGCTCATTCGGGGAGTCGGCCTCCGTCAAGGCCTAGAGCACCTGCGAAGGGGCGGGCGAGGGCACAGTGCCCTCACCCGCCCCTTCGTCTTGTCGCGGTCGTTGGCCGCGTGTTGACGGGTAGGCTTTGCCGGTGAGTTTGCAGCGGCCCAACCGCAACAGTGCCAAGTGGCGCACTTACGGAGATGACGTGCTGCCGCTGTGGATCGCCGAGATGGACTACCCGCTCGCGCCGTGCATCACGGCCGCCCTGCACGACGCCGTCGATCGATCCGACACCGGATATCGCTTTGCCGCTGACCTGCCGCAGGTTCTGTCGAAGTTCTGGGACCGCCGGATGGGGTGGGCGCCGGACCCCGAGCGCATCATGGTGGTCGGGGATGTTCTGGTCGGCATGGCGGAGACACTGCGACGGCTGTCGACCGGCGGCCTGGTCATCACGCCACCTGCATACCCGCCGTTCTTTCACGTCGCCGTCGACGTCGTTGGCCGCGAGCTCGTCGAGGTCCCGCTCATCCCGGGGGAGGGGCTTGACTTCGATGGTCTGGCCGCGGCCTTTGCCCGCCCTGAGGTGACCACCTTCCTCCTCGGCAATCCGCATAACCCCACCGGCGACACGTGGTCGCGCGATCAACTCCGCCGGGTTGCCGAACTCGCCCGTGAGTTCGACGTCCTCGTCGTATCGGACGAGATCTGGGCACCGCTCACGATGCCGGGCAGGACGGCGACGCCCTACCTCAGTCTCGGCGAGGACCTCACCGGCCCGGATGTGGCGCTGGTTTCGGCATCGAAAGCTTTCAACCTTGCCGGGCTGAAGGCTGCGCAGATCATCGCCGGATCCGACGCGACGACGGCGCGCCTACGGACATTGATCCCATTGGAGATCAGCTATTCCGCCGGCCAATTTGGCGTCATCGCCTCTATTGCGGCCTTCCGGGATGGTGATGAGTGGCTCGACCAGACGCGGGCGCAGATCGCCGAGAATGCCGGCCTCCTCGCCCACCTTCTGGCTGACTCGCTTCCCCAGGTGGGTTACACGATTCCGGAGGCGACCTATCTGGCCTGGCTCGACTTCCGGGCGCTCGGTCTCGGAGATGACCCTGCGGCCATTCTCCTAGAGCGTGGCCGCGTGGCGTTGAGCGCTGGCCCCCTCTTCGGCAAGCAGGGCAAGGGGTGGGCCCGGCTCAACTTCGCGACCACGCCCGAGATCATCACCGAGGCGGTTTCCCGTATGTGCGCGGCCATGCCGTGACACCGCTCCAGCGCTCCCTCATCGGCGCCATGATTCCGCTGTCATCGGTGTTGCGCAGGAGTGCGACTCCCTGATGGACCTCACGGCCGAACAGTGCGCTCGCCTGGATACGTGGGGGATCGACTGCCTTGATCCGGTGGATCATCAGCCCGGGGTCTGGTGGGCCCACCAGGGTGATCGCTTCGTCGTCGTCAAGAGCGGTGAGCCGGTTGATCGCGCACGGGAGGCAGCCGCCCTACGCGCCTTCGGCCCCGCGGCCGCTGATGTCGTTGCCTACGACGAGGCACTCGCTCTCCTCGTGGTTGAACGCATGATCCTCGGCGATGACATCCGCCCCCTTGCCCGGGCGGATGACGATGCAGCGACCCGCGAGATCGGACTGCTGATTGGTCGGCTGCACACCGATCAGCACGTGGTTGAGGATCTACCGGCGCTGGCCCGTATCGGCGATGCCTTCGTGGAGCCGGCAGATGTGCGCTTGCCCGCCGACGTCGTCCGCGCGGCTCGGAGCGTCTTCGACGACCTCATCGCGCCCGAGGTGGAAGCGGTCGTGCTCCATGGGGATCTGCACCACATGAACGTGCTTCGTCACGGTGAGCAGTGGCGGGCCATCGACCCGCACGGATGGATTGGTGACCCGACGTTCGAGGCGGCGGCCATGCTGGCCAACCCGCGCGACATGCTCGAGTCCGGAGATGCGCGTGGCATGGACGGTTCGGATCTCGCGGCACGGGTGCGGCGTCGGACGCGGATCGTCGCCGAGATCACCGGGTACGACGTTCAACGCATTGAGGCGTGGGCCTTCGTCGGCTGCGTCATCGCCGAACTGTGGATGATCGAGTCGCATGACCTCATCCACGGCGCCCCCTTGGCCGTGGCGCAGGAGTTACTGGCGCGATAGGCGTAGGCGCCTCAGCCCGCTAGTGTTCGCGCAGCGACCCCGCGATGTCGATGACGAAGCGGTAGCGGACGTCGGAATCCTTCACCCGCTGCCACGCCTCGTTGATATCGGCGATGTCGATGACCTCGACATCCGCCACGATGCCGTGCTCGGCGCAGAAGTCAAGCATCTCCTGAGTGGTCTCAACGCCGGCGAGCTTGGCGCCCACGATGCTGCGCGCCTCGCCCACGAGGTTGCCTGCCTCGAAGGACAGCGGCTGGACGGGCAACCCGACGATCGCCAGGGTGCCGCGGGTCTTCAGGACATTGAGGTAGGCATCGACGTCGATGGAGGCTGACACGGTGCTCAGGATCATGTCGAACGACATCCGCAGTGGTTTGAGCGCGGCTGGATCGTGCGTCGCGACGAAGGCGTCGGCACCAAGACGGCGGGCGTCCGCCTCCTTGCCGGGGCTGTGGCTGAAGACGGTGACGCGCGACCCCATCGCCTTGGCGATGCGGACGCCGACGTGGCCGAGTCCACCGAGTCCAATCACACCGACTTCCTTGCCGGGCCCGGCGTAGGACTTCAGCGGGGGATAGACAGTGATGCCCGCGCAGAGCAGCGGCGCGACAGCCTGGGTGTCAACACCATCAGGGATGCGCAAGACGTAGTTCTCGTTGACGACGATGTGGTCGGAGTAGCCGCCGAAGG
>JALQUH010000221.1 GCA_023263845.1 Candidatus Nanopelagicales bacterium | reverse complement strand
CTTCGGGGCGAAGGATGCCAAGCAATCTGCACCGTTCCCGGCGATATATCTGCTACCTTCACCCACTATTTTTGCGTTTGGGAAAGGTTGGGGCGTGAAGACACTTTTTGTTGCGGTGGTGTTGGGTTTGGTAGGTGGCTTGTTGTCGCCGGTGACGCCAGCTCAGGCGGAAGAAGCTCGCGCTGGCGGGACGTTAAGTATGTCTGACCTGCAGGCGGCGCGACAGAAGGTGCTTGAGGCACTTACTGAAGCTGACTTCACGAGGACGGAAAGTGACTCCTTGGCGGAGTCGGACTCAGCCCCGGCTGGTCATGTCCCGGTGGACAGCAGCGTGATGCGTCCTGCTGGTGGTGCCGATTCGGGCGTGCAGGTGCAGATCACGGATCCGAAGAAGACGGGGTTCTTGGAGATGCCATGCGATCTGCAGGGGCAGCCATGCCCATCTGAGAATCAACTTGTGGTGCGGATGGAAGAGGACATCAAATTTAAGGGCACCGTCGATGCGTCTGTACGCACTGAAGGTGCCGCCGTGTCGATTCAACGCGCCCCGATGAGCCTCGATGGCGAGGTCGGGGAATGGGACACTGTCGCTCGCGCCACGGTAGATAGCCGTGGCAGGTTCGCGGTGAAGACGGTCGCGCCAGCAGGCATGTACGTGTTCCGGTGGAAGTACATCACGAAGTCATCTGGCCGCCAGGCACGTTCGGCCATGGTGGGAGCCTCACAGATCGTGAACGGCATGCCGTTGCTGTATGTGAACGTTGTGAACATCATGAACTCACTATCGAAAAACGACATTAACGTTTACATGACTACGAACGTGAATACCGCGAACGGATGTGGCACGAGCTCATCGAATCCCTGCCAGACAGCGAATACCAGCGCGATCCCCTTGAATGGTGGCGGGGATACGGCCCAGCCCGGTGACGAGGGGTCATCGGTAAAGCTGATCTACATCATGCCCGTTGCCGAGAATGAATCCTCGGCGTCTGAATCATTGCCTCTCAGCCTGTATGTCGAAAAGCAAGACTGTGTCGGGAAGTGCTCAAAGTACATCCCGGACTGGTCCGCCGGTTTGGGTGGCAAGAGCTGCTCGAACGTTAATCCCGCACCGGCGTCGTACATGACGCCAGGCTCGGAATGGACCATCTACATCAAGCAGCAACTGACTGGCTATAACGCTCTTCTCGCGAACCCGAACATGCCGAAGGCCAAGAAGGACCGCTGGGCCAAACACTCCGCAAAAAATGGTTGTGTCTTCGCGATCCAAACCAAATTCGACAACTCCATCGCCAGTATGGGCGTCGCAGACTGGATCGCGGTGGCCATAGGATCCGCTATCATTATTGTGGGGCTTGTTATCGCAGCCGGCGCCGAAATCGTAGTCACAGGGGTTCTTTTTGCGGCGGCGATGGGTATAGCGGGTGGCATGCTCATAACTTTGGCGGTCATAAATGGCTTCGAGAAATCTGGCGCGGAAAAACCCGATTATGTTGACGTCAAGGCTTGCGCGAATTTGGGCAAACAAGTTGCGGAAGCCGCAAAAGGCTCCTCGTCGTTTGCCGGCATGATCGTCCAGCCAGGCGACCAACGCACAACGATGTATTTCCGTGACGCTGCCTGCACCGTACCCGACGATATGCCCAACACCATCCGGACCGTCACTGCAACACAGATGGGATCAACTACCCAGTCCTGACGGACCGAGGCGGGGAGCGCAAGCCGGTTTGCTGGCATGCTCCCCGCCTATGGCGTTCAGTTGGTCGGTGGGTAGCTTCGCCCTCCTGTCCGCCGTCACCAGCCGCCGCACATATGACCACTACCTACAGCGGCAAGAACCACTCGTCGCCTAGCGCCCCGTGCAACCGCCAAGCCGCCCGCCCCTCAGGCCCGCGGCTCATTGGCATGCCCAAGCACCAAAATTCAACCCCGAACCAGCCCGAACCGGGCCACAACCCGTCCACTAAACTGCCCGTCGGCCATCAAAACGCGTAAACACGACCTCCAAGCGAATTCTTGACAGGCGTGCTTACACGTCCCGGCCCCGTAGCTCAGGGGATAGAGCAGAGGTTTCCTAAACCTTGTGTCGGAGGTTCGAATCCTCTCGGGGCCACGTTGCTTCCCCGAGCGTCGGCGGTATGACGCGCCAGGCTTCGACTACCGATCCGCAAGGAGTACTCACAGAGACGTTCACACTCGAAGGGGACCTAAGTCTCTTCCGTCCACACCGCCTCCAAGACACGCTGTGCAGGTATTTGGGTCCACACCTTTTTCCTCGGGAGGCATGATGAGCGGCGTTGAGATGAAATCCTTCGAGAGCCCCGATGAGGTGCGGAGCCTCGACAAGACCACCGTCGAAATTCTCAGGTTCGGCGCTGGGTCCGTGGGGCGGTTCACTTAGGAGCCAGGCTGGAAGTGGTCAGAACACATCAGTCCCAAGATGGGAACACCCACATGCCATGCCACCCATTTTGGGGCGGTGCAATCCGGGCATCTCCATATCGTCCATGAGGACGGCACGTCAGTTGACGTGGGGCCGGGAGACGCCTACACCGTCGCCGCCGGGCACGACGCCTGGGTGATCGGCGACGAGCCATTCGTGGCCTTCGAGTTCGAGGCTGCCGAGAACTACATCTAGACGCCTAGTACGACCTGTCTAAACGCTCGCCAGACCCCTGTTCGGCAGTCGGCGCTGTCACGGGTGTGGGTCCGCGAGCCACCACACGGCATTGCGGTCCTGGTCCGTACCTTCGCGCAGCTGCCGGACCCCGTCGCGGTGTCGATAGTCGTTGGCGGCGAGAACACGGGAGACCCCGGCCAAACCGTGCCGCTCCCCGATGGCGTCTGCGGACCACGAACGCCGACCGGCGTGGTCGACCAATGTGCTCCGCAGCGCGATACGGCCGTCGACGCGCAGGAACTCGACCGCGCGAGCCTGCTGTGGCCAATCGATGAGCGACGACGTCGTGATCTCCCAGAATCCGCGATCTCCATCCCCATGCCACAGCGACGTATGGGCATGCACGTGCCCCGCAAGCCAGGCGATGACCTGGGGAGAACTCCGGAGCAGATCCACGACTTCAGCAGCTAGGTGACGCGGCTCGCTGTCGGTGTAGGAGTTGATCAAAGTCCATGACGGGTGATGGGACAACACCACGACATACCGGTCAGCGGACTCGTCCAGGGTCGCCTTCAGCCACCGGAACTGGGCATCGCCGATCGAGCCCTGCCAGCCTCCCGCAGGGTTGACCGTATCCATGGCGACAAACCGCACACGCCCCATGTCGCGCACCCACGGGCCCTGGAGTTCGTCCGCTCTCAGAAGCCGACGGCGGCCGTCCGGAATGGCCGGCACCTCCGGGGATCGATCATCGTGGATGTAGCGGGCCGGCCCGATCGGAGCCACTCCCTCGAGCGTGAGCAACGGACTCGCTCCCCGCGGAAGCCCGACCACTCGGCGATCCCCCACGGCCAACTCACGCAGGTCGATGTCGGCCGCGACCGTCCCCTGCAGCAGCGCATCGTGGTTGCCGGGCACCGCGAACCACGGTGCCGCGAGCCCTGGTGACAGAACGGCAGCCCGCGCGGCCGCGACAAGGCCGGGGATGCGCGGATAGCCGAACCGTCGCGTCGGCAGGTCATCGCCCATCGCGCCCTTCGGGCCATCTGGATGCCAATACCGTTCATCCCACGGGTAGCCGTCGATCGATCCGACCCACTGACTCACCCCCGAATCTCCACTCCAGGCCTCCACCGAGCCGCCATCGAGGACACGGGTGAACCAGTCCAGCTCATTGCGCTGGGCATTGTCGATGAGGTCGCCCGTGACGATGACGGCATCCAACGGATCCGGGTACCCGTTAATCGCCTCAACCATCGCCGCCAAGACCTGCACGGTGAGAATCTCCTGCGGCCGATAGGTGCCAATAACTCCCAAGCGACGCCTCAGGATCGAGTCAGGATCGGACAGCCGGTCGAGATACTCCATTCGCGCAGGGGACTCGGCATCGCAGACGTGCGCATCAGAGACGTGCATGATGCGCGCCAATAGCTCGCCATCCACCGGGTCGGCTGCCTGCTCGGTGACCGCGGTGAGTTCGGACCAGCCGAGATCATCTGGGTTGTCGAGCACGAGCCGCTCGCGCGTGGTCACTTACCCACCCAGCGGCGGTACCCGCCAAGAGCCCGCCCTATAGAGGATTGGTCCACGCCCGCCGTCCCTGCGCATCCACGACGACAACACGTCGATACCGGCGCCCCGGATCCGCCTCGACAAACGCTCCGGTGATCAGCCCGGCGTCATCCGTAGCGAGAACACGGCCCTGGCGCCGGCCGCCGTGACCTACGGCAACTCCGGCTCCCCACTCC
>JALQUH010000112.1 GCA_023263845.1 Candidatus Nanopelagicales bacterium | reverse complement strand
ACAACCTGGCGGCCCCGGCCTCCGGGCGCATCCTGTCCGGCGGCGTCGACTCCACAGCGCTCTACCCGCCCAAGAAGTTCTTCGGCGCTGCGCGCAATATTGAGAACGGCGGCTCGCTGACGATCTTGGCGACGGCGCTGGTCGAGACGGGCTCCCGCATGGACGAAGTTATCTTTGAGGAGTTCAAGGGCACCGGCAACATGGAGCTCAAGCTCGACCGCAAGCTCGCCGACAAGCGGATCTTCCCCAGCGTCGACGTCGACGCCTCGGGGACGCGCAAGGAGGAGCTCCTCATGGCGCCCGACGAGCTCAAGATCGTCTGGAAGCTGCGTCGGGTCCTGCATGCGCTCGACCAGCAGCAGGCCATCGAACTGCTCCTCACCAAGCTCCGCGAGACCACGAGCAACCTCGAGTTCCTCCTCCAGGTGCAAAAGACGACCCCGTCGGTCACCTCCTCGGAGTCCGACGACTAGGGCGCCCGCAACGCACGCCGATTGGGGTGTTCGGCCCCTCATGGCGTACCCTTCCCTGGTCCGGTTCACCGCCTTGGCGGACCCGGCCATTCACCTAAGGAGCAATCATGAAGTCGGGCATCCACCCCGAATACGTCGAGACCACGGTCACGTGCTCGTGCGGTTCGACGTTCACGACTCGGAGCACCGCCAAGAACGGCGTCATCCACGCTGATGTGTGCTCGCAGTGCCATCCGTTCTACACGGGTCGGCAGAAGATCCTCGATTCCGGCGGTCGCGTCGCGAAGTTCGAGAAGCGATTCGGCAGCAAGGGCAAGGCCGCTTCCTCGGCCGAGTGACCTACGTCGCCGCACCACGTTGAGGGAGGCTGGCCGCGATGTTCGACGCCTGCGTCGATCTGCTGGCTGAGTACTCCGCCATTGAGGAACGCCTCGCCGACCCGTCGGTGCATGCCGACCCAGCGGAGGCTCGCCGACTGGCCCGTCGTCATGCCGAACTACGCCCGATCATCGAGGCCTATCGGCAATGGGTGTCCTTCGGCGACGACATGGCCGCTGCGCGCGAGCTCGCCGATGCGGACCCGGCCTTCGTCGAGGAGGCCGACACACTTGAGAAGCAGCGCGTTGAGGTGTCCGAAACCTTGCGCCGTCTGTTGATCCCGCGTGATCCGCTGGACGGCAAGGACGTCATCGTCGAAATCAAGGCGGGCGAAGGCGGTGAGGAATCGGCCCTGTTCGCCGGCGACCTACTGCGCATGTATCTGCGGTACGCCGAGCGGCGTGGCTGGGCTACCGAGGTGATCGAGGCCGAGGAGTCCGACCTCGGCGGCTATCGCGACGTGGCCATCGCCGTCAAGGCTCGGGGCGTACCGGAACCTGGCGAGGCGCCCTACGCGCGATTGAAGTACGAGGGTGGCGTCCACCGCGTCCAGCGAGTCCCCGTGACCGAATCCCAGGGGCGCATTCACACGTCGGCGGCCGGGGTTCTGGTGCTGCCCGAAGCTGAGGAGGTCGATGTCACCATCGACCCCAACGACCTGCGTATCGACGTCTATCGCTCGTCAGGCCCCGGCGGACAGAGCGTCAACACCACTGATTCCGCTGTCCGGATTACACATCTGCCGACCGGGACGGTGGTGTCCTGTCAGAACGAGAAGAGCCAACTGCAGAACCGTGAGCAGGCCCTTCGCATTCTGCGGGCACGCCTGCTCGCCCTCGCCGAGGAGCAGGCGGCGCAGGAAGCGTCGGATTCACGTCGCGCGCAGGTGCGCACGGTCGATCGCAGCGAACGCATTCGGACCTACAACTTCCCGGAGAACCGCATCAGCGATCACCGGGTGGGTTTCAAGGCCTACAACCTTGATCAGGTGCTCGACGGAGAGATCGACGACGTCGTCCAAGCCTGCATTGATTCCTTCGAGGCGCAGGCGATCGCGGAGGGCGTATGAACACTCCGGGGCGCACCCCAGGCCGCAGCGAACGCGTCGTTGCCGGCTGGGTCTCCCTGCGTGACGTCCTCGCTGATGCACAACGCCGACTGGCGGCGGCGGGGGTGCCTTCGCCGCAAAACGATGCCCTCGCTCTCGCGGCCTACGTCAAGGGTGTGCCGAAGGGACACCTGCTCCTGCACGACGAGATGCCGAGTGATGAGCGGACAGCGTTCGAGCGTCTAATTGCCCGGCGCATGTCGCGGGTACCGCTTCAACACCTCATCGGATCCGCTGCTTTTCGCACGATCGACGTGGGTGTTGGCCCCGGCGTTTTCATCCCGCGGCCCGAGACGGAGTTGTTGGCGGGGGCCGCCATCGACGTTCTGCGATCCCTGCCGCCGCGAGATCGACGAGCGGTCGATCTGTGCACCGGTTCCGGTGCTGTGGCGCTTGCCGTGGCGATCGAGGTGGGGTCCGCCGACATCACCGCGGTCGAGGTCGACTCGGTAGCCGCACGGTGGGCCCGCGATAACGTGCTGCTGCTCGGCGATGACCTTGCGGCCGCCAACTCACATGTGCGCATCGTGCAGGCCGACGCCTGCGACTGCGCTGCGGACGGCGGCCCGCTAGCGGCTCAACGGGGAACCGTCTCGGTCGTCACCATGAACCCGCCGTACGTCCCTGATGACGCGCAGGTGAGAGATCCCGAGGTTCGCGACCACGATCCCGCGCTCGCGCTGTACGGAGGCAGCGACGGCCTGAAGGTGGTTCGCGGGGCCATCGAGACGGCTGCGACCCTGCTGCGGGCAGGTGGGTTCGTCGCGATCGAGCACTCGGACGAGCAGGGTGAGGATGCGCAGGACGGTGTTCCAGCCCTCCTGCGCGAGGATCCGCGCTGGCGTGATGTGCACGATCATCTCGATCTGAATCGACGACCGCGCTACACCACGGCGATCCGGACGGCCTGACATGCCTCTGCGGATCGACGTCGGAACGCGCCCTGGGCCCGACCGCAGCCGCGGCGTCACGGCCGCCGCAGCGGCAGCGCGACGCGGCGAGCTCCTCGTCTTCCCCACGGAGTCGATGTACGCCGTCGCGGCCGACCCCTTCTCCCCGCGGGGGATCCGTGCCCTTCGCGATGTGAAGGGCCGCGGCTCGGCTCTGCCGGTGCCGGTCCTGGTGGGCGCCATCCGCACCGTCGACGGGTTGGCCACCGGGATAGCGGCGGACGGTCGCGCTCTCATCGAGGCTGCCTGGCCGGGCCCCCTCACCCTCATCGTTCGAGCACAACCGACCTTGGCGTGGGACCTGGGGGGAACCTCGGGGACCATCTCGGTGCGAATGCCCCTGCACCCGGTTGCCCTGGATGTCCTCGCGGCGACCGGTCCGTTGGCCGCCACCGGCGCCCAGCGCTCCGGCAGCGTTGCCCCCCGATCGTGTGCGGAGACCGAGGAGCACCTCGGTGATGCCGTGTCGGTCTACCTCGACGGGGGACCGGCGCCGGCGGAACTTCCCAGCACCGTCGTGGACCTGACCGGACCCGTGCCGACCCTGCTCCGAGAGGGGGGATTCCCCGCTGACGTCCTTCGCGAGGTGTGCCCGGACCTCGTGGGCCCGGACCTCCGCGACTCAGACGAAGGGTGATCCACCACGACTTTTGCGGATACTCGCCCCACAGGGACCGAAACCGACCGAGGGGTCCGTAGACTCGTCGGGTCTCGTCGATCAGCGGGGTCGGCGGGGAGGGACAGGTGATGAGCATGGATTCGTTCTGGGGACCGGATTTCGGCCAACTGCAGGCCGAGGATCCCGAGATCGCCGACATCTTGCTTGCCGAACTCGCACGCACGCGCGGCGGTCTTCAACTCATCGCGAGCGAAAACTTCACCTCGCCAGCGGTCCTCGCCGCGTTGGGTTCCACCTTGAGTAACAAGTACGCCGAGGGCTACCCGGGCCGTCGCTACTACGGTGGTTGCGCCGAGGTCGACAAGGCCGAGATCCTCGGCATCGAGCGGGCAAAGGAACTCTTCGGCGCCCAGCATGCCAACCTGCAACCGCACAGCGGCGCGAGCGCGAACATCGCCGCTTACGGGGCCTTCGTCAAGCCGGGTGAGACCGTCATGGCCATGAGCCTTCCGCATGGAGGCCATCTCACCCACGGCTCCAAGGTCAACTTCTCCGGCCGCTGGTTCGACATCGTCTCCTACGGCGTTCGTGAGGACAGCGAGCTCATCGACTACGACGAGGTGCGCAGCATCGCGCATAACCATCGGCCCAAGATGATCATCTGCGGCGCGACCGCCTATCCGCGTCTGATCGACTTCGCGGCGTTCCGCGAGATCGCGGACGAGGTCGGCGCGATCCTCATGGTGGACGCCGCGCACTTCATTGGCTTGGTCGCCGGCAAGGCCATTCCAAGCCCGGTGCCCTACGCCGACGTCGTCACGTTCACCACGCACAAGGTGTTGCGCGGCCCTCGTGGCGGCATGATCTTGACCACCGAGGAGCACGCAGCGGCCATCGACAAGGCGGTCTTCCCCATGATGCAGGGCGGCCCGCTCATGCATGCTGTCGCGGCCAAGGCGGTCGCGCTCAAAGAAGCCATGACGCCGGAGTACCAGCAGTACGCCGCCCAGGTTGTGCGCAATGCGCAGGCCCTGTCGGCCTCGCTGGCGGCCGAGGGCATGCGACCCGTGAGTGGCGGAACCGATACCCACCTGGCGCTCATCGATCTGCGCGGCGTCGACGTCACCGGCGCGGAGGCCGAGGTTCGCTGCGACGCGGCCCGCATCACCATGAACAAGAACGCCATTCCCTACGACCCACAGCCGCCGGCAATAGCGTCCGGCATTCGGGTCGGGACGCCGTCGGTGACGACACAGGGGATGGGTGAGCCCGAGATGATCGAGATCGGACGACTTATTGCTCGGGCGGTGGTCGATCCAGCGTCGAGCGCCGCGGTCGCCACTGACGTCAGCGATCTAGTGGACCGCTTCCCGGCCTACCCCGAGTCGTCGGTCGGCGTGTAGGTCCCGACCGTGCGCGAGTACCTCCTCTGTCTCGCAGCGGCCGCGGCGGTCACCTACCTGACCACTCCGCTCGCCCGTGCCCTCGCCTTGCGTTGGGGCGCGATGGCAGAGGTGCGCGATCGGGACGTGCATGACACCCCTACGCCGCGTCTCGGCGGACTGGCGATGCTCGCCGGCTTGCTTGCCGGCATGCTTCTTGCGAGCAAGTTGCCCCAGATGGGCGCGGTGTTCGGCGACAACGACAACCTGATACCGGCCCTGCTGAGTGGCGCCGGGATCATCGTCGTCCTCGGACTGATCGACGATCGCTGGGGCCTAGCCGCTCCCACCAAGTTGGCAGGGCAGGTCCTCGCCGCGTCCGTGATGGCGGTGCAGGGCATCACCATCATTTGGCTGCCCTTCGGAGGCACCCTCGTCCTTGACCCCGTGACCAGCGTGCTCCTTACCGTCCTCGTCGTCCTGGTGTGCATTAACGCGATCAACATGGTCGACGGACTGGACGGCCTAGCGGCTGGCATTGTGGCGGTGGCTTCGATGGCCTTCTTCGCCTATTCGTATCTGCTCTCGGTGGAGATCGGATTCGAAAGAGCCACCCTGGCCACGCTTGTGTCGGCGCTGCTCGTCGGCATCTGCCTGGGTTTCTTGCCGTACAACTCCTACCGCGCGCGCATTTTCATGGGCGATACCGGTTCGATGCTGCTGGGACTGCTTATGGCGGCCAGCATCATCACGTTGTCCGGTCAGATCGATCCGGCTGCCATCGAGGGCGGGACGCTGCTTCCGGCACTCATCCCGATCATCCTTCCCCTCGCCGTGCTCGTACTGCCGCTTTTGGACCTCGGACTGGCCGTCCTTCGCCGGACGCGCAAGGGCCGTTCGCCATTCGCTCCCGACAAGCAGCACCTCCACCATCGCCTCCTCGAGATGGGCCATTCACAGCGCCGCACCGTGGTCCTCATGTATGGGTGGACCGCCGTGGTGGCGGGCACGGCGGTTGCTCTTGCCTTCATCCCTGTTGCCTACGCGCTGCTCATGCTCGTCCTGGGCACCCTCGCGGTGGCGTACGCGGCACTTCGACCGCGCCTGTCCCGTCTGTTCGCGGGTCGGTCAAAGTCGGCTGCCTGACGCTTGAGTTCGCGGAGGATGGGCACCGGATTTTGCCCGTCGCGATCGGGGTCCAGGGGGGGTCGGGGGTGGTTCATCCGCGTGGTAGCCTGACGCGCGGTATCCCTGAGGGTCTTGACTGCCCCGGGCACCCGCTGGACATCACTAGGTTCCTGCTTCTGGAGGTTCGATGGCGACGCCTGCATCTGAGGCGCCTTTCGTCCTGCCGTCGGTGGTGTTCCGGCCCGTTGTTCTCCTCGTGGTGTGCGGCCTCATCGCAGCCGTCGTCGTCGGTTTTTCCGCGTGGGCCGGCTCGGTCATGTTCGGGGTGTTTTTCGCCGGGGGTCTCGCCCTGGGTCTGCTCAACGCCCTGCTCGTGAAGTGGTCTGTCGGCTCCATCGCAGCGCAGGATCACCCCCTCAAGCGCAAGGTCGCGCTGAACTCGGCCACCCGCCTCATCATCATCACGGTGATTGCGCTCGTCGTCGCCTACCTGTTCCGCCCGGTGGGCCTCGGCATCGTTTTCGGGCTGGCGGTGTTCCAAGTCGTCTTGGTCCTGAGCACGGTTCTCCCGGTCTGGCAGAAGCTGCGCAAGGGAGAGCCGGACGGCGCGCCAACTCACGGATCGAGCACTGAGCCGGTGGGCGAGTAGGCGCCATGACTCTAGGGTTGCCTGCGGAGGGCGCTATCGAGGTCGGTCACCACGAGACCGCGACGTGGCTCGGGATGACCGTGAACACCGACACCATCTACTCGACTCTGTTTGCGGCGGGCGTCACCCTCGTACTCGCGTTCATCCTGCGCGCCAAGGTCACCTCCACCGGCGTTCCCAGCGGCGTACAGCTGTTCTGGGAGGCAATCACGGTCCAGATGAGGGGACAGATTCAGTCGTCCATGGGGCTGTCGCTCGCGCCGTTCGTCCTACCCCTCGCCGTGAGCCTGTTCGTCTTCATCCTCGTGGCTAACTGGATCGCGGTCTTGCCACTCCAGTACACGAACGCGGATGGGGCTACCCGCGAGTTGCTCATGCCGCCGGCGGCCGACATCAACTTCGTCCTGGCACTGGCGCTGTTCGTCTTCATTTGCTACCACATGGCAGGCTTCCGCAGCCGCGGCGTCGTCGGCTACCCCGTCAAGGTGGCGAAGGGGCACGTCGCAGTCCTGGCCCCGATCAACATCGTGGAAGAGATCGCCCAGCCGATTTCCCGTTCGCTGGCAGCGTCCGAGCCATCTTCGGCGGTCTCCAGCCAGTGCTCGAGTTCCCCCGGCGTCATCTCGGTCAG
>JALQUH010000158.1 GCA_023263845.1 Candidatus Nanopelagicales bacterium | reverse complement strand
TCGGATCGCCGCCGAAGATGGACACCAGAATGCGGTCGCCCTTGCTGCAGGACACCGGCTTGTCGTCCACGCCAGGACCCACCTCGATGACGGTCGCCACCGGGTTCTTGTTGCGCGCGTCCCCGCCACGCATGTTCTTCGCGGTCGACTTCTTGGCCGTCGACTTCTTGGCCGGCTTGTCCTTGGCCGTCGACTTCTTGGCCGGCTTGTCTTTGGCTGGCGTGTCAGTCATCGACGTGGGCGGTCCAGCAGGCCGCGTGGCGGCCTTGCGTGGGGTGGGTCGTGCAGGGGTCGTAGAGCCCGTGGGCTCATCATTCGTGTCGACCATGCGGTCTGTCGTCCTCTCCCGGCCCCGGGCGCATCAGCGCCGCGCAGGGCCTCGTGTCATCCGGCGATCGCCCGGGAGGGCTCTCTCCGGCTCGACCGGTTGCCCGGGTCGAGAAAGTCTCAGGTCGCCTCGCGGTCTGCGGCGAGCGGATCACCGATCCATACCTCGTCGGTGATGCCACCCTCGTCGAGCGGTCCCTGCTGCTCGCGGGTTACCTGGGGTGGCGGTTGTTGCCACCCGTCGGCCACCGGAGCGGGGGCCACGCTGCGCAGTGCTGCGAGGACATCGTCTGGCCGAACGGCGGGGGTCGCCTGCCGAAGGACCACGGTCAGTATCGCACAGTCCTCGGCCCCGTCCGCCGCAGGAGCCACGCGAGCCTCGAGAAGAGCTTCGCGCACGTCGAACTGCCGCACGCCGTTCTTGGTGAGTCGCTCCACCAGGCACTCGGGTCGGCTCAAGAGCTCGGCCACGGGGCCCGCGACCTCGGCGGGCTTGAGCCCGGGCAGCACGATGCGCCAGCGGCTGGCCTGAAGCCGAGCCGCAAAATCCGCCGTACGGACCTCGACGACATCGACGATGTCCAAGCCTGGCGGTAGGGCCGCGTCGATGGCCGCACGGAGTTGGTCGGCCGCGCACTCCCGCGCGACACCGATCTCGAGATATTCGGCCTCGCTCGCCGTGCCCGTGGGGGCGGCGTTGGCGTAAGAAATCTTGGGATGCGGGCTGAAGCCGGCACTGTAGGCCATGGGTACGCCAGCCCGACGAAGAGCGCGTTCGAAGGCGCGCTGGAAGTCGCGATGGCTGGCGAAACGCAGGCGGCCGCGCTTGGCGTAGCGAATTCGGAAGCGTTGGACCGGGGCAACGTAATCGCGAGGCGGCTTTCGACTCACGCGAGTGCGCTCACGCGGATCTCCGGCAGGCCGAGGTCGGTCGGGCCGACCTGGATCTCGGTGCCGAGTTGATCGCACACGCCGCAGTCCGAACAGGGATGCCAGCGACAGTCTTCAACACCCACCTCGTCGTTGGCGTCCTGCCAGTCCTGCCACAGCCATTCGCGATCCAGCCCCGAATCGAGGTGATCCCACGGCAGAACCTCGGCATGCTGGCGTTCACGGGTGGTGAACCAGTCGAGGTCGACCGACTCATCCGAAAGGGCATCACTCGCCGCCTGTGCCCAGCGATCGAAGTCGAAGTGCTCACTCCACCCGTCGAAGCGAGCCCCGCGCTCCCACGCCGTGCGAATAACGCGACCAACGCGGCGGTCGCCACGGGACAACAAGCCCTCGATGATGCCGGGCTTGCCGTCGTGATAGCGGAATCCGATCGACTTGCCGTATTCGCGATCCGTGCGGATCGAATCCCGCAGTTTGGCAAGCCGTGCGTCGGTCGACTCATGGTCAAGTTGAGCTGCCCACTGGAACGGCGTGTGCGGCTTGGGGACGAATCCTCCGATGGACACGGTGCAGCGAATGTCGCGGCGACCGCTCACCTCGCGCCCCACGCGAATGACCTCACGGGCCAGGCGGGCGATCTGGAGGACGTCCTCATCGGTCTCGGTCGGCAGGCCACACATGAAGTAGAGCTTGACCTGCCGCCATCCCGCACCGTACGCCGTGGCGACTGTGCGAATCAGGTCGTCTTCGGTGACCTGCTTGTTGATGACGCGACGCATGCGTTCGCTTCCGCCCTCGGGGGCAAAGGTAAGGCCGCTGCGCCTACCGTTCCGCGACAACTCATTGGCCAGGTCGATGTTGAAGGCGTCTACACGCGTGCTGGGCAGCGACAGCGACGTCTGCGAATCCTCGTAGCAGTCGGCCAGGTAGGTCGTGACCTCGGCAATCTCCGAGTGATCAGCGCTTGACAGGCTGAGCAACCCCACCTCCTCATAGCCGGTGGCCGCAAGACCGCGATCGACCATTTCGGCGATGCCCACCTTGCTGCGTTCGCGCACAGGACGCGTGATCATGCCCGCCTGACAGAAGCGGCAGCCTCGCGTACATCCGCGGAAGATCTCCACGCTCATGCGCTCGTGGACGGTCTCGGCAAGAGGAACGAGCGGGGCCTTGGGGTAGGGCCACTCGTCGAGATCCATCACGGTGTGCTTGGCCACGCGCCACGGGATTCCCGAGCGCGCCGGGATCACACGCCGGATTCGACCGTCCTCGAGATACTCGACGTCGTAGAACGCCGGCACATAGGCGACACCGGAAGCGGCGATGTTCGCGAGGAGTTGCTCGCGCCCACCGGGTTCGCCCGCGGACTTCCACTCTCCGACGATCTCGGAGATGCGCAGGACGGCCTCCTCGCCATCACCGAGGACGGCAGCGTCGATGAAGTCCGCAATCGGTTCGGGATTGAATGCGGCGTGCCCACCGGCGACAACAAGCGGGTGTCCATCGACGCGGTCGCGCGCGAGGATGGGAACGCCCGCGAGGTCTAGAGCCGTCAGCATGTTGGTGTAGCCGAGTTCCGTCGAGAAGGAAAGGCCAAAAACGTCAAAGGCCCCCACCGGGCGATGCGAATCAACGGTGAACTGTGGAACGCCGTGCTCGCGCATCAGAGCCTCGAGGTCTGGCCACACGGCGTAGGTACGCTCGGCGAGGACGCCCTCGGCCTCGTTGAGCACCTCGTACAGGATCTGCACCCCCTGGTTGGGCGCCCCAACCTCGTAGGCGTCGGGGTACATCAGTGCCCACCGCACCTGCGCGGCGTCCCAATCGGCGACTACGGCGTTGACCTCCCCACCGACATACTGAATGGGTTTTTGGACGCGAGGCAGAAGCGCTTCCAGCGCAGGGAACACCGACTCGGGGGACATGCTCAAGAGGATAGCGACTCCGCCAACTAGGACTTCGTGTGTATTCGGACGTTCTCGATCAGACCCAGGGCTATCCAGGAGGCAAACATCGACGTTCCGCCGTAGGACACGAAGGGCAGCGGCACACCGGTGATCGGCATGATGCCGAGGTTCATCCCGACGTTCTCGAAAGTCTGGAACGCCAGCCAGGCGACAACTCCCGCGGCAACCAGACGCCCGTAGAGCTCCTGCGCGCCGAGTGCAACGCGCATGCCCCGCCACAACACGATGCTGAGCAGCAGGATGGTGAGTGCAGCACCGACGAAGCCCACCTCCTCGCCGATGACCGTGAAGATGAAGTCGCTCTCATTGACCGGCACGAAGTTGCCCTGAGTCTGCGGCCCCTGGAAGAGGCCCCTCCCCCAGAGCTCTCCGCCACCGATGGCGATGCGAGCCTGTGTCGCGTTGTAGGCCGCAGTGGATGCCGCATCGTCGGGATTGACGAACGAGGTCAATCGAGCGATCTGATAGTCCTTGACGAAGCCGAGTTGCCAGGCGACAACGGCCGCTGTTGCCCCACCGACCAGAAGCCCGGCCACCCATCTGGTCCGCGCCCCTGACACCGCAACCATCGTCACGACGATCGTGCACATGATGAGTACCGTGCCGGTGTCGTTCTGTAGCAGAACCAAGCCGATGGGGATCGCTGCCAGCAGCAGGGCGAGTGCCACATCGCGATCTCGCGGTTCGGTTTCGGCGTCGCGCTTCTCCGCTAGCACCACCGCAAGGATGAGGACGATGGCCACCTTGGCGAACTCCGACGGCTGCATCGTGAAACCACCGGGCAAGGTGATCCAGGCGCGGGCGCCCGCGATTGTCGCCCCCAGAGGCGTGTAAACGAGCAGGATGCCGAAGATCGCGAGTCCGTAGAGCACCGGCGAGTAGGCGCGCAGCAGTCGGTAGTCCAGCCTGGAGATGATGAAAGCAAGGACCAGTCCGATCACGATGTTGACGATGTGCCGGTTCAGGAAGTACTGAGGATCATCACCGGCGAGATCAGACCGACTGGCCGACCAGACGAATACCGAACTTCCGAGACTCAAGAAGAGCGCGGCGATGAGGAGCCACCAGTCCAGCCGGCGCCAATACGACTGACGCTCTTGCTGGCGAGCCCCAATGAACCGCTGCGAGTCGGCCGCGCTCATTCGACGGCCACCGCATCCGTGGCCGTCTCATCCGCGACCGGCGGATCACCACCCGAGTACGTCACGCCTCCGCCTGGAGCCTGGGTGTCGGTCTCCGGCACGATGGGGATGCCGTCCGGGCGCACGATCGGCAGGGTATTCGAGGGCTCACCGCCAACGAGCACACTCTGCGCCGGGTCGATGACACCATCGACAATTCCGAAGAGAGCTTCGTAGATCGTCCGCACGCTCGGACCCACGGTGACCGACCCCGTACCACCCTGGGTCACCATGATGATGACGGCATAGCGCGGATTGTCGGCTGGCGCGAAACTGGCGTACCACGCGGTCGTGGACTTGTCACCGAAGACCTGCGCCGAGCCGGTCTTGGACGCGATGGGGATCTCGTCGAGAGGAAAACCTTCAAACGGGATGCGACCGGTGCCGTCGAAGGTCACTCCGGAGAGTGAGGCGCGCAAGAACTCCAAGGTTCCCTCTGGCGCCTGGACCTCACCGCGCACCACGGGTTGGAACTGTCGAACGACCTCGCCGCCGCTGGTCACGATGGCCTTCGCAACCTGCGGCTGGTAGACGGTGCCGTCATTGGCGATCGCGGCATACGCCATCGCCAACTGGAGCGGAGTGATCGAGGTGTCGCCCTGGCCGATGGACGCGTTGATCGCGTCACCGTTGCGCCAGCGGAAGCCGTCAAGACAGTTCTCCTTGGCGAGCGCGGTGTAATACTCGGCAAGCCGGGGGTTCTCGTCACGAAGATCAGCGAAGCCGTCCTTGGCGTCAGCGCACCAGGTCTCACGTCGCTGCTCCCAGACGGCCAACTTCTCCTCGCGTCCCGATACAAGCCCCGCGGCCTCGTTGGGCAAGTCGATGCCGGTACGCCGACCCAGCGCAAAAGAGTCCGCCGCGTCCGCGATGGGATCGGGAGCGCCATTCGGTGCATAAAGACCACCAGACTTCAGCCACATCTCATCGGCCATGCGGTAGAAGACCGTGTTGCACGAGACCTCCAGCGCGCGCTCCAAGTTGATGGGACCGTAAGCAGAGGACTCGAAGTTGCGGAACCGCTGTGAGCCGACGGTGTAGTCACCCGGGCAGTCGTACGTGCCGTAGAGGTCATAGCCCTCCCGTGCCGCGGCGACCGTCGTCACCACCTTGAACGTCGAACCCGGGGGGAAGGTGCCCTGAATGACGTTCGACGACAATGCCTGGTCCGCGAGCAATTTGGCGTAGTCCGCGTTGGAGATGCCGCCGACCCAAAGGCTCGGGTCATACGTGGGGTAACTCGCCATCGCCAGCACGGCGCCGTTTGTCACATCGACGACCACGCCGGCGGCACTGTCCGCGATCTCACCGGCCTCACGCGACCGGAGCACCGCATCCTCGAGTGCGGTCTCCACGACTCTTTGCAAATGGGCGTCGATATTGGTGACTACATAGTTGCCCGCAACCGGGTCCGACTCGCTCACTGTGCCCGTGACGCGACCCACTTGATCCACTGCGAGCGAGGTGATCCCGGGGATGCCGCGTAGTTCGGAATCGTACTGCGCTTCCAGCCCGTTGCGACCAACGAGATCTCGAGCGCGCAGTCGCGCGGGGTCCAGCGAATCGCCTTGGATGTCCAATTGCTCCTGCGTCACTGGACCGACATAGCCGAGGACGTGGGCAAGATTTGCTTCGAAAGGCGCCGGATATTCGCGCACCGCCTCAAGTTGCGCCGTGACTCCCGGGAATTCCGTACGGCGCTCCATGATCTTCAGCGCGGTTTGTGTCGGGACATCCTTGGCGACCGGCACAGGTTGGTACGGAGAGCCATCCCAGCAAACGGGTAGAGGTGGCGCACCTTCTGAACCACACGGCAGGAGTCGCTCCGCCAGGGAGGCAGAGGTGACGCCGAGGGTAGAGGCGAGGCGATCGAGGATGGCGGCTCCGTCATCGTCCTCGCGAGCCAGGACCGAGCGATCGACCGACACCACCAGAGAGGTGCGGTTGGCCACCAACGGGCGCCCTCGCTGATCGAGGATGAGCCCACGGACAGCGGGCGTGACGACCTCGCGAGTGGAGTTACTCGCTGCTTGGGCGGCGTACTCATCACCGACGACAACCTGGAGGTAGAACAGCCGCGCAAAGAGAGTGCTGATGAGGGAGATGATGAGCACTCCGAGGACCACGAGGCGGAGATTGGAGCGGTCGCTCACCACACCTCCTTGATCCATCCGTCACGGCGACGTGCCGCGGGTGCGGGCATGCCAGGAGGGTCCGGACGGACCTTCACGTCCTTAACGGTACGACGGCGGGCGTCCCGAGTCCCTTCGGACGCGGTACTGACCGTCCGATTATCGGGAGAAGGCCTCGGGGACCAGTCGTCGCGCAAGGCGCTGGATCACGGGGACGAGCAGGACGGCGAGGAGCGCCGCGTAGAGGACCTCGGTCACGATCAGTCCCGGCACGTCGCCCCATTGGGTGCGTGGATTTCCGAGCAGTCCGCCGAGAATGGCCACGGCGATCACTGAGAGCCCGCCGGCGGCCGCTGTTGCCCCCACGCTGACCAGGAGCGGGCGATCGTTCGGATCCCCGAGACGTCCCAGGCCATAGCCGAGCACCGTCAAGATCAGGGCAGCAATCCCCAGAGTGCCGGCGGCGGGCGGCGCCACATCGAGCAGGAGCCCACCCACGAATCCGCACACCGCACCGGTTGTCGGTCCGAAGGCAAAGGCCAGGGCCGCAACGGTGACGAGCACAAGCGGCGGAGTCGCTCCGGGGAAGGGCAGCGGCGCCAGCAGGGTGAGTTCCAGAACTACGGCGAGGAGCAGCAGGACCAGGCACAGCGGGAAGCGGCGAACGACCATCACGGCACCGCCGTCTCTTCGGGGACGACCGGTTCGTCGATAGTGGTCGAGTCGTCAGCGGTCACGGTGTCGTCACCGGTTGCGGCGTTGGTGGGCGATGGCGTCGGCATGGGCAGCGGCTCACGTGGAGCCCGCTCGTCGACACGAAGCACCACGCCGACGATGTCGAGTCGTGATACGTCGACATACGGCTCAACGATCGCCGAGCGCGTCAATTGACCTTCCGTACCACGCATTTGAAGAACGGTGCCGATCGGGATACCGGGCGCGTAGGGCCGATCCGCCTCCGAGCCGAACGAGACGACGACGTCACCAACATCAACCACGGCGAGCGGATCCAACAGCTGCATCTGCAGGGCGTCCTGGCGACCGCTTCCCGATACGATGCCAATTTGCGAGGTACCCGCCAGTCGCGCCCCTACCGAGGATGTGGCGTCCACCACGAGCAGGACGGTCGCTGTTGTCGGAGTCACCGAAATGGTTCGCCCAACGAGTCCGGCGCCACTGATGACCGACATCTGCGGCTCAACCCCGTCACGACTGCCCACGTCAATCGTCACAGTCCAGGCAAATCCCTGCGCGGGGCCGACGGCGATCACCTGCGCGGGGACGGTTTCGTAGCCGTTGTTTCCCACCAGCCCCATGAGTGCATCGAGTTCGGCAACCCGCGCCTTGTCGTTCGCCACGACATCGAGCTCCGACTTCAGTCGAGCGTTCTCCGCCTCCAGATCGGCGATCTGCGCGTCCTTTTCGCCAAGGCTGCCGAGGGAGTCGCCTAGGGAGAGCACCGGTCCGAAGATGGCTCCCGACACACGCTCCAGTGGCGCCACGATCGCGGCTCCGGCCGATCGGATGAATGCCGTGGGGCCGGAGGAACTGCCGCGCAGATCGATGATTACCAGGGTGATGGAGACGAGCACGAGGACGGCGAGCACGATTCGGGTCGTGCGACTCTCACGCATGAACGAACCGGGTTAGTGACGAGGCTCGGAGATGAGGACCTGCTGGAGCGCCTCGAACTCCTCTACACATTTGCCCGATCCCATGGCCACGCAGTCGAGCGGATCTTCTGCCACAACGATCGGCATGCCCGTTTCGTGGCGCAGTCGCTCATCGAGACCCTGCAAGAGCGCTCCACCACCGGTGAGCACGATGCCGCGATCCATGATGTCGCCGGAAAGTTCCGGCGGGGTGCGATCCAGCGTCGTCTTGACCACATCGACGATCGCATTCACAGGCTCGTCGATGGCGCGACGAATCTCCTCAGCGGTCACCACCACGGTGCGTGGCAAGCCGCTGACCAGGTCTCGTCCGCGGATCTCTGCGTGCGGCTCATCTGGCATCGGGAAGGCAGAGCCAATGGCGACCTTGATCTCTTCCGCGGTGCGCTCGCCAAGCAGAAGCGAGTATTCCTTCTTGACGTACTGGATGATCGCGTTGTCGAGTTCGTCTCCGCCCACGCGGATCGAGATTGACGTCACGATGCCACCGAGCGAGATGACGGCGACCTCGGTCGTGCCACCACCGATGTCGACAACCATGTTGCCGGTGGGCTCGTGCACGGGAAGGTTCGCACCGATA
>JALQUH010000026.1 GCA_023263845.1 Candidatus Nanopelagicales bacterium | reverse complement strand
GCACCGGCCTTGTAGCCCTCGCCGAAGAGCTTGACCGGCGGGACGGTGTCGGTGCCGAGGACGGCGCCGACCTTGTTGGTCTTGGTCATCAGGCCCGCGAGGTAGCCCGCGGCGTATCCGGCCTTGTCCTCGGGGAACACCAGGCCGGTGAGGTTGGGGATCTCCTCGCCCTGGAACTGATCAACGCCGATGAACTGGATGCCGGTGTTGGCCTTGGCCGCCTCGACTGTCGCCTCGCCCATGAGGAAGCCGACGGTGACGATGACGTCGTAGTTCGCCGAGACGAACTGGCCGATGTTGGTGGCGTAGTCCTTGGGATCGACGGTCTCGATGTACTTGGCGTATCCACCCGATGCCTGAGCAGCCTCGAGGGCACCCTCCCACGCGGACTGATTGAACGACTTGTCGTCCACCTTGCCGGTATCGGTGACCAGGCCGATGCAGAAGGCGTCGGCACCCGGGCAGTCGCCCTCGCCGCCGCCGCCGCCACCGCCGCTGCTCGATGAGTCGCCGCCGTCGCTGCTGCCGCCACAGGCGGCAAGCACGAGCGCAGCGGCAGCGGCCGCAGCCGCCAAACCCCACTTGCGATGCATGTGTGTATGCCCTTTCGTCAGTGGCCCCACACCCACGCGGTTCTCCGCGCCGCTCATCTGGGGCCTGAGCGTTGACCCGACCCTAGTCTGCGCATGAAGTGCAACACGCATGACCACCCCCGCCGTGACCCTCCCGTAACCTGGTCACGCTTACCAGTGATGCACCTGTTACCTGTGTTGCGAGCGAGACTTCGGCGGTCTCAGGAGAAGCGGGCAGAAGCCGACCACCCGCCATCGACCGGGATGACGGAACCGTTGACCCCGGCAGCTCTGACGGAAACCAGAAACGCTGCCACATCGGCCACTTCGCGAGCGGTGATCGCGCGGCCCAACGGGCAGGTGCGCGACCACCAACTCCAGCCCTCTGGCCACGAGTCCGCAAGTCCCGGTCGGTCGATGACTCCCGGGGCGAGGGCATTGGCGCGAATCTTCCTCGGGGCCAACTCCAGCGCCAACGAACGCGTATAGGACTCCAATGCCGCCTTGGCAGCCGCGTAGTGCGCATGATGGGGAAAGGCCGAGGTTGCTTCGACACTCGAGATGTTGACGATGGAGGACTCGGCCGCCATGTCCGGCAAGAGCGCTTGAGTGACACGCACCGTCGAGAGCAATGAGGCATTCAGCATCGCCGCCCAGTCCGCGGCTGCCATGGGCCAACGCCGGCCAATATCCATATCGGCAGCGTTGTTCACGAGGGCGCGAACCACTCCGCGATTGCGAGCAGCCTTAACCAGCGGCGCGACATCAACGTCGTTGCGCAGATCCCCGGCTACGTAGGTGACTGACTCCGGCCACCCGTCCGGGCGTTCACGCCGTCCATGCGCGACCACGGCGTACCCGTCCTCCGACAGAACTTCGACGAGGACCCTGCCGAGCAGGCCGGTGGCGCCCGTGACGATGGCGACAGGATGCTCACCCACGGACGAACTCCAGAGCTAGATCGCGCGCACCCGGCCAGGTCCTCACATCAAGATCGTCGCCCGCCAAGACGAACGATGTGAAGGGTGGCGCAAGTGTGCACACCACCAGACTCCAGGGGCCCTTCGTGCGCGCCCCTTGCCAGGAACCGGCCGGTACCAGTACCGCGGGACACTCACCGCCATCAATGTCGGTCCCCAGATGGAAGACGTCATGCGACCCATCGGGATGCAGCTGGAGCATCTCGACGGGAGCGCCCGCGACATGCACCCAGGCTTCATCCTCGCGGAGCATGTGCAGACCACTGAAGTCCTGAGGCGTCAGGAGACAGTGGATCGCGTTGGTATTCGGGGTACGCCAGATCACACGGATCCACACGCCTTCACCCTCGAGAAATTCGAGGCCGAGTTTGTCGATGACCTCATCTGCGGAAAGAGTCTCGAGCTCGCTCATCGCTCGACCCCAACAACCTCGGCGGCACGCTCCATGACATCGGCGAGGACAACCCGCGTTGGCTCGCGATCACGCACGACCGCTGATCCTGCAACGATCACATCGCGGACGTCACCTCGTCCGGCACTGAAGACGACCGAAGTGTAAGGGTCATGCACGGGCAACAGGTGCGGGGCCTGCAGATCGAGCACCACAAGATCGGCCTCCTTGCCGACCTCTATGGTGCCGATTCGACCTTCCAATCCCAGGGCCCGGGCGCCCTCCACCGTGGCCAGGGCGACAACCTCACGGGCCGAGATAGCGGCCGGGTCCTCGCGTACGAGTCGCGCCAGATTGGCCGTGAGACGCATCGCCGCGAACATGTCCAGGTCGTTGCTCGAAGAACAGCCGTCAGTGCCCAGCCCGACACCGATCCCATCCTGGCGATAGCCCACGATGTCGGCGGCTCCACTCCCCAGCTTCAGGTTGGATCCGGGGCAGTGCGCGATCGAGGTACCCGTCTGGGCAATCCGCTGACGTTCGGTGGCATTCAGGCGTACGCCGTGTCCGAGGACCGGCGCACACTCAAGAACACCAGCAGCGTCTAGGGCACCGATGGGCCGCATGCCGGTCGCGGCAACCGTGTCGGCGTTTTCCCGGTCGTTCTCCGAGGCATGCGTGGTGATCATCGCTCCGTGGGCGCTCGCGAGCTCGACGATCTCGGCGAGGTGGTCGACGCCGACAGTGAAGGCGGCATGCGGCATGAGCGCGGGAGGCACGTAAGGTCCCCCGATTTCCTCGAGCGTTTGGGGCCAGGTGCGGGCGCGACGCACCCGCTCGTCCCATTCGAGGCCATCTGGGCCGGGAAAGGAAAAGAAGACCGGACCGGTGATGTGCCGCAGGCCCGCCTCGACCGCAGCGCGATGGCCTGCTTCGGGATGGAAGTACATGTCCAAGGCCGTGGTCGTCCCGGATAGCAACGCCTCCACCGCTCCGAGTTGAGCCCCGGCATAGACACCGTCGGCGTCCATGATGCGTGCTTCCTCCGCCCAGACACGCTCAAGGAAACCTTGCAGGTCGACGTCCTCGGCGACGCCCCGGAGTAGCGTCATCGGCAGATGCGTGTGGAGGTTCACCAATCCCGGCATGACCAGAGCCCCACGGGCATCGATCACCGAATGTGCCGGCGCAGGGTCGCCAATCGATGTGATGACGCCGTCCGTGATCGCGATGGACACATGCTCGCGCGATGCACCATCCTCGTCGGTCATGAGCGCGTAGCGGGCGTTCTCAATCAGTACGTCAGCCGTCATTCGGCAGCTGCCAATAGGCCAGCGGCTTCGAACAGGATCTTCGTCACCGACTCGGCCCCTCGGGACACGACCGCCTGGACCTCATCGATGGTGATGGGATCGTCACTCAGCCCCGCAGCGGGGTTGGCCACTAGGCACAGGGAGGCATAGGGCAACGCACATTCGGCGGCGAGAACGACCTCCGGAACACCGGTCATGCCGACAACGGTGACCCCGAGTATGGACGCCATCTTGATCTCCGCACGCGTCTCAAAGCGTGGTCCTTCGAAGGCTCCGTAGACACCACGCGGAGTCACAGGGATGCTCACCCGCTCAGCCGCGTGGATCCAAGCCTGACGCAGCCGCTCGCTGTAGGGCTCCCCCATGTCGATATGCACGACGCCCTCCGGGGTACTGCCATCGAAGAAGGTCACCGGTCGTTGCTTGGTGAAATCGATGAAGTCATCAACCACGACAAGGGCACCTGCCTCGTGGCCGATGCCCCCAACGACGTTGATGGCAAGAATCTCGGTGACGCCCATGTCGACCAGCGACTGCATGACTGCTCGGTAGTTGACGACGTGGGGCGGCACGGAATGGTCTGCCCCATGTCGTGACACGAAATACGTCGGCCGGCCGTGCAGCAGTCCACTCGTGACCTGTGCGTCGCCGTACTCGGTCGACTGGGTGAAGGTCTCGGGCTCACTCAATTCGGCGAGCGCATAGAAGCCGGTCCCGGCGATGACCCCGAGGGCGCCGGTCATGCGGAGGTCAGTGCGACGCGCGTCAATTCATCGAAGGTCGGGAAGTACGTCGAGATGTCGCTCCCCGTGAATGTGCCGACCCAGCCGTCGTCATCGTGGAAGAAGCGGATGGCCGTGAAATCGGGTGACGTGCCCATATCGAACCAATGCGTGGTCATGGCCGGGACGCTGAGCAGGTCGCCGGCGGTGCACAGCATGGCGGCAACCTTGCCGTCGACATGCAGGTAGAACACTCCCGACCCGTAAGAGAAGTATCGGATCTCCTCTTCGTCGTGCGTGTGTTCATTGAGGAATTTCGCCCGCGCACCCTCGGCGGTGGCGCGCCATTCATCTGAATCAACCGGATGAAGTTGGGCGACGTCAACCAATCGATAGCCGTGCTGCGCGATGAGTCGATCAACCAGAGGGCGGTGCGCTTGCAGGACCTCGTCCTGGGTCGCCGTGGGCGGAAGCGGATCACCGGCCGGGATGTGCTCGAAGACCACCCCGTGCGAGGCCAGCGCCTCTGTGATGACGCCGTGATCGCTGGTCTGCAGCAGAACCGTGTCGGGGGCGTCGTCGGCCCACACGCTCAGCAGGGTCATATCAGTCACCTCTCTCGTCGATCGACGCCAACTGGTAGGTCAGCGCCATTCGGTCGAACGTCCCCATTGTGTCGCATTCCTGGGCCGACGCACAGGGGACTAGCGATCAAGGGCATCGAGTCGCAGGACGTACTCGAACAGCCAATCAAGGCTCTCCGTGCGGTCGACCGCCTCACCCAGGTCGCTCCCCCACGCATAGAGACCGTGCTCGGCCACGATGACGCAGGGCACACCGGTGTCCATCGCCTGCACGACTCGCTCGGACAAGTCCGCCATGTCCTGCGAGTTGGCGACGACCGGAACGACGACGCGATCTCCGTGTGCCCCCCGGCCGATACCCTTCAGTTGCTCGACGTCGGACATGGGCACGCCGTCCGGCCAACGCGCGGCGGCGATGACGCTGGAAAGGGCGTGGACGTGTATGGCGGCGTTCGCTTTGCTGGCGCGCAGGATGGCAGCGTGCACCTCCGCCTCCGCGCTCGGCCGGTGGGGCTGCCCCGCTGATGGCACCCCCCGCTCATCCGTGGCAACAGCATGAGCGGCCTCAAGTGAGCTCTTATCCACTCCCGACGCCGTGATGAGGAGACGGGCGCCATCACGGACCGAGACGTTGCCAGAGGTGCCGCGCATCCAGCCCAACTCGTAAAGTCGGCGACCCGTACGTGCGAGCGCGTCCGCTGGAGAATCCGTGGACATGTAACCTCCCTAAGCGTGACCCTAGCCGAGCAGGTCTTCCGTGGCGTCGAGCACGTCGTTGTCGACATTGAAGGCACGACGAGCCGCTCATCGTTCGTGTTCGATGTGATGTTCCCCTATGCGACTGAGCGATTTCCTCAGTGGCTCGACGAACATGGTCACGAGCCGGCGACCGCCGAGGTCATCGCGCAGATCGGCGAGGAGATTTGCGTCCCGGATCTGTCGTCCGAAGTCGCCCTTGAGACGCTCAACAAGTGGGTGGCGGCTGATCGCAAGATCACGCCGTTGAAGACGCTCCAAGGCTTGATCTGGGAGGACGCTTTCGCCTCCGGTGCTTTGGTCTCCGACTTCTATCCCGATGCGCTGGTGGCGATGGCGCACTGGCACGCCGCGGGCGTGCCGATCTCGGTGTACTCCTCTGGCTCCACGCTTGCCCAGCGCAACTGGTACGCCCACACACCCGAGGGCGATCACACCCCGTGGATCACCGACTACTTCGACACCGCCAACGCTGGGCCCAAGCGCGACGAATCGTCGTACCGAGCCATCGCGCAGGCACTACGGATGGCACCGGAGCAACTGCTCTTCTGCTCCGACGTGGTCGCCGAACTTGATGCGGCGGGGGCCGCGGGCTGGCAGGTGGTGCGGGTGCGCCGCGAAGGCGAGCCCCATGCCCAGGGTGAATCGTCCTACCCCGAAGTCGCCGAGATGACCGACATCATCATTGGTTGAGAAGGACATCACCCTTGGTTGAGTAGGTGTCGTGCCGCTAACGGGGAAAGGCCCCAGCGACGCCGCCATCGACCGGAATCACGGCGCCGGTCGTGCGCGAGGACGCCTCGGAGAGCAGGAACGCTGCAGTCTGTGCCACATCTCGGGTCGTCACGCGGCGGCCGAGAATATTGCGCGCAGCGTAGAAGTCCTCGAGCTCCTCGGGCTTGATGCCGTGGGCTGCCGCCCGCTCCTCGCGTAGTCCGTCGTCCCACAATCGCGAGTGATCGAACACGGCATCCGGGTTGATCGCATTGGCTCGAACGCCGTGCTTGCCCCCCTCGAGTGCCGCAATACGCATCAACTGAACCATCCCGGCCTTCGACACGGAATAGGCACCGAATCCAGCGCCCGGGCCGAAGGCGTTCTTACTGGCGATGTACACCAAAGATCCGCCCATGGCCTGCTCCTTCAGCACGCGCAGAGCGGCTCGGGTAAGCAAGAAGCCGCTGGTGAGATTGATCCGCAGACCGGACTCCCACTGATCAAGGGTGAGGTCATCCAAATTCCCGGTAACTCCGATACCGGCGTTGATGACCGCCCCGTCCAGGCCCCCGAAGACGCGTACAGCGCGTCGCACCGTCTCCTCCACCACCGATTCATCGGTCTGATCACCCGCCACGAGTTCGGGCTGTGCAGCACCGGACTCCGCGATGTGCGCAGCCACCTCCGTCAGCCCGGTTCCGTCAAGGTCGGCCAGGACCAGTGATGCTCCCCTGGTGGCCAACTCCAACGCAATCCCGCGCCCGATCCCCGACGCGGCCCCGGTCACGACCACGATCGCACCTGCGAGGTCCGGCGCCGTCGGCCTGAGGGTGAGTTTGTAGAGCTCCATCGGCCAATAGTCGAAGCGGAAGGTCTCCACTTCGTCGAGTGGCTCCGGCGCACCGAATCGGTCGGCCACCGTGGCGGCGACCTGATGTGTGTGCAGCGCAATATCTGCGGCCACCTCGGCCTCGCGTTGCGTGGCGCCGGTCGTGACGGCGCCGAGACCTGGCACCAGAGCAACCTTGGGCATGGGATCGTGGGCGGAGTACCCGCGGGGCATCAGATCGGCGTTGCGTGCGACGTAGGCGACATAGTCACCTGCGTACGCCGCGATGTCACTGGCGGCGCTCTCGCTCGATCGGACGACGACCGAGCGGGGTTTGATCCGTAGCATGTGATCGGCACTGCTCACACCGCCGGCGACTACCGCATCGACGTCCGATCGATCGGCCACGGCGCGAAGACGTCCATCGACGCGGAGAACACGGCGCCCGGTCTTGCACAAGGCGCCGCGTAGATGGAGCAGAAGCCGTTCGATCTCCTCGTCAGGCATGTCCGAGGCGCTAGGGCCGGCATCGACTCGCAGACGCTGGTCATTGATGAAGTCACGCGCACGCTGCACGGTCCGGTCCGTGCGATCCCAGCACTCGTCGCTTGTCGCCCCCCACGTCACGAGACCGTGATGCGCCAGCACGACACCCTCGTAGCTCGCCAGGTCACCCACGACCTTGCTCAGGGTGAAGCCGGGGCGCATCCAGTCCACGTAGGCAAAGCCTTCGCCGAGGGCTTCGCGGGCCACACGCGGCCCGTCGGCGTGATTGGTCAGGGCGCAGATGGCATCGGCGTGAACATGATCGATGTGTGTGAACGGCAGGAAAGCATGGAGCAGCGTCTCGATGGACGGCCTCCTCGCCGAGGGATCAAGGAGAGCCCGCGAGACAAGTTCGGTCATCTCCTGGTCGGACATCTCCTCGAAAGTGCGCAGCGGCAACAGATCATCGAGCCGTAGCGCGGGATAGTCCGACTCCGACGAACCCCGCAGATCGGCGCCGGAGCCCTTGACCCACATGACTCGCTGCTCACGGCCGAGGTGGTCGACAATCGTGCCCTTGGCAGAGGTGTTGCCGCCGCCGTACACCACGAGCGTGGGGTCCTCGCCGATGCGCCGCGAGCGCGCAACCAATTCATCCAGCGCGGTGGTCAAGGCCGATCCACTCCTCTATTCGCTTACGGCGCCGTGAGCGCGGCAACGCTCGCGTCACCGTCCGGTTCGATGACGCCTTGCTCGGTCACGATCGCCGCGATGTACGCCGCCGGTGTCACATCGAAGGCCGGGTTGAATCCCTGGGCCCCCGCGGGCGCATAGTCCACACCGCTCCAGGCTGTCACCTCGCGGCCATCCCGCAGTTCAATCTCGATCTCCGCCCCCGCCTCGGTCGAGAGGTCCACGGTCGACGATGGCGCCGCAACGACGAATGGGATGCCCGCCGCATGGCAGGCCAGTGCGACACCGACCGAGCCGATCTTGTTTGCCGTGTCGCCGTTGCGGGCGATGCGGTCAGCCCCGATGACCGCCACGTCGACCAGCCCTCGCAGGATGGTGGACGCGGCGGCCCCATCGACCTGCACGACATAGGGGATGCCCTGGCGAGCACACTCCCACGCGGTCAGTCGCGCCCCCTGCAGTAGCGGTCGTGTCTCATCGGCGTAAACGAGTTCGACCTCACCCCGCTCGAACAACTCTCGGATGATGCCGAACGCTGTTCCCCATCCGGTGGTGGCGAGCGCGCCGGTGTTGCAGTGGGTGAGCACCCGAAGCGGACGGCGCGCACACCTCGACTCGATCCAATCCGCCCCGATCCGGGAGAGCTCCCGGTTCGCCGCCGTGTCCTCGGCGACTAGGGCATCGGCTTCTGCCAGAACCGCGGCGATGCCATCCACCATGAGGGGTCTCACACGGTCAGCGCCCCAGGCGAGATTGACCGCCGTCGGTCGGGCATCGCGCACGCGCCCCACCTCAGCGGCGAGCCGTTGCTCATCCCACCCTTCCCGCTCAGCCTGCTGCATCGCGATGGCCACGCCGTAGGCTCCGACCGCACCGAGCGCCGGCGCTCCACGTACGACAAGCCGCCGAACGGCGTCGACCACGTCGTCGACGCTCTGACAGTGCAGGTGGGTCTCTAACTGGGGCAACTGAGTTTGGTCCAGCAGCACAAGTTCACCGTCCCGCCAGACAACCGCCTCAATGTCCGCCATCGTCAGAACACATCCGTCGGCTTGTAGACCCCCCACACCGCGCGCAGCGCATCACTGACCTCACCGACGGTTGCTCGGGCACGCAGTGCGTCCCTCATGGGATAGAGGAGGTTGTCGGTGCCCGCCGCGGCCGCACTCACGCGAGTCAGCGCCTCATCAACCGCAACCTGGTCGCGCTCGGCCCGGATCCGGGCCAGACGCGCACGCTGGTCGGCCTCAATGGCGGGATCGACCCGAAGCGGCTCGTAATGCTCGTCCTCATCGATGGTGAAGCGGTTGACGCCCACGACGGTCCGCTCGCCGGCATCGATCTCCTGCGCAACCTGATAGGCCGACTTCTCAATTTCCAGCTTCTGGAAACCCTGCTCGATGGCCGCGACCGCGCCCCCGCGGTCCTCGACTTGCTCCATCAACGCGAGGGTCGCTGCCTCAATCTCATCGGTCAGGGACTCCACGACGTACGATCCGGCAAACGGATCGACGGTCTGCGTCACATCGGACTCGTACGCGAGCACCTGCTGGGTGCGCAATGCGAGGCGCGCGGCCTTTTCGGTCGGGAGCGCGATTGCCTCATCGAAGGAGTTCGTGTGTAGGGATTGGGTGCCACCCAGGACCGCGCCCAGTGCCTGTACCGCGACCCGCACGAGATTGACCTCCGGCTGCTGGGCCGTGAGTTGCACGCCGGCTGTCTGCGTGTGGAAACGCAGCATCTGCGACTTGGGATTCTGGGCGCCGAATTCCTCGCGCATGACCCGGGCCCAAATGCGCCGTGCCGCCCGGAACTTCGCCACCTCCTCCAGGAAAGTCGTCCGGGCAACGAAGAAGAACGCCAGACGCGGAGCGAATTCGTCGACGTGCTGGCCCGACTCGACGGCGGCGCGGACGTAGGCAATCGCATCGGCGAGGGTGAAGGCGATCTCCTGCACGGGCGTCGCCCCTGCCTCGGCCATGTGATACCCGGAGATGGAGATCGTGTTCCAGCGGGGGACGCTCCGGGAGCAGTAGCCGAAGACGTCCGTCACCAGGCGCATCGAGGGCGCGGGTGGGAAGATCCACGTCCCCCGGGCGACGTACTCCTTCAGGATGTCGTTCTGCACCGTGCCGCCCAGCTTCCGGCGGGGCACGCCCTGCTCCTCACCCACCACCACGTACATCGCCAGCAGGATCGCGGCGGTGGCGTTGATGGTCATCGAGGTG
>JALQUH010000025.1 GCA_023263845.1 Candidatus Nanopelagicales bacterium | reverse complement strand
CCTTGGCGATCTCTATCCCTGGATGCCGCCCTGGTTCTCCAGCAACTCTGGCTACAGCTACGATCTCGACACGGTCGCCGAAAAGCTCGCTGACGGCGAGCACAGGCTGGTGGTCATCACCGAGGATCGCCCGCATGCCGTAGTAGGAGAACCGCTCCCACATCTCGGTGAAGAACAGCGTTGCGAGGGCTCGCGGCTGGCCGAAGGAGGTTCGTTCCCCGACCGGAAGGCTCATCGCTATCCCTTCAGTGGCCTCCACCAGGACTCGTTGTCCCGATACCAGCGGATGGTCTCACCGATCGCCTGCTCGAACGTGCGACTCGGCGAATATCCCAGGGCTCGAATTCGCGAGTCATCGACGCTGTATCGGCGGTCATGTCCGAGCCTGTCCTCCACCAGCTCGACCCAGTCATCCCAGGCCCTGCCCATCTGCTCGAGAATGATGGCGGTGAGCTCGCGGTTGTTGAGTTCGACTCCCCCACCGATGTTGTACGACGCTCCTGGTTCGCCGCGCTCGACGACGATCTGGATTCCGCGAATGTGATCGTCGACGTGCAGCCAGTCGCGCACATTAAGGCCGTCGCCGTACAGCGGCACCTTTCGATCGTCCATGAGGTTGGTGACGAAGAGGGGAATCACCTTCTCGGGGAACTGATACGGCCCGTAGTTGTTGGAACATCGCGTCGTCGACACCGGCATGCCGTAGGTCCGGTGGTATGCGCGGGCCAGCAACTCGCCAGCCGCCTTGGATGCGGCGTACGGGGAGTTGGGCAGCAGTGGGGCATCCTCCGCCCAGGAACCACTCTCGATCGATCCATAGACCTCGTCGGTGCCGATATGAACGATGCGAGGGATCTCATGTCGCCGGCAGGCGTCCAGCACCGCCTGCGTCCCCACGACGTTGGTGAGAATGAAGTCCTGTGGACCGGAGATGGATCGGTCGACGTGGGTCTCGGCGGCAAAGTTGACGACCACATCGTGTCCCGGAACGACCTCATCGAGCAGTTCACCGTCGGCGATATCACCCTGAACGAAGGAGTAGCGCGGGTCGTCGGCGATCGGTGCGAGATTGCCGAGGTTGCCCGCGTAGGTGAGCTTGTCGAGAACATGCACGCGCGACACCTCGGCTCCGAGGGAGCCGTCGAGCAGGCTGCGGACGTAATGCGAGCCGATGAAGCCCGCCCCGCCGGTCACCAGGTAGCGCATCTACGCATCCTAGGGACTCCGTCACTTCAGCAGGCGTGACAGTCGACGATCGGCCAGTGGTTTGCCCTCGGTTTGACAGGTCGGGCAGTACTCCAGTGATCGATCGGCGAAGGACACGCTCAAGATGGTGTCACCACAGGTCGGGCACGGCTCACCCTGACGGCCGTGCACCCGCAAACCGTCTCGCTTCTCGGACTTCAACCGTGCGATGTCGGCCGCGATCGCGCGGTCGCGAGCCTCCGTGAGCACCGACACCATTGCCTCACGCAGCACGACGGGATCCACGCCCCCGGCGGGCGCGAACGGCGAGATGCGCGCGAGGTTGAGAATGTCATCACTCCAGGCATTCCCAATACCGGCAATGACGTGCTGCTCACGGATGAGGTTCTTGATGTGGCTTCGGCCATGCTCGGTCAGGATCGCGGCGAGCGCTGACGCATCGAGGTCGAGTGCGTCCGGACCCAGTCGCGTAATCCCGGGAACCTGTGTCGCGTCTGTGACGACGTACAGGGCCAAGCCCTTCTTGGTGCCGGCCTCGGTGATGTCGAATCCCCCTGCTGGTTCTCCATCGTCGGAACCGAATCCCAGGCGCAGGGCCAGCGGCCCCTTCCCGGGACGGGTCGGGCCATCGGGCATGTCGTCACGCCACTGCAGCCACCCGGCCCGGGCGACGTGCACGACCAGGGCGGCCGTCTGCG